>NZ_CP022387.1:1258377-1572972 GCF_002302635.1 Capnocytophaga stomatis
GTGTTTTTTGAAGAAAGTTTGCAGATTTGGAACTCGACGATGGTCAATATTCTTATCAGTGGTTTTAAGTCCCCATATTTTTGGATAGGCAGAAAATCTTCTTTTCATATCCTCGTGAACTTCTTTTTGAAGGTCGATATTTAATTTCCTATAAGCCCTTATAACAACATCAGTACAAACTCCCGTATTTGCTGGCACATCTCCGCCCGGATATGAAATAGACACATAATCAGAAACATACCTAACCGAAGGATTAATAATATTGATAGCGGCTTCGGAAAGTTTTTTCCTGAAATCGTTTTGAGGCGTGAAGGCTGTCAGAATACCAAACAGAATTACAAAAAATATCTTTTTCATTGCTTTTTTCATTTCAACCTCAGCGATTCATCAAAATTCAAGCCAAAAATCATTATCTTCTGAGAAATTTGAATTTCAGCATTGATTTTATAATTTTTACGATAATGTAAAAGTCTCCCGCAATCAGAATAAACCTTTTGCAACTATGAGTTAGTTTCTCGCAAACAGAATAAACCTTTTGCAATTGTGAGTTAATTTCCCGCAATCAGAATAAACCTTTTACAACTATGAGTTAGTTTCCCGCAGTCAGAGTAAACCTTCTGCAACTGTGAGTTAGGATTACAATTGAGGTGTTTTTCATCATTTTTGGGTTTTAGTTTTTCTGTGCTTGCATAAAACTTACACAAGCACAGAAAATTAGTGTGATTAGTGTTTTCATTCTTCTTCAATTGTACTTATTAAAACATCAACTTCGTAACAAGGAATATAATCTTTTTCTAAATCAGAGGTAAACACTATAAACACATTGCTTCGATATACTCCTTTCGCATACGAAACTCTCTTGTCGTAATATTCATATTTTCTGTAAAATGGTCCGATGGTATTAAGGTCTATTTTTGACCATAATGTTTCCAAATAGTTTGCATAATATCTCTCTCTTGCGATTTCTTCAAACCGTTCCTTTGGAAGCATTAAAATAAAATTATTGATTGTGCCTTCGTTTGCATAATGATTAAAACTAAATGAAATTTGCCAATTTTCAGGTTCGTTTACGTAAAAATATTTGTGAATTTTATTAGTCTTACCACTTTCATAGATTAGCTCTATTTCTCGATGTTCTTTGTAAATGTTTGTCTTCTCAATACAAGCTCCATCTTTATCATTCCCTTTTAATTTTCTACTCTCTGTTTTTTGGATACCGTCCTTATTGTCAATAATGATAAAAAGATGGTTTGTAGCTATTTGGGCAAATGAAAACTTGAAAGTAAACAAAAATAGTGTAATGAGTAACGTGTTTTTCATCATTTTTGGGTTTTAGTTTTTCTGTGCCTGCATAAAATTTACGCAAGCACAGAAAATTAGTGTGATTAGTGTTTTCATTCTTCTTCAATTGTACTTATTAAAACATCAACTTCATAGCAAGGAATATAATCCTTTTCTAAATCGGAAGAGAAGACTATGAAAATGTTATATCTTATGGTCTCAGAGAATTTTCCATTAAATAAATGTCTATAAACATATTCTGAATGATTAGTTCTCATTTTTACGGAAAAATCAGCAATGTTAATAACATCCCATTTTCTTTCCAAATCTTTGAAATTATGAACATTACCCTTCCGAGTATAACTTTTGAACATACTCTTGGGAAGTAACAAGATATAATTGTTAGCTGATTTTTCATCATCAATATGAGAATGACGAAACGTAACCTGCCAATTTAAAGTTTCATTCGCATAATGAGCTTCATAAAAATCAGAAAATGTTCCATTTGGGTAGCTAAATCTTATCTCCTGATGATTTTTAAAATATTTTATTTCTTCAGTATAAAATTCATTAGGATTGGAGTCTATTCTTATTTTTCTGGACTCTTTTTTTATCATTTTATCTCCGTTTTGAATTACCAAAAATAAGGAGCTTGGGTTAATTTGTGCCTGCATAAAATTTACACAAACGCAGAAAATTAATGTGATTAAGATTTTCATTTTAATTACAATATTCTACAATACTACTTATTAAAACATCAGCTTCGTAGCAGGGTATATAATCTTTTTCTAAATCGGAAGTAAAAACCATAAATACATTATCTCTGTACGTACCATCTCCTTGATAGCTTTTTTGATCAAAATAATTATACGCAGCTACAAACAACCAAATAGCATCTCCTTTCATTTCTTTCCATATTTTCTCTAAATTCTTTATATAATAATTTTCTTTGCGCTTAACAATCTCTTTAAATCTTTCTTTCGGAAGCATTAAAATGCAACTGTTGCGAATACCTCCGTTAAAATGATTGTTGAATCTGAAAGAAATTTGCCAATTTTCAGGTTCGTTTACGTAAAAATATTTGTGAATTTTATTAGTCTTACCACTTTCATAGATTAGCTCTATTTCTCGATGTTCTTTGTAATGGGTTGTTTTTTCTGTATAAAATTCAGTACCTTCGTCGTTGGCTCTGACTTTTCTGCTTTCCGTTTTTTGAATTCCATCTTTATTATCAATGATTATAAAGAACGATTTATTCGGTATTTGTGCATACGACTTAAAAGCAAACAAAAATAGTGCTATAATTAACTTGTTTCTCATTATTTGTAGTTTTAGTTTTTCTGTGCCTGCGTAATTTACGCAAGAACAGAAAATTAATTTTATTAAAGTTTTCATTCCTTTTCAAGGCTATCTTTGATAATTCATTTTTTTTGAGGTTTTTGTTTCATTATCAGGCTCGAAAGGTTCTTTTGCCCACATAATATCGTGGCGTACAGCACGTTTGAAACCATCAGGTTTTCTGTCAAAATAAAAATCATACGAACCACCCACAATCCCCTTGCCTTCAATATACGCAAAGCGGTCAATGCCACGATGGTAGTTGTAACTTTCTGTGCTCTTAATTCCTTCGTCATAACGTTTATACTGTTTTTCAAAATCTTTATTCCAATCGTCAAAAGTCCAAAAACGATATACTTTTTCGTTGTTTTTTTGTTCTATTTCTGAAAGATAAATCGCTCTAAACTCTTTTTTTATCCAAGAATATTTGTCCGCATAACCTTCCATCGGAAAATTATCACTAATTTGAGACAGATAGGCTTTTTTAACATCTTGGTAAGTCATAATTTTGTCTTTAAGATTGATAATATTACTGCCCGAAATTTTAAGTGATGTCTCAATATCAAGCACTCTAAACTTTTCGATAAGCACATTTTTTGCTACAAAAAATTTATTTCCAACCTTTTTCACTAACCTATATTTATTGAAAATTTTAAGTTCATTGGAGTTCAATATAGTTTTTTGAAATTCTTCCGCAGTGAATAGTACATTTTCTATGAGTACATAAGAAATTTCTTCCCAATTTTCGCCCGTTTCCAAATCAGGAAGCACACTAAACAGAAATAATCCTTGATAATGGTCAAGATTATACAGTTCTATTTGAGCCTTAATTCCATACATTTTTTCGGTATTGAGTGTGTATCTTTTACTATTTGTAGGAAATATATCACTCAAAAGTACAAACCTTTTCTCAGATTGTGAAAACCCGAGAAAAGAGCATAAAAATGTTATGATTAAAAGTTTTTGTTTCATAATTGAAAAAATTAAAAGTATGGCTTACTCCTCATATATTGGTGTCATTTCCCACAGATAATATTCTGTTTTTATTTTCTCAATAAACACTATGGAATAACTTGTATCAGACCATATTAAACTTATGGGATAACAATTCTTGCGAAGGTCGTCAATAGTATAAACCCGCAGATTATCAATTGATTCTACCCTAATAGGATTTTCGTAAGATTCAAATTCATAATAGTTTTTCGTAATAGGCTGATTTACAATCTTATTTTTCACGTTATTTTTCGCAATCTCATCTTTATGAAAAATTTTCACCTTTACCACGTATATTTTATCTTTCTCAGAATATTTTTTATTAAACTCAAAATGCTGTTTTTCAGTTTGGTTCACTAAAACATAAAACGTTTTATCATTTTGAGCTTGAACAAAAAAGTGGAAAAATAGAGATATAAAAAAAACTTTCATAGCATTCTTAACTATTACAATTTTATATGTCAAATATAAAAACTATTTTTCGATAATAAAAAATAGTAATCGATAAAAAAGCAAAATTTAACATTTATATCATAAAAAATATTTGATTTTATTTTCAATTTATCAAAATAGATTTGTTAAAAATATATCCGAAATGTATTTTATTAACTTTCTGAAATAATTGTTCAAAAAGCAATCGTTAAAAAGGTTAATTCTTAAAAATCAAACATTTGATATTCTTCCAAAAGTTTATTTCTAAGCATTTCACATCCCAGCTAAAAACAAAAATCAAAATTCCGAAGTTTGCCAATTTTTCCATATATTTGCAAGCTATCAAAATCCTTACCTTATGTCAATCGAAGAAAATACACCGCAAACTCCGCAACAATCGGGCGAAAGCATCATCAAAATCACAGGAATGTACCAAAATTGGTTTTTGGACTATGCCTCCTACGTTATTTTGGAACGTGCCGTGCCAGCCATAGAAGACGGATTCAAACCCGTACAACGTCGCATTATGCACTCTATGAGGGAATTGTACAAAGGGCATTTGGATAAGGTTGCCAAAATTGTAGGACACACAATGCAGTTTCACCCGCACGGTGATTCCAGTATTTCCGATGCATTGGTACAACTCGGACAAAAAGAATTACTAATTGATACTCAGGGAGCTTGGGGAAATATCCTCACAGGAGATGCCGCCGCTGCTTCACGTTACATTGAGGCAAGGCTTTCCAAATTTGCGTTAGATGTGGTTTTCAGCCCAAAGGTGACCGAATGGCAAGTAAGTTACGACGGTCGGGAAAAAGAACCCGTTAACTTACCCGTGAAATTCCCTTTATTATTGGCACAAGGAACGGAAGGAATCGCGGTAGGTCTTTCTACTAAAATATTGCCACACAACTTCTTAGAACTGATTGACGCTTCTATTTCATATTTGAAAAATCAGCCTTTTGAACTTTATCCCGATTTTCCAACTGCGGGAATTATGGACGTAAGCAATTACAACGACGGGCAACGTGGCGGACGAGTTCGGGTTCGGGCAAAAATTTCACAAGTGGATAAAAGTACGCTTCGTATTACCGAAATTCCTTTTTCAACCACCACAGGTTCGCTTATTGAATCCATCCTGAAAGCCAATGACAAAGGAAAAATAAAAGTCAAAAAAATTGATGACAATACTGCCAAAAATGTAGATATTCTCATCCATTTACCACCTGGCATTTCGCCTGACAAAACCATTGATGCTCTCTATGCTTTTACTGCTTGCGAAACATCAATCTCTCCGCTTGCGTGCGTAATTCAGGACAACAAACCGCATTTTTTGACCGTTTCGGAAATCCTGCGACGTTCCACCGACAACACCGTTCAGCTTCTGAAAAAAGAATTGGAAGTAGAACTTCACGAGCTTGAAGAACAATGGCATTTTTCTTCTTTGGAAAAAATATTCATCCGAGAAGAAATGTACATTGATTTTAAGTTATATTCTGAAAGAGAGACACTTTACCAATATTTGCGTAACCGTTTCGAGCCTTTCAAAGAACAACTTATCAAAGAAATTACAAACGAACATTTGCAACGTTTGACGCAAATCCCGATGATTCGTATCACCAAATTCGACACCTTCAAAGCAGATGAAAATATGCTAAAAATTGAAGCTGATATTGAGGAGATTAAGAATCATTTAGCAAATCTGATTGATTATGCCATCAACCACTTTAAACGTTTGAAAGAAACTTACGGAAAAGGAAAAGAACGCAAAACCGAAATTCGTCCGTTTGACAATATTGAAGCCACAAAAGTAGTTGTTCGGAATATCAAATTGTACGTCAATAAAGCGGAAGGTTTTGTGGGAACATCGCTCAAAAAAGACGATTACATAGGTGATTGTAGCGACATTGATGATGTGATTGTTTTCACCGAAAACGGAATAATGAAAGTGGTGAAAGTCAGCGACAAAACTTACGTTGATAAGAATATTATCCACGCTGCGGTTTTCAAAAAAGACGACAAACGCACCATTTACAACCTAATTTACAAAGACGGACAAACGGGATTTTCATACATCAAGCGTTTTAACGTAACAGGCGTTATTCGCGATAAAGAATACGAACTTATCCCAAGCAACAAAAACTCTAAAATATTGTATTTCAGTGCTAATCCGAATGGAGAAGCAGAAATCGTTACCGTGAATTTACGTCAGGTAGGAAGCATTCGCAAACTAAAATGGGACATTGATTTTGCTGATACGATGATAAAAGGGCGTAGCGTAAAAGGAAATCTCGTTTCAAAATATCCAATCAAACGCATCGAACTGAAGGAAAAAGGCGTTTCTACTCTCAAACCGCGAAAAATTTGGTTTGACGACATCGTAAAACGCTTAAATACAGACGAAAGAGGAAAACTACTAGGAGCCTTCAAAGGCAGCGACCGTTTGCTTTTAGCTACAAAAGATGGCAATGTAAAAACTGTTATTCCCGACCTGAGTTTGCATTTCGATGACAATATTTTGATTATGGAAAAATGGATTCCTGAAAAACCTCTTTCAGCAATTTATTATGACGGAGAAAAGGAACGTTGTTTCGTAAAGCGTTTCGTAATTGAAAACGAAAACAAAGAAGAACTAATCATCACCGAACATCCAAAATCGCAATTATTGTTCATTTCTTCCGACTGGCGACCAATGGCAGAGGTAATTTTTGCCAAAGAACGAGGAAAACCCGAGAAAGAAAACATATCAGTAAACTTGGAGGAATTTATTGCTATAAAAGGAATCAAAGCTCTTGGAAATCAACTTACTACCGACAAAGTAAAAGAAATTATAGCTTTGGAATCGCTTCCGTATGAGCAAGAAGAAGAACCGGAAATTATTGAAGAGGATTTGGGTGATGAGGAAATTATAGAGGATAACGACGAAAACAATGGACAAACGGAATTAGAATTTTAATTTTTTACAGAAATAGCTATGAAAAAACATATTTTGCTAATTTTCTTTGTAACGTTCTGTTGTGATGGATTTTTCGCACAGCAAAACAAAGATTCTATCGTAAATTATTTATCTAACACCATAGAAAACAGCAAGATATACACAAACAAGAAAGAAGCTAAAATCAGTTCCTTGAAAGAATTATTGTTGGATAAGAGACTGCCAACTTCTGAGGTTTATCATATTAATTTAAAATTATACGAAGAATATCAGAAGTACAAGGTGGATTCCGCTGTGGCGTATCTATTGAAAAACAAGAAAATAGCAACTACACTGAATGAACCTCTTTTACAAAATGAGGCAAACATACTTCTTTCAAGGCTTTTCTCCATCAAAGGAATGTACGTTGAGGCGTTGGGTTTGTTAAAGTCCATTGATAAGTCCGTTTTGAGCCAGAAAATGCTGTGCGAATATTACGATTCATACTATTCTTTTTACAGTCATTACGGGCAAAGCACCAATAATATCGACTACTTCAATCAAAGTGACCGATATCGTGACTCACTTTTACTGAATCTTCCGCCGGAAAGCATCGAATTTGAAATAGAAAGTGCCATTAAAAACTTTTATACCCAAAAAAAGGAACTTTCCGAAAGACAATTTTTAAATTTATTACAAAAAACCACAGATAAAAATCCGGAAAGGGCTTTAATCGCATACTTTTTAGGCAAAATTCATCAAGAAAAGGGAAATATTGATATGCAAGAAGCTTATTTTTCGATGTCTGCCATCACAGATATTCAGAATGCTATCAAAAACAACGCTTCTTTACAAAGTCTCGCCCTAACTCATTACGCAACAGGCAATCTCGATATGGCATATTTGTTCATAAAAATGGCAATAGAGGATGCAATTTTCTGTAATGTACGCCACAGAGCCGAAGAAGGAACTTCATTTTATACAATTATCAACACTGCGTACCAACAAAAGGAAAGAAAACAGAAAAAGACACTACAAATGTACCTGGTTCTGATTAGTATTTTGTCCTTGGCTTTGGTTGGGGCTTTGGTATATGTTTACAAACAAGTAAAAAAACTTATAAAAATCCGTAAAGAACTGCGTTACAGCAATGAACAACTTGCCAAGCTCAATACTGACCTTTCGGCAATGAACAGAAATTTACAAGAAGTAAACCATATTAAAGAACAATATATTGCCCATTTTTTTGATTTGTGTTCGGCTTATATTGACAAAATTGAAAATTATCGTAAACTTTTGTACAAAAAAGCAAACCGAAATCAATTTGATGAATTGTTAAAACTCCTAAAATCGAACACAGTAGAAGAAAAAGAAATAGAAGAACTATACAATAACTTGGACACCATCTTTTTGAGTATTTACCCAACCTTTGTCGAAGAATTTAATGATTTACTTTTGGAAGAAGAAAAAATCATTCCGAAAAAAGGTGAATTACTAAATACCGAATTACGGATTTTTGCCTTAATTCGCTTGGGAATTACGGACAGCAACAAAATTGCAGAGTTCCTGCGTTACTCCCTACGAACCGTTTACAACTACCGCACCAAAGTACGAAATAAAGCCAAAGGCGAACGCGATGAGTTCGAGGAGAAAGTAAAAACCATCGGGCAATGGAAAGTAACATAAAACATCGAAACAAAACGAAAACAATCATAAACAAGTCGAAATGAAATTAATTTCGACTTGTTTTTTGTTTCATTTTTAGTACTTTTTTAGGCATCCTCCAGAGCATAATTCACTAAAAAACAAATAAGTATATTTTCAAACCAGTACTTTTATACTCCACAACATTTTTAGGAGTTGCTTTTTCACTAATTTTGGATTGTGAAAGAATTGATTAACTTTCATTGAAAGGAGTTGCTAATAACCTAAATATTTTTATTTATGAAAGTACTAAAAAAATATGTAGTAAGTTTTGTATTGTTACTCGGCTGGATAGCTTCGCTTGAAGCACAGAACATCCTCCAAGTAACAGGAACAGTAAGCGATGATTCGGGAATGCCTCTTCCGGGGGTTTCTGTAATCGTAAAAGGAACTACCAAAGGTACATCAACAGATTTTAATGGAAAATTTGAATTGAAAGACATTCCGCAAGGAGCCACTTTGGAATTTTCATTCATAGGCTTCAAAACTATTGATGTGCGAGTAACAGGAAATACTGTTAATGTAAAAATGCAGGAAGAGACTGAGGAATTGGACGAAATTGTTGTCATTGGTTACGGTACTCAGAAAAAAGGCGATGTAACTACTGCCATCACTTCGGTAAGCACCAAGGACATCGACCAGCGTCCTGTAACGTCAGCAGCTCAGGCTATTCAAGGGCGTGCTGCCGGGGTTCAAGTAGTTCAGCCCAGTGGAGCTCCGGGTGCAGGACTTTCAGTTCGCATTCGTGGAAATACTTCCATCAGTGCTTCAAATGACCCTCTTTACGTGGTAGATGGCGTTCCTGTGCAGGACATCAACAATATTGCTCCTACCGATATTCAGGATATGCAAATATTGAAAGACGCCTCATCATCAGCTATTTATGGTTCGCGTGCTGCCAATGGTGTTGTTCTTATCACAACAAAGCAAGGAAAAGGAGGAGAAGCGAAAGTTTCAATCAATTCGTATATTGGTATGTCGAACATTGCCAATAAAATTGAATCTCTCAATTACGCTCAATACAAAGAGTTGATGGACGAAACAAAAGCAGCCACCATTCCAGCTGGATTGACTGATGTAACCGATTGGAATAAAGAAACATACAGAACAGGATTCAATCGTAATTACCAAGTTTCGGTTTCAGATGCCAACGAAAGAACAAATTACTACCTTTCAGCAGGTTACACCAAAGATGACGGAATTATCCGCAGTTCATTCTTTGAAAGATATAATGTTCGTCTGAATTTAGAGAACAAAACTAAAAAATGGCTTACATTAGGAGCAAATGTCTCTTACTCTGACTATTCTTCAAACAATATTATCTCCGGACAAGGTTCAAACCGTGCAGGCGTAGTACTTTCCGTGATAAATACGCCAACATACGCTCCTATTTGGAGTGATAATCCAAAACAATATTATAACAATTTCTACGGAGTGAATATTACGCATCCGGTTGAGAATATTTCTCGTAATGCGGACAATTCAACCAATAACAATCGTTTTGTTGGAAGTGGTTCAGCAACGATTCATTTTACCGACGCTTTGAAATTCAAATCAACTTTTGCTATTGACAGATTAGCTCACAAACACACAAGTTGGCTTGACCCAGAGGCAACAGCTTGGGGACGTCAAAACTTCGGAAATGCTTCTGACGTTCGTTCAAACGTAACTTTGCTAACGTTCGATAATCTTTTAACTTTTGACAAAAATTTCGGAAAACACTCATTGTCATTATTGGCGGGTACCTCCGGAACTACTTCAAAATATGATGAAAGCGAAATAAGAGGCTCTCATTACGCTTCTTCGGATATTAAAACCTTGAATGCTGCCAACAAAATCGACCCTAATAGTACAAAAACATATGCTTCACAATGGGCAATGATGTCGTATTTAGGACGAATTTCTTATAACTATGACGGAAAATATTTGCTAACGGCTAATTTCCGTGCCGATGGTTCTTCAAAATTAGCACCGGGCAAACGATGGGGTTATTTCCCTTCAATATCAGTTGGTTGGAGACTTTCCAAAGAAAATTTCTTGAGTGACGTGGCTTGGCTTTCCGATTTAAAAATTCGTGGAGGTTGGGGTCAAGTAGGTAACCAAGCAGGTATTGGACCTTACGGACACTTATTGCTCTACAGTATCGCACGAAAAGACTGGTGGGACAGCAACAATACGAACGCTCTTGTAACAATAAGCCCTACAAGCTTTTCAAATCCTGACTTAACTTGGGAAACTACTACGCAAAGCAACATCGGGATTGACATAGCATTATTCAACAATCGGCTTGCTTTAACTGCCGATGCGTATTTAAAAAGAACTACCGATTTGCTTATGAACGTACCACTTCCTGCCACTTCACCATATCCGTTTGTGTATAGAAACGAAGGTGAAATGACCAACAAAGGGCTTGAATTTGGCATCAATAGTCGAAATTTTGTAGGAGAAGATTTCAATTGGAATACCGCTTTCAATATTTCTTTCAACAGAAATAAATTAGAAAAATTGACACTTCAAAAAGTATATTATTATGCTCGAACTTCCGAAAGAACTAATGAATACGTAGTAAGAATGCAAGAAGGAATGCCTTTGGGGCAATTTTGGGGACGCATAAGTGAAGGTGTAAACCCTGATACCGGAGATATCGTTTATCGTGATGTTAATGGCGATGGCAATGTTGACTCAAATGACAAAACATTTATCGGCGACCCAAATCCTGACTTCACTTTTGGTTTGACTAATGATTTTACTTACAAAAATTTCAGCTTAAACATCTTCTTACAAGGCTCTTACGGAAATGATATTTACAACGCTTCTCGCATTGAAATGGAAGGTATGTACGATGGTAAAAATCAATCAACTGCGGTGCTAAATCGCTGGAGAACACCTGGTCAAGTAACTGATATTCCTCGAGCTGTCAGAGGAACAAACAATATCTTCGCTTCGTCACGTTGGGTGGAAGATGGTTCATATTTGCGTGTAAAATCCGTAACACTTTCTTACAACGTACCGGTGCAAAGCTTGGAAAAATTAGGAATTCGAAAAATACAGCCTTATTTCACAGCACAAAACTTATTGACTTTTACCAACTACAAAGGTTTCGACCCAGAAGTAAACCAATTTACAGGGAATCAACCTATTTTCGGTATTGATTGGGGAACTTATCCACAAACGAAAACTTTTATCTTCGGGCTTAATGTAGAATTTTAAAACTTGATTACAATGAAAAAATATATCTCACCTTTTTTTGCATCGGTTATATTGCTCACTGCTTGCAATTTAGACCAAGACCCTCTTGCCGATTACAGTCAAGTTACGGTGGGTGGCAATACCGGGACAACCAACTTTACCACTAAAACCGAAATGCAAGCCGCCTATGACAATATGTACACTTACATCAAGAATAACGGACAAGAATTCTGGGGGCTTGATTTTGAAGTAAATTCCGAAACACGTTCTGATAATGCGTATGCAGGCTCAACCGATTTTCCTGTAGCAGCCGTTGAACGAAATATCCAAGATGCTTCCAATGGTAACATTACAAGGGATTGGAAGGGGTATTTAGCTGCCATATCACGTGCAAATATTATCATCGCAAATATTGATAAAGTGCCCGATGCTTCTCTTACCGACACGGAACGCAAACAGTGGAAAGCCGAAGCCCAAATTCTTCGTGCGTGGATGTACTATGATATGGTTCGTTTTTGGGGCGAAGTACCTTTATTACCTGCGGTTAATGTGCCTTCAATAGCTTCTTTTGATGAAGTAAATGAATTACTCTATCGTGAGAGAAATTCCGTTCAGGAAGTTTATGGCGATATCATCAAAAACTTGGAAGAAGCCGTTCAGAATGCTCCTGCTGTTAATAGTTCAAACAAATTTTTGTTGAGCCGTGCCGTAGCTAATGCACTTTTAGCCAAAGTATATGCCGAAATTCCGGTTCGTAATTATGCTAAAACTATTACTCATTGCGACGCGGTCATTGCCGACGGATTTTCATTACTGCCTGATTACGCCGACCTTTTCCAACTTAATGAAGCCCAAAATGATGTAAAAGTTCGTAATTCTGCTGAATCTATTTTCGAAATTTCCTATCAAGGGGCTTATATGTGGGTTGGAGGTATTATGGGCAAAAATTACCTAAACCCGAAGGATAAAATCTCTTGGGCAAGATGGGTAGCTCCTTCACGCGATTTAATTGCTGATTTTGACTCTGAAGGCGATGTTATTCGTAAATCACAATCCATTGTGTATGAGGAGGTATCTTACGACCATTACTATCCTAAAGAAAATTATCCGTTTGTGTACAAATTACGCTCTAACCTAAACAGTATCATTAAATTACGTTTAGCAGATATCTTACTTTTAAAAGCTGAAGCTTTGGTTGCTACGGGAGACTTAAATGGTGCAGCTACCTTAGTAAATCAAGTACGTGCCAGAGTGAAATTACCTGCTCTTTCTGCAAATATAACGTCTTCTTCTGAAGCAATGATGACAGCTGTTATGAAAGAACGTCGTTTGGAATTAGCTTTTGAAGGACATCGTTGGTTTGACCTTTTGCGTTCAGGGAAAGTAGTTGAAATAATGAATTCTCTTAATTCAAGAGACCCTAAACGTTTGACTATAAAACCTTTCACGGAGCAAACTACATTATATCCTGTGCCTCAATCCGAGATTGAAGCTAATCCGAAACTTACTCAAAACCCTGGATACTAAATAAATGACACGCATTTCTCTATCACATATAGTTCTTGGAATTTGGGCAGTAACTTCGTGTACTGCCCCAAAATCCAATTTACCGCAAACTGATAATGAAAAAGTTACGGTTTTGGTTTCTACAGGAAATCGTGAAAAGAATTTCCACAGGGAAGAGATTATGCTCAAAGAAAATAAAACGCAAATCAGTGCGAATATCACGCTAAATCCTTCCAAAAAATACCAAACTGTTTATGGATTCGGTTCGGCGATTACGGGCTCCACTTGCTACAATCTCCTGAAAATGAACCCAGAAGATAGAAAATCGTTCTTAAGAGAAACTTTTTCAGTTAGTGAAGGACTTGGACAGAGTTATGTTCGTGTTCCGATAGGTTGTTCCGATTTTTCACTCAGTGAATACACTTGCTGCGACACACCCGGAATTGAAAATTTCGCCTTGCAAGAAGAAGAAACACAGTACATTATCCCAATTCTGAAAGAAATTCTGGAGATAAACCCTGATATTCAGATTATAGGCTCACCTTGGACACCTCCTCGATGGATGAAAGTGAACAATCTGAAGGATTTACAACCTCATAATCAATGGACAAGCGGTCATCTCAACCCGAAATATTATCAGGATTACGCTACATATTTCGTGAAATGGATTCAGGCAATGAAAAGCCACGGCATTGATGTACACGCCATTACCATTCAGAATGAACCGCTTAACAGAGGAAATTCAGCTTCAATGTTTATGGGCTGGGAAGAGCAATTGGCTTTTATCAAAACAGCTCTTGGCAAAACCTTAAAAGACAGTGGTTTAAACACGAAAATTTATCTGTTTGACCATAATTACAACTACGACAATATGCCCAAGCAGCAAGGTTACCCAACGCATATTTACAGCGATGAAGAAGCCTCGAAATATGTTACAGGAGCGGCGTACCACAATTATGGAGGGCAATATTCCGAATTGGAAAAAATTCACTATCAATATCCTGATAAAGAATTGATTTTCACTGAAACTTCTATCGGTACGTGGAATGATGGTCGTAACCTTTCTCTCCGTTTGGCTGATGATATGGAGCAGATAGGTTTCGGAACGTTGAACAATTGGTGTAAAGCAGTGATTGTATGGAATTTAATGCTTGATGAAAACGGAGCTCCCAATCGTGAAGGCGGTTGTAAAACTTGCTTTGGGGCGGTAGATATTTCTACAAATGATTATAAAACCATTACCAAAAATTCGCATTATTACGTTATCGGGCATTTGTCATCGGTAATAAAACCTGATGCGGTTCGGATTGAAAATCAGAAAAATACAGACCAAAATATACTCTGTACTTCCTTCCAAAACACAGACGGAAGTTACGCTTTGGTGCTGCTTAACAAAAATGCACAAGACACTCAGGTAGTTGTTACTGACGGTCAGAAACATTTTTCTTACACCGTTCCTGCCAATGCTGTGGCGTCTTTCAAATGGAAATAAAATGTTAAAAAATGGAGCGTGTAATAAAAAGTATGATGATAGTCCTTATTGTCAGGCTGAGCGAAGTTGAAGTCTGATAAAGCCCCCCTTTTTGAGGCGTCGTACTTCTTATGTTACTAAAAAAAATACTAGAATAACAATGAAAAAAATATTCTTTTTGCTTGTATTGTTCTCAAATGTAATTGTTTGGGGGCAAACCATCACTATCAAAGGTAAAATTCCTTTCAAACACACCGATGAAACAGCTTGGATTAAGCGTTATCAACACGATATCGACAAATACAAAGAGGAAAACAAAAAATTAAACAATCGTTCGTGTGATGTGCTTTTTCTTGGAAGTTCGTCCATAAACCTTTGGAAAACAATTCACGAGGATTTTGCTCCTTTGAAGATTATCCGGCGTTCGTACGGAGGTTCTACACTTCGCGATATGGTTTATAATTACAAAGTCATAGCCAAAGGGTACGACCCGAAAAAAATCTTGCTTTATGTTGAAAACGACTTGGGAGCTCATAAAGAAGGAGTTTCGGCGGTAAAATGTTTTGATTTGTTCCGAATTTTCATCAGCAAACTCAAAAAAGAGTATCCACACGCACAGCTTTTTGTTGTATCGCTCAAACCATCGGAGCATAAAGCCGACCAGTTACAAGACCAGCTGCTGGTAAACAGTTTTCTACAAGCAAACGCCAGAGAACAAAATTATACCTATATTGACGTTACCAGAGTGATGTACGATGCAGAGGGGAATTTACGACAAGATATTTTCGTAGAAGATCAATTACATCTCAACTCCGAAGGTTATCAGCTTTGGACTGAGGTAATTAAACCCTATTTAATCAAATGAAAGTAACGAATATATTTTCATAGTTAGCATAAGTTTAAGGTTAGTAGTTCCGATGAAGTAAGGGCAAGAGCTTGGGAAACCTTTTCCAGCTCTTCTCTTACGGATTTGGTAAGAGTTATCCTTTTAATAAAATTTTACAATACATTAAATATCAGTATAATGAAAAAAATAGCAATAAAAATCATTTTTCTTTTTTGTACAATGGGAATTCTTTTGGCACAAGAGAAACTTCCTGTGTATTTAGATGATTCCCAGTCTATTGAAAAACGTGTCGAAGATGCCCTTGCACGAATGACGCTGGAAGAAAAGGTGGCGATGTGTCACGCACAATCCAAATTCAGTTCGCCAGGGGTTCCCCGATTGGGAATTCCAGAAAATTGGATGACTGACGGTCCGCACGGCATACGTCCCGAAGTGTTGTGGGACGAGTGGAACCAAGCCGGCTGGACGAACGATTCCTGCACCGCCTTCCCTGCTCTTACCTGCCTTGCTGCTTCGTGGAATCCTGAAATGGGATTGCTCTACGGAAAGGCAATTGGCGAAGAAGCTCGTTACCGAAATAAAAACGTGCTTTTAGGTCCCGGAATTAACATTTATCGTACGCCGCTAAACGGACGCAATTTTGAGTATATGGGTGAAGACCCGTATTTGGCTTCTAAAATGGTTGTTCCTTACATTCAAGGAGTTCAGTCCAACGGAGTGGCAGCCTGCGTTAAGCATTTCGCTCTTAATAATCAAGAAATCAATCGTCATACCGTTAATGTTAAGCTAAATGACCGTGCTTTGTACGAAATTTATCTTCCTGCCTTCAAAGCTGCCGTTCAAGAAGGAAAAACGTGGTCAATTATGGGAGCTTACAACAAATATAAAGACCAATGGGCAAGCCAGAATAAATACCTTTTGGTGGATATTCTTCGTAAGGAATGGAATTTTGACGGAGCTGTGATTTCCGACTGGGGAGCGGTAAATAACACCGACCACGCCGCACACCACGGATTGGATATGGAATTCGGTACTTGGACGGACGGGCTCACTGAAAACAAAGCCAACGCATACGACCATTACTATTTGGCACAACCTTTCTTAAAGAAATTAAAATCAGGAGAAATTAAGGAAGAAGTAGTCAATGAAAAGGTAAGAAACATCTTGCGTTTGGTGTTCCGTACCAATATGGCTCCAAATCGTCCTTTTGGTTCGTTCGCTTCGCCTGAACATTTTGCCGTAGCTCGAAAAATCGGTCAGGAAGGAATCGTTTTACTAAAAAACGAAGGAAATGTATTGCCTTTAAACTTGAAAAAAGCTAAAAAAATCGCCATCATTGGTGAAAATGCAATTAAAGTGATGACCGTTGGCGGTGGAAGTTCTTCTTTAAAAGCTGTTCACGAAATACTTCCTTTCGATGGGATAAAACAACGCATCGGTAAGGAAGCGGAAGTTATTTTTGCAAGAGGTTATGCCAGTAACGATTATAAAGACCAAGACGGCGTTAGTGCCAACCAAAATCTGTCGGATAACCGACCCGCCTCTGAACTCATTGCCGAAGCGGTAAACATAGCCAAAGATTCTGATTATGTGATTTTTATCGGCGGGTTGAACAAACACGATGGGCAAGATTGCGAGGGTAACGACCGAAAATCTTACGGTTTGCCTTACGGGCAAGATGCCGTAATTAGTGCTTTGGCAAAAGCTAACAAAAATCTCATTGTAGTGATGATTTCAGGAAATGCTGTGGCAATGCCTTGGGTGAAAGAAGTTCCAGCAATTGTACAGAATTGGTACTTGGGTTCGGAAGCAGGTAACGCTCTGGCTGATGTGCTAAGCGGTGATGTAAACCCTTCTGGGAAACTTCCGTTTACTTTCCCCGTAAAATTAAACGACAACGGAGCTCACGCTTTGGGCGAATACCCCGGAGCGGAAAATGAAACCTATCGCGAAGGAATATTGGTGGGCTATCGTTGGGCGGATACCAAAAAAATAAAGCCTTTGTTTGCTTTCGGACACGGACTTTCCTATACCACATTTGAATACGGAAAAGTAACTGCGGATAAGAAAACAATGTCAATCAATGACAAGATAACTTTTTCCGTAACTGTAAAAAACACAGGGAGCAGAGACGGAGCCGAAGTGGTTCAGTTGTACATCCGTGATGTAAAATCGTCTGTGATGCGTCCGTACAAAGAACTCAAAGGTTTTGAAAAAGTGTATTTAAAAGCAGGAGAAAGCAAGATTGTCAAATTTACCATCGACAAAGAAGCTCTTTCATTCTTCGATGATAAAAAACACGAATGGATTGCCGAAAAAGGTGAATTTGAAGCTATTATAGGAAGCTCATCTTCAGATATCAGGACAAAAATAAATTTCTCTTTACAATAGTTTCTTATAACACGCAATTGCTGCCTGAAAGACAAAATGTTTTTCGGGCAGTTTTATTTTTTATTCAAAACTCTCTTATCTTTGCAAAGAATTATTTTTCAAAATCAAAAATGAAACTTGAAGAACGCATTTTTTCTATCAAAACAGATGAAGAATTTGAACAAATTTCTTTAGAAATATTTGATTATCAATTCAAAAACAATGTAACATACAAGGAATTTTGTTCTTATTTGAAGAAAAATCCTGATAATGTGCGTTCTGTTTACGATATTCCTTTTTTACCGATTGAATTCTTCAAATCAAAACGAGTTTTCTGCGGAAACAACACTGAGCAACAAACATTTACAAGCAGCGGAACGACAGGAATGGTCACCTCCAAGCATTTTGTGAAAGATATTTCCATTTACGAGAAAAGTTTCCGAGAAGGATTTGAATTATTCTACGGAAAGCCTTCGGAATATGCGATTTTGGCACTTCTTCCCTCCTATTTGGAACGGTCTGGTTCTTCATTAATTTATATGGTGGAAGACCTTATCAAGCAATCAAAAAATAAAAATAGTGGATTTTATCTTTACGAATTGGATAAATTAGCCGAAATTCTTAAAGATTTGGACAAAAAAGGACAAAAAACATTGCTAATTGGCGTTTCTTTTGCTTTATTGGATTTGGTTGAAAAACATCAATTTAATTTGAAAAACACCATTGTAATGGAAACTGGAGGAATGAAAGGACGCCGAAAGGAACTCATCCGAGAGGAACTGCATCAAATTCTGAGTAATGGATTCGGATTGCAAAATATTCATTCTGAATATGGTATGACGGAATTACTTTCACAAGGATATTCAAAAGGAAACGGAATTTTCAAAACCGTTCCTTGGATGAAAGTTCTGATTCGTGATACTAACGATGCCTTGTCTTTTCTTCCTAACGGGAAAAGTGGCGGCGTAAATGTCATTGATTTGGCGAATGTGCATTCGTGCAGTTTTATCGCCACTCAAGATTTGGGAAAGGTTTACAACGATGGCTCTTTTGAGATTTTAGGCAGATTTGACAATGCCGATATAAGAGGTTGTAACTTACTGGTTATGTAAGCTTTGCAGTTTTTCTTTCACTTCCGAAATCACTTTTGAAGAATTCCCCACAAACACCTGATTATCAACAATCATCACAGGACGAACCAAAAACGTGTAATGTTCCAAAATCAAGTTTTTGTAATCACTTTCGGATAAATTTTGGTCTTTCAAATTTCGTTGTTTGTAAAGTTGTGAACGTTTACTGAAAAGCTTTTCGTAGCTTCCTACCTTGTCTTTCAGGAAACTGAGTTCTTCCTCCGAAATCGGATTCTTTTTAATATCTTGTAAATCAAACTCTTTAGGAAGTTCTAATTCTTTAAGAATACGCTTGCAAGTGTCGCAAGTGCTGAGATAATATATTTTATTCATAATCAAACATTTAAAAAACACAAAATTACCATCATAAAAATTTTATAATGGTAATTTTATTACATTATTAAACAAAAACTTACCGCTTTACTAGTCTGCTATATGTTTCCCAATAACTACTATCAAAAGCCTCCGTATTTCCCGAAATAAGGTTGAAAGCGAAAAAACTGGCAATGATTAAGATTAAAATTCCGCCAAAAAATATAATTCGTTTTGTTGGAAATATAGCATAATAAACCAGTATTGATACCAACGGAGTGAAAATCAAATACGGCAGAGCAATCACAAAACTATCTGTAAATAAAGATGTTACAAACAATAAAGACAGTATAGGCAAATTCATCCAGAAAAGCCCGCTACGCACTTCCTTTCTCTCCTTCTTTTTAAAAGACAGAAAAGAAACCATCGCCATCAATAGTAAAAAAGTGGGTAACATATACCCTTGATAACCATAAAAAACAATTCCCGTTAGCAGATAAAGCCCAATGCCTATCAAACTATTTTTCATAATTTGTTTCATATCCATTTAAAATTAAAATTTTATAAAATCCCTCTTTTATTACAACTTTGTAGCCACAAAAAGCCACATCCAAAGTTTGACTCCTCACAATTGTCTGTGGTTTTTCCTGTTAAAAAATTTTTAATTATTCTGGCGACAAGATACAAAGCAAAATCCTTAAAACCCAAAAATTAACAAAATATTAACCCTTCACTAAAAAGATTCCTTCAAATATATCAACATTTGCTTGACGCGTTCCAATTTTTCAACAATTTCGTAATTGGAAAATGTTTTTTGCGTATTTTCTTGAAGTTTTTGTCTGGCTCCTTCCAAAGTATGCCCTTGTTCTTTTACCAAATGGTAAATTAATTGCAATTTTTTTACATCTTCGGAAGAAAATTTTCGGCTTCCTTTGGCATTTTTTTTGGGATTGATAATTTCAAATTCTTTTTCCCAAAAACGTATCAGCGAAGTATTTACATTGAAAGCCTTCGCCACTTCGCCTATGGTGTAATATAATTTTTCGGGTAAGTTAATTTCCATTTATTAATCCATCGATTGATTTTCTTGCGTTGAAACACGAATCATTTCAGCGTATTCATCCGGAGTTAAATTTCCGTAATAGAAGTGAATTGGGTTGATATGCTCTCCGTCCTTAATGATTTCGTAATGCAAGTGCGGAGCTTGAGAACGACCCGTATTTCCCACCGTTCCTATAATGTCACCTCTTTTTACTTTCTGACCAACTTTCACCTTATATTCGTGTAAATGAGCATATAAAGTCACGTAACCATAGCCGTGATTGATACGTACGTGTTTTCCGTAACCCGAAGAAGCATCATCGGCACGAAATACGACTCCGTCACCCGAGGCATAAATAGGCGTACCTTGTGGAGCTGTAAAATCCATTCCGTTATGAAATTTACGAGCTTTGGTGAAGGGATCGTTCCGCCAACCAAATCCTGAAGCCATTCTGGTTAAATCCTTATTATCAACAGGTTGTATTGCAGGGATTGACGACAAGAACTTTTCCTTTTCTTTGGACAAATCCGCTATTTCATCTAACGATTTTGATTGAACAACTAATTGTTTTTGAAGGATTTCCAAACGTTTTGTAGTGCTGATAATCAATTTTGAGTTATCGTAATTTTCCAAATGCTCATACCGATTCACACCACCAAAGCCACTGCGTCGCTGTTCTTCGGGAATCGGAGCTGCCTCAAAATAAAGCCGATACATATTGTTATCTCGTTCTTGGATATTTGCCAAAACCTCTTCCATATGTTCCATTTTTTTGTTCAAAATCTGGAAATTAGTTTCGTATTGCTTTATTTCACGCTGTAAGGAAACCTCTCGCGGAGTGTAAAAAAAACGTGTATTGACCATCAAAAACATCGCAATACCTCCAAAAAGAGCCGAAGCCGTCAAAAAAAGAAGGACGTTTCGCACTTTGGTACGCTTCCTACTGATAATCCGCTTGTAGGAAAGTGTTTCCGGGTCATAATAATATTTAATTTTTTTCATCGCTCTTAGTTGTGATAAAAATCCGACAGTTAGTTTCTCTCAAAAAATCTGTCAGATTTTACAAAGGTAAAAATTTTTTCAAACAAATTGAAAAACGAAACATTTTCTGTTTGATTTTTTAACCGACTTGAAGACATTTACAGAGTAAAAAAATTATTTCCAAAAATCACTATAGAAATTACTGAATTCCATTAATTCATTATGATTACCAGAGAACTCAATTTTTCCGTTTTCCAGAATGCAAATTTCATCAGCAATTTTAGGAAGAGAATGCAACCTATGAGATATAAATAATATTATTTTCTCTGACTTTATTTTTTGCAAAACAGATAAAAAGAAATGCTCTGTATTTCTATCCATAGCAGATGTAGATTCATCCAATATAAGTAATTTAGGATTTTTAAATAGTGTTCGAGCGAATGAAATCAGTTGTTTTTGCCCACCAGACAAATTAATTCCCTCTTCGCCTAAAAGAGTGAATAATCCCTGTGGGAATTCATTGAAATAGGTGTCAAAACCATATTTGTAAAGAAATAAATTTATTTCTTCAATAGAAACTTCTTCTCCCAATGTAATATTGTCTATTACATTTCCATTGAAAATAGCTATTTCTTGTGGAATGAAGCCAATCAAACCACGATAACTTTTCAAACAAATATCTTGTAATAAGCAATTATCGATTATAATCTCTCCCTTTTCGGGTAAATAGAATTGTAACAGAATCTGTGCTAAAGTACTTTTTCCACAACCACTTTCACCAATGATGGCTGTTACTTTTCCTTTTTGAAGATGTAGGTTTACATCCGATAAAATTTGTTTTCTTCCAACAAATCGAAAAGCAATATTTTTTATCTCAATGTGTTGGACATCTGAAATATTAGTACCTTCATTTTTTTCGGGAACAATTGACGAAAATTCGTACATTCGTAAGAAAGCAATTTTAGCTTCATTAATTGGAATTGTTATGAGAGCCAAATTCAACACGGAAGGAAGCAAAGAACCTGCCATTGTTATAATAGCCATAAGTTCACCAACTTGCATTTTTTCGTTTAGTACCTGTAATGATGTGTAAATCAACACACCTATTAAAAATAAAATACTTGCCACACCCGATTGCCACGAAAGTAGAATATTTATTTTTCCCAATTGGAAGATTTTATCTTGAAAACTACCAAACAAAACAGCATTTAGTTTTGAAAATACAGTTTGTTTATTATTCACTTTAATATCTGTAATCCCTTGTAAAGAAGCAATGTAGTTACTTTCAGTAAGAGCGTAACCTTGCATAACTTCTTTTTGTGATTGAATGATTTTGCTGTTGCTACGATAAATAATATAGAAATAAATTGGCATTGTCAAAACAGATAAAAGTCCTATTTCCCAAGAATAGTAAAACAGAAATGCAATCGTGATAATCACTACCAAAACATCTATTGCTAAACTCCCAACAAGTTGTTTAATAACACGTTGAATACGTTGTGTATCGTTCAAACGAGCTATCAACTCCCCAATTTTGCGTGTATCGAAAAAGGGTTTAGGAAGAGATAGCAGATTTGTAAAAAATTGATTGTTAATGCGATTGTTAAAATCTTTGGATTGGCGAAGTAGAAAATACTCACGAAGCACGGAAATCCCCGTTCGAGCCAAGAGTAAAATAGCCAAAAGTACAATTCCTGAAATTAGTTTCGTTACGTTTTTAGCAGGGAGAATGTCATCAATGAGTTTTTGCGAAAAAACAGCCATTGCCAAACCCAAAACAGCAATCACTACACCAATTAGTGAACTGATAACAAGAAGTTTAACATCTTCTTTTATTAACCCATAGAACCAGTTGCGTTGTGATTTTTTGGTGTTTTTTTCTTTTTGGAAAGTTTCCGTAGGCGAAAGTGTCAAGCAGGTTTTAGAAACCCATATTTTATCCAATTCATTAGGAGAAAGCTCATTAATACCTTTGGCAGGGTCGCCGATTAAAAATTTTCCGTTTTGATAGCCATAACAAATCACATAATGTTGTAAACGTTCTTCAATGACAACGTGTAAAATTACAGGTTCGCCGTGGTCAATCAAGGCTTGCGTATCAGCTTCATTTCCTTCGGCTAAAAAGCCCAACTGATTGGCAGCTTGATACAAACCCAAAAGTGTAGTACCTTGCCGTGTGGTGCCACTAATTTCACGTAATTTTTCCAATGAATTGTTTCCGCCATAATAACGAATCAGCGAAAGCAAACACGCCACACCGCAATCACTTTGGTCGTGTTGTAACACAAAAGTTTTGGTAATCTGTTTTTGGTTGAGCATACAAAAATATAACTTTTTTCTATTTTTTATTTCTGAAAATGCTTACAAGTATGAGTAAAATAACAAACATACTTAGGATATAAAACACCTTTACGCTTAAACTATGCGTGTTTAAATCTCCAAAGATAATTACATAACCGAAATATAACAGATAAAGAATAAGAGCTATTTTAATTATTTTTCTTTTCATTTTCTCTTTTTTTAAAATAGAGGATTATCAATAAGACAACCCTCTACGATTAAAATATTACCATATGTCCCAAGCTCTTCCTAGACAAGCCACAGCTCCTGCCGCCAAAACGGCTTGTCCCCAAGCTGGTATGAGCATTGAGATTCCCATAGCTGTTCTCACTGCCATTCCTGCTCCTACACCGCCAAGTGCAGCACAAGCTCCATCCAGAAGGTCTCCCCCTTGCACATTTTCCATTTGTTTAATTTCTAATCTTTTCATTGTTTTAAAAATATTTAGTTAATAATCAGTTATATCATTTTCAAAAAGTATCCGCAAGCCGGCTTTTGCTCCTCTTTTTAAAAACGATGTTATTGTTCTTCTAAAATTTGCAAAATAGTTTCAGCTTTTATTTGTCCTTTATGTTTGTATATCAACTTTTTACTTTTATTATAAATTAATAGATACGGAATGCTGTTGGCATCAAACTTTTGTGAAAACACAAACGAGGCATCTTGCAAAAAAGTAACGTTTTCAACGCCTAAAAGTTGTTGCTCTTGGGCAAACTTTTTAATGTTTTCAATAGGTTCAATTGAAACAAAAACAAAGTGTACTTCATCAAATTGTGATAAATTTTCACGAATGCTTTGAGCTTCGTGCAAACAATAATCACATTCACTATTGAAATACACAAAAATCGTTGCCAGGTTTTTCTTTAAGTCACTGTTAGTGAACGTATTCCCCTCCAAATCAGTGAACGAAAACGCCGGAAGCATAGCTATCTGTTGTGCTACTTGCTTTTTGTGACTCATTTTTTGATACATCTTGTAGCTCATAACCCCTAAAAAGCAGATAACCAGCAATGAAATAACTTTCTTAATAATTGACTTTTTGTTCATAGTTTTACGCATTGTTTAATGTAAAGAACATCACCCCCACTATCCACAGAAGCAACCCTACACCATAGCCACTTGCCACAATGCTAAGCCCTTTTTCTTTCTGCTCGTTAAATATTTTATCTAACTGGTAAGCCAAAAACCACCAATATAAAACCTCAAAAAGATTTAACACCTGAAAAGGATAAATAAACCAAACATCTATTCCTTGATACCCTGTAATGTTCAATGCCGATAGAGGATAAAAAAATTGCAAATCTTCTAACGTAAAATCTTTTTGGAAAAAGTAAAACCAACCTATTTTTAGGATAGGAACTAATAGAAATATAAACTCTGCCCTTAGTACAATAAACCTGTCTAAACTTTTTAAGAGGAAAATTAAAAGTTCCAAGAATTTTTAGCATTTTTGTTTTGCATAACAAAATGAAAATCAAGGAACTTTGAGCAAAGATATAATAAAAAAATGGATTATTTCCCATTTGAGTATTGGAAAAAGAGGATTTAAAACAAAATTTGATTTATCATTAATTTTTCTTCTGATAGTCAAACGATTAAAAACAGGTTGCCAGTGGAGGGAACTTCCGGTAGAAGTGTATTTTAAAGACCAAAAAATAAGCTATCAAACAGTCTATTATTATTTCAATAAATGGAGTAAAGATGGTAGTTTTAAGCGAATTTGGCTTAATTTGTTGCTTGAGAATCGGAGAAAATTAGATTTATCAAGCGTCCAACTTGATGGTAGTCATACTCGATGTCGAATGGGAGGACAATCTGTTGGTTATCAGTTAAGAAAAAAGTCAAAGACCACGAATTCTATCTTTCTGTGTGATAATTTGGGGCAAATTTTAGCAATGGGTAGTCCAAAATCCGGTAATCATCACGATTTGAATAATATAGACTTTGTTTTAAAAGAGATTTTGAATCTTTTGGAGGAAGCGAAAATAGAGCATAAAGGCTTGTTTGTCAATGCAGATGCAGGTTTTGATAGCCGAGACTTAAAAAGTTTTTTACAGGAAAAAGAAATAATACCTAATATCAAACAAAATCCCAGAAATGGACAAAATGAAAATATTTATTTTGACGAAGAATTATATAAAAATCGGTTTAAAATAGAGAGAAGTTTTGCGTGGCTTGATGGTTTTAAAGGATTGATTATAAGATATGAAACCCTAAACACAACTTGGATGGCTATGTTGTATCTAGGGATTATACTAACATTTATTCGAAAAGTTTAAACAAGTTTGATATCAAAAAGTTGCTTGTACGATAGTTTTTTGTTAAAGAAAAAGCAACCAATATCAAGTAATAGAGCCACTACACTAATTTTTAAAAGTAATAGAACAGGCATAGCAAGATATCCCACCCATTGCCACTTGTTTTGAAAATCTAACACTTTTTCAATTTGCTCTGTTGTGAGCTGCTCTGAAAGAGAAGACAACAACAACTCTCGGGTATTCAAAAAAAACTCTGACAACCAAGTTAAGAAAAAGTAAAAAAGGCAAAGTGCCATAAATGCTATTGTACTAACATAATTACTATTGATTTTCAAACTCATACGCAAAATCACAAGTTAAATATCCCATAAATACAAAAACTCACTTTTTTAAAGTCAAAAACTTTATTGGACAAATATAATAACTATTATTTAATTTTAAAATTATTTAACATAAATATTTTTACAACTTCGAAAATAGAAAGTCTTTTTACGAGAAAAATCCCCGAAAACAAACACTTAAAAAATTGATTACAAATATATTACCGCAAACATCATATATTTATCATAAATAGAAAAAACGAGTTTTCAAACGAAATATTTTCTGTTTTGATTTTTTCAATCAACTTAAAATCAAACATATTTAAAGATTTTTGTGTAGTTTTGTCCAATATAAAAGCGACAAATTTCCACAATGAGACTAATAATTTATTTATTCATCATTATGTTATTATCATTTCTTTTTAAATCTTGTTCTAAAGAAAATATCAGCAATGAAACCACAGAAACAATAGCCCCCAACCTTTCTGATAACCAAGCCTCTGAACAAACTCAAGCCTTATACAAATACCTCCGCTCGGTATATGGAAAAAAGATACTTTCTTCAACAATGGCTAACGTTAATTGGAACACAAAGGAAGCCGAAAACGTTTACAAACTCACTGGAAAATATCCGGCAATGAATTGCTTCGATTTCATTCATATTCACCATTCTCCCTCGGATTGGATTGATTATTCTGACATTACTCCCGTAAAAGACTGGGCAAATGCAGGAGGAATTGTTTCTCTTATGTGGCATTTTTATGTCCCCGCATCTGAAAACTCTGAAACTTACACTTACAAAGCGGACACCAAGTTCAAAATTGCTAATATTTTTCTATCAAACACTTGGGAGAGTCGTTTTTTCCACGAACAATTGGATAAAGTTTGTAGTACATTACTCAAATTACAATCTGCAAACATACCTGCTTTGTGGCGACCTTTCCACGAAGCATCTGGAGCTTGGTTTTGGTGGGGAAAAGAAGGTGCAGAAATGTACGTCCGTTTGTGGAAATACACATACAATTATCTTCAGAACAAAGGAATCCACAACCTGATATGGGTTTGGACTACGCAAAAAGACCGTGATTTTCAGTGGTATCCAGGTGATGATTATGTTGATATTATAGGAAAAGACCTCTACGGAAAAAATACATCTCAGAATCACAATAATTGGCTACAAATAAAGAAGTTACACAAGAAGAAAATGATTAGCCTCAGCGAATGCGGAAATTTGATAGCAGGGAGAACAATCATCAAAAAACAAGCCTCAATTGAGCAACAATGGGCAAACGGCACACGTTGGCTTTATTTTATGCCTTGGTACGATTATCTTTTTAACGAAGGAAAAGAACCAACGAACGTAAGATGCAGTGATGATTTCTGGATAAATGCAATGTCCCAACCTTACGTAATCAGTCGATAAAATATCAAATAAATTAAAAAAAGAAAACCTCAGCTATTTGCTGAGGTTTTTAACTATCTATAAAACAGATTATTATCCAATATCAACCAAGAAGTGTATTTCGTAAAATTATTTTGCAATCTAACAAGATGATTTGTAAATAATTTCTATTTTTGCACGAAAATAAAGATATTCAAAAAAATATACATAAATTTATGACTTCACAAGAAATCAGAAAGCAATTTTTGAAATTTTTCGAGGGTAAAGGACACTTGATTGTTCCTTCTGCTCCTATGGTTATCAAAAACGACCCCACACTGATGTTCACCAACGCCGGAATGAACCAGTTCAAAGAATATTTTTTAGGCAACGGAAAGCCCAAAAGCAAGCGTATTGCCGATACTCAAAAGTGTTTGCGAGTTTCAGGGAAACACAATGACTTAGAGGAAGTTGGAAAAGATACTTACCACCACACAATGTTCGAAATGTTGGGTAACTGGTCATTTGGCGATTACTTCAAAAAAGAAGCAATTTCGTGGGCGTGGGAACTGCTTACTGAAGTTTATAAAATCCCGAAAAAAAATCTGTACGTAACTGTTTTTGAAGGAAGTAAAGAAGATAATGTTCCTTTTGACCAAGAATCGTTTGACATCTGGAAAGGGCTTATCGCTGAAGACCGTATCTTGCTTGGAAATAAAAAAGACAATTTCTGGGAAATGGGCGACCAAGGTCCGTGCGGTCCGTGTACTGAAATTCACGTAGATTTGCGTTCGGAAAGCGAGAAAAGCAAAATTTCGGGGCGTGATTTAGTCAATCAAGACCATCCGCAAGTTATCGAAATATGGAACAACGTATTTATGGAATTCAACCGTAAAGCGGACGGTTCACTTGAAAAATTACCTGCTCAACACGTGGATACCGGAATGGGCTTCGAACGACTTTGTATGGTGCTGCAAGGCGTACAATCTAACTACGACACGGATGTTTTTATGCCTCTTATCCAACGAATTGAGGAAATTACGCAACATAAATACGTTAAAGGAAACGATGTTTCTGCTGAAGAAGAGCAAACTAACATTGCCATTCGTGTAATTGCCGACCACATCCGTGCGGTTTCGTTTGCCATTGCTGACGGACAGCTTCCCTCCAACAACGGAGCGGGTTACGTTATCCGTCGTATTTTGCGTCGTGCTATCCGATATGGTTTCACTTTCTTAAATCAAAAAGAGCCTTTCATATATAAATTGGTGGAAACCTTGGCTGTGCAAATGGGCGGAGTATTCCCCGAGATTGAAAAACAGCAAGTTTTGGTGGAAAATGTTATCAAGGAAGAAGAAGCCTCTTTCCTGCGTACTTTGGAACAAGGATTGCTGATGCTCGACGTGATGATAAACAACATTACCAACAAGCAACTTTCTGGAAGTAAAGCCTTTGAACTTTATGATACATATGGATTTCCTATTGACCTTACGGCACTGATTCTTTCCGAAAAAGGATTAACATTGGACGAAAAAGGCTTCGAGGAGAATCTCCAAAAACAAAAAGAACGTTCGCGAGCCGCAGCACAAGTAAAAGCTGACGATTGGGTGATACTTCGTGATGATGAGGAAGAAGAATTCATCGGTTACGACACTTTGGAAGCCATCGTGCGTATGGTAAAATATCGCAAAGTGGAAAGCCAAAAAGACGGAACGTTTTATCAATTGGTTTTCAACGTAACGCCGTTTTATCCCGAAGGCGGAGGACAAGCAGGCGACAAAGGTACGTTGCAATCGGCAAACGGAGACGTTACCTATATCATTGATACTAAGAAAGAAAACAACCTGATTATCCATATTTCTGAGACTTTGCCAGATAATCTCAACGACCCTTTCAAAGCGGAAGTACATCCGTTAGGAAGAGCCTTTACACAAGCGAATCACTCAGCAACGCATCTTCTGCATCAGGCACTTCGTGAAGTATTGGGAACGCACGTGGAGCAAAAAGGTTCATTGGTCGATTTAAAACATCTTCGCTTTGACTTTTCTCATTTTCAGAAACTTACTCAAGAGGAAATTGCAGAAATCGAAAAACGTGTAAATGAACGCATTCAGCAAAAAATAGATTTACAGGAACACCGAAACATTCCTATTCAACAAGCGATGGATGCCGGTGCGATGGCTCTTTTCGGAGAGAAATACGGCGACAAAGTGCGTATGATTCAGTTTGGCGAAAGTAAAGAGCTTTGCGGAGGAACACACGTGAAAAACACGGGTGATATTTGGTATTTCAAAATTCTGTCGGAAGGAGCGGTAGCTTCGGGAATTCGCCGAATTGAAGCCATTACACAAGAGGCAGCTTTGGCGTATTTCAAAGAACAAGAGGCAATTGTGGGCAGACTTCGTCAGTTGGTAAAAAATACGCAAGACCCGCTTAAAGCCGTTGAAAATCTGCAAGAAGAGAACGCTCGTTTGCAAAAAGAGCTTGAAAATTTGAAGAAAGAACAAGCTAAAAACCTGAAAAACCATCTTAAAAACGAATTTAAAGAGATAAACGGCATTGCTTTTCTCTCACAAAAAGTAAATTTGGACGTTGCAAACCTGAAAGACCTTGCCTTCCAGTTAGGAAATGAAGTGCCGAATGCGTTTATTTTGTTCGGCTCAGAGCAAGAAGGAGGTAAAGCATTGTTATTGTGCTACATATCCAAAGAGCTGACCACTGAAAAAGGCTTAGACGCAGGCAAAGTGGTTCGTGAATTGGGCAAATACATTCACGGAGGCGGAGGCGGACAACCTTTCTTTGCCACAGCGGGAGGTAAAAATCCGGCAGGCATTGATGAGGCTTTAAAAGAAGCTGAAAACTACATAAAATAGAGTTTAAATTTAACAAAAACACGAGATAAAATCTCGTGTTTTTGTTAAAACCCAATCAAAATGATTAAAACTACATTGACCGAATTTCTGAATTTCATTAAGAAACCCAATGACAAGCAATTGGAACTGAATTTCAAACAGAAAGTGAAGTTTTTCTTCATTCTATTTTTATTTGAAATTATTATCACTGTAACTATTGTACTTCCTACTCTGTGGCTTGCCGATTTATTTTTACGCTTAGAGCACAACTCTGAGTTCTTAAAAATGACCTTCGTAACTGCATTAGTTGTGGGAGTTTTCATTGTTCCATTTTTCGAAGAATTGATATTCAGATACTTGTTACGTTACACCAAATTAAAAGCACGGTTTATAAGTCGAGAACGTTGGGATAAATTGTTCCCTTATTTAGTTTACACATTCTCAATATTATTCGGACTAATACACATTACAAATTTCAAAATAAATTGGCTGGCACTCTTATTTACTCCGTTATTAGTTGTTTCCCAACTCATAGGAGGATTTATTCTTTCTTTTATTCGTGTTCGATTAAATTTTTATTGGGGAGTTGGTTTTCATTCACTTTGGAATCTAATATTCATTATTGTATTTCCTTTGATATGGGAAGCCTTTCAAGAGCCTTTTGAAGAAAAAACAGAAAAATACAGCGTTTTCGCCACAACACAAAGTTTCTTTGACGATGAAAAACCTGAAAATTTCACAACAAACTGGAAAAACAACGAAACATTATTAGTCAGTTTGAATGTAAAACAGCATTCTTTGAAAGAAATTATCAATTCATTTGAGCCCAATAATGATTACTACTTTGATGACATACTCATCAATATTGATTTTCAATCAGAAGAAGGAATCTCAAAGAAAGAATTTTTGGAAATTTTAGACCGGGCATACGAGTTCAAATAATTTCAAAATCAAGCTTTTTTGTATTTTCTGATAAAAATATACACCAAAGCAGAAAGCAATAACAAATGCAGGTAAATGGCATAAGTAGCTACTTCAGGATAACTAATCGCTCCTTTGCTGAGTTCAATTAAGGCTATAATTTGTGCTCCATACGGAATAACACCTTGTACATAACACGAAAAAATATCCAAAACAGAAGCAGCGTCTCTGCCCGAAAGATGAAATTGATTGGCTATTTTTCTGGAAACTTTTGAAACTATCAGAATTGAAACTGTGTTATTTGCCACACAAAAATCGGTAGTGCCAACCAAAGTTCCCATTCCCAGTAGTGCTGTTTTTGGCGATTTGATATGTTTTTGGATAAATTTCATCATAAATTGAATTCCTCCGAAATGTTCCACCAATGCAGCCAATCCGCCGGTAAAAAAGAACAAAAGGAAGATTTCGGACATATCCGTAAAACCTTGATACGTGTGATTTACAAATTCCAAAAAGCCAAAATTTCCGTAGATCATTCCGAGCGTTCCTGAAAAAACCACTCCCAAAAGCAATGAAACAAAGACATTTACACCTAACAAAGACAGGGCAACGACCGCCAAATAAGGCAATATCAAAACATAATTAACATCTTGCTGTGTCTCTATAACAATTTCCTTCGCCTGAGCATTCCCCAAAAACAGAAGGATTATCACAGTTAATACCGCTGCCGGAAAGGCAATTCGTGCATTGGCCTTCATCTTTTCGTCCATCTTGCAGCCCATCGTTTGTGTGGCTACTATAGTCGTATCCGAAATCAGAGAAAGATTATCGCCAAACATCGCCCCCGAAAGTAAGCAAGCCCCAACCAAAGAAGCATTCAAATCACTTTGTTCTGCCAAACTAATTACAACAGGAGCCAATGTGGTGATTGTACCCACGGAAGTTCCTGTTGAAAATGATAAAAATGAAGCTATTACAAAAATTCCTACCGGAAAATATTGCGGTGAAATATAAGATATTCCTAATCCAACGATGCTATCCACACTTCCAGAGGCTTTTGCCACAGTAGCAAACGCTCCGGCAAAAAGTATAATCACACACATTGTCAGCACATTATGATTTCCAGCTCCTTTAAAAAAGATATCCATCTTTTCCGTAAAAGGTGCTTTATAAATCAGCAATGCTACGATAACCCCCACCAAAGCCACCAAAGCTGTTGGCAAAGAATAAAAATCATTGAAGTAAATTCCTCCCCCCAAGAAGATAATAACAAAAACCAGTAACGGAATTACCGAAACAATCCCCGACTCTTTCTTTAAAGACATTTTAATACAGAAATAAAATTTTAGCGTGCAAAAATATGTATTATTTCACAAATCATAAAATATTTTTCTACTAAAACCACTATGACATATTAAAAATTTCCCAAACAACATTCTTTTGGAAAAGAAAAATTCCTTAAAAAAAACAGATGATTTATTATTTGATTGTAGAAAATCAAGATGACGATGACTATTGTTTCAATAAAAAATTGTGCAAAAATCGTTTTAAAATAGTATGAAGTTTTTCGTAGTTTGGCGGTTTTTATTTCAAAATTGAATTATTTCTCGCTTTCAAATTCGCTTACCTCGTGCAAAATAGGTTTACCTTTTTGATAAGGAGCTACCTCAGGAAATAAACTCACTTTGGATTCACTCCAAAACTCACCTGTTCGGACATATTTTAGCAATTCAGTTTGTAGTTTTTGGGTGCTTCCTGCCATTCCCAAACTATTATACTGATAAATTTCATTCAAATGGTCTTTTCTGTTTAAATACTCTATTAAAACTTCATAATCAACACTCTGTAATGATTTTCGTTGAATCAAAGCTATACCCTCCGGAAGATTTTTCCCTTGCCGTAAACTTTCCATCATATAGTGAAACGGATGAAAAAAAATGCGATTACATTCTCGCTCGTTCGGCTTTATCAAAGTTTCTCTTCGCACGAAAAAATCCTTTAATTTATTAGTAGCCAACGAGTACGTACAAAGCACAGGAATTGTGTTTAAGTCCAAATGTAATAATTTCTTGTCGTTGGGTTGATTAAAGAAAATATCGAAGAACTCAAAAAAAGTATTTTCACGATGTTGTACAATGCTAAAAATTTCCTCCGAAATTTTTATTGTATAAACCTGATTATCTGATAATTTAATTCTTTTCAACATAGTTTTCTATTTTTCGTTGTAAAATCAACCTACCACATTAAATTTTGATAAAAAAAGAAGTTTGAAGAACGGGAATGTTTTTCAAACTTCTTTTTAGTTTACTTTTTCTCTTTAATCAGGTAAAGATACACAGGGAAATGGTCGGAATATCCCCAAGTATAATTCCCGTTGGACATACTCCGGAAGGGATATCCTTTGTAACGCCCCTGAGGATTTGCCAAATAAGATTTGTTAAACACGGCGGCCTTCCAATAACGATAGGTTGATTTATCTTCTTTTAATAACTCTTGCGTGAAATAAATTTGGTCAAACAAATTCCAACCGTCCTGATACGCAAGCGAGCCAATGCCTTTTTTCAGCATTTCTTCCATAGGATTGTACAACCCACCCGACTTTACCTTTTCTTTTTTGCCTTCCGTTTTCAGTATTTTTTTAAAACTTGTGTTTGTCGGGTCGTCGTTAAAATCACCCATACTAAGTATCTTAGCATCAGGATTTTTAGCCAAAAGTGAATCAATTATTTTCTTATTCAGCGTTGCTGCCGCTTCGCGTTTTGGACGGCTTACTGCCTCTCCTCCACTTCTTGAAGGCCAGTGATTTACGATAAAATGCATCAACTCGCCGTCAAACATTCCGCTTACTAAAAGTTGGTCGCGTGTGTATCTTCGTTTTCCGTCCGCATCATAAATTTTCAAAGGGTGTTTTGAGGTTGAAACGGGCTTAAATACGTTTTTTTTGTAAATCAGTGCGACATCAATTCCACGACTATCGGGAGAATCATAATGTACAATGCCATAATTGTATTTTTTAAGATAATCTGTATTTATCAAATCAACTATAACATTCTCATTTTCAACCTCACATAACCCCACAACATCAGGTGCCTGCTTGGTTACATCACTTCCTATTTCGGAAATTACTTTTGCTATTTTCTGAACGTGGTCATTATAAATCTTTGATGTCCAGCGGTCTGCCCCTTCGGGAGTGCGGTCATCGTCAAATTTACGGGGGTCGTTAATTGTGTCGAACAAGTTCTCTACATTATAAAAAGCGATTGTCCTAACCATAAATTTTTTTTCTTGTGCTTGTACTTTTAATGACATCAATAGAAAAATTGCCACAAAAAGTGAGTTGTAATATTTTTTCATATCTGTATTTTTTAACGCTGATTAATCTCTAAAATTCTAACTTCAATTGTGAGGGCAATAGTTGAAATGTCTTTCTGTGGTAGGGCGTAATACCATAATTTTCAATTGCTTTTCTATGTTCTGCGGTAGGGTATCCTTTATTTTTCTTCCATTGATACATCGGAAATTCTTCATCAATTTGTTTCATATAAGCATCTCGATACGTTTTGGCTAAAATGGAAGCTGCCGCAATTGTTTGTATTTTGGCATCACCCTTTATCACGCAGGCGTGCGGAACATTACTGAATTTCACAAACTTATTACCATCAACAGCAATAAATTCAGGTTTCTCTGAAAGTTGCTCCAAAGCCTTATGCATTGCCAAAATGGAAGCCCGCAAAATGTTCAGTTCATCTATTTCGGCAGGGAATACGTGTGCCACCGCATAACAAATTGCTTCTTGTTCAATGACGGGCTTCAGCATCAGCCGCTGTTTTTCGGTAAGTTGCTTAGAGTCTGTTAATAAATCATTTTTAAAATTCTTGGGCAAAATTACCGCAGCAGCCGTAACAGGACCCGCAAGGCAACCTCTCCCCGCCTCATCTGTTCCTGCCTCATTATGTGTGTGGTAAAACAATTGCATTTTCTGAATTTTAAAAATTAATACGCCTATCAACCTACGTTTTGTGTTGCAAATATACGTATTTTATTAAAAAAAAAGAAGCCATCCTTTTTAGGATAGCTTCTTAAAGCGGGAATAAATAGTTAAAATCTTGGCAACTTTTCAGGAATAATATGTTCTACTTCATAGCCCGCAAAATTTTTCAAGTAATTCTGCAAAGTCGTTCCATTAGCATCGGCAAAGGCATAATTTCCTCTGCTTTTAAAATAATTCTTAACATTCTGAGCTCCTGCAAGATGAGCAGCAGCCAAAATTCCTGACTCAGTAATTTGTATGCCATTAATTCGCTTGCCTACAAACTTACTTATCTCTTTTCTCAACACCCATTTGTTTCTTTTTACGCTTAGTGTAAAAAGTCGCTCCTGCTGTTCGGGCGATTTCAGGAATTCGTCAGCATTTTTAACGCCATAAAACTGCAATGCCGACCTACCAAATTGGTATTTCCCCATATAGCCGAACTCGTTCACAATAAAGTAATTACCTCTGGACTCTCTGTAAGCCAACGCCTCCTTAAAACCAATAAATGTTTTTCCAATTAACGGCGGATTTAAAGTAATGTTTTTTTCATTTTCTTCTGCTGGCAGTACAGTTGCCAACTGAGGTTTTTCTACAACAAAATTTCTGTGAACTTGAATTTCTTTGATTTGCTCATCGCTGATTGTAAAGCACATACAAACAAAACTAAGCAACCCCAAAATTGTAAAAAGATACCTCCTCTTTGCATTAATCATCTCATTCAATTTCTTTAAGACTTACGATAGTTTCACACAGTGAAATAATTTCTGCTTAAAATTAACGAGGGCAAAGATAATCATTTTCATCAAATATAAAACCCTAATACACAATGATATGTTAATAAAAACTTAAACGTTAAGCAAAATTAACACTTGTAAAAATACTCAATTTACAATTTTATCGCTTTTTAAAATTTTTGCTTTAAATGTTAATAACTCATTTACTTTTAAGCTTCTCATTACGAGTTTTTGTTTAATTTCTTACCTTTGCATCCCTATTAAACTTTATAATTCTTGAAAAACAATCATATTAAAATCTTATGAGTAAATTCATTCGAACCAATGAATATTCTGTATTTTTTTATCGAATATTTTTAGCGTATTTTTTCTACTTCATTGCCCGACTTTTATTTTTTCTGTTTAACAAAGAAATCATAGGAGAAATCAGTATAAGTCAGCTTTCAAAACTATTTCTGCTCGGAATTCAGTTTGACACAACGGCTATTTTGTACATAAACTTGTTATTCATTTTAATGAGTATCATTCCTTTACGAATAAACACAACAAAAACATATCAAAAAATATTATTCTGGATTTATTTCCTAACAAACGGAATTGCTTATGCTACCAATTTTGTAGATATGATTTATTTTCCGTTCAGCAAATCACGTTTAACAACCGCTTCATTTGCCGTAGTTGAAAATGAACAGAACAAAACCACGATGTTTTTCACCTTTTGGGGAATGTATTGGTACGTAGTTTTGATTTTTATTCTGCTCATATCTTTATGGATTTTCCTCTATAAAAAGAAAAAAGTGCAAGAAGTTAAAATTGCCAACGTTCCTTATTTTGTGTCATCTGTTTTAATTTTGGGAGTGATAGGCGTGGGCGTTTTGGCTGGAATTCGAGGCGGAAGCTTGGCACATTCATCGCGTCCTATTAATATTCTGGACGCAAGCCGACACGTAACAATTTCCTCACACGCCGATGTGATTCTCAACACACCTTTTACGCTTATCCGAACCATCGGGAAGAATAAAAGCTTTAAGGAATATAACTTTGTTTCAGAAGATTACATTCAAGAAAACATCAAACCTATCAAACATTACCATCGGGAAATGACAATAAAACCCAATGTTGTGATATTTATTCTGGAGAGCTTCGGAAGGGAATACGTAGGCTGTATGAATACGAATAGAAATATCCCCGATTACAAATCGTACACACCTTTTTTAGATTCTTTATCCAAGCATTCGTTCGTGTTTGATAATGCATACGCTAACGGAAGGCAATCCATACACGGAATGTCCTCAGTTTACGCAGGAATTCCCACCTTTCAAGTAGCCTACACCTCATCACCTTACGTGCAACAACCCACTGAATCCGTGATTTCTATCGCCAAAGAAATGGGATACAATACATCTTTTTTCCATTCCGCACCCAATGGTTCAATGGGATTCTTAGGATTTTCAAATATTTTGGGGTTTGATAACTACTACGGAATGACTGAATATGGCAATGATGCTGATTTTGATGGCTTTTGGGGCATTTGGGACGAACCTTTCCTACAATTTATGAATCAAGAATTCAACAAGAAAAAACAGCCTTTTTTGGGGACAATCTTCACAGTTTCATCGCATCATCCGTACAAAATTCCCGAAAAATACGAAGGAAAATTCGATAAAGGAAATGTGGAAATGCACCAATGTATTCAGTACACGGATTACGCCCTAAAAAAATTCTTTGAAAGTGCGAAAAAGGAAGAATGGTACAAAAATACCATTTTCGTATTCACAAACGACCATCATAATCAAGTGTATTATCCTCTGTATAAACAACCTATCACAGGAAACGGAGCTACTCTTATGTTTTTTAGTCCAAATCCGGAATTGGTTGGAAAAGGTATTTCTTCAGAAATTAGCCAACAGATAGACCTTTATCCTTCTGTAGTTGATTTAATGGGCTACAACAAGCCTTTCCGTTCGTGGGGACGAAGTTTGTTTTCCGATAAGCAGGAAACTCCCAGAGCCTACATTTCTGATGCTCACGTATATCGAATGATGCAAGGTAATTATATCTACATTTTAAATGAAGACGGAAACGTTAATGGTATTTTCAAAAAAGAAGATGAAGGACTGACTAACAACATTTTAGGAAAAGAAAACAATCCTGAGATAGAAAAAGGAATCAAAGATTTACAAGCATTTATGCAAGATTATATGCATCGGATTATACAAAGAAAATTAGGCAAAGAAGGCAACTAAAAACAGAAAAGGGAACATATAAAATGTTCCCTTTTTTTTGTAAAATATTAATTCAAATCTTTTTAACTTTCCAAAGTCATTAAATATTTTTCGGCATCCAAGGCAGCCATACACCCTGAACCTGCGGCTGTAATTGCCTGACGATAACGACTATCGGCAGCGTCACCGGCTACGAACACTCCCTCCACATTGGTTAAAGATGTCCCAGGTACGTTTTTGATATATCCTACCTCATCAAGTGCAATGAATTCTTTGAAAACATCCGTATTTGGTTTATGCCCGATAGCAACGAAAAAGCCCGTAATCGGAATTTCAGAAATTTCTCCCGTTTTGTTATTACGTACTTTTAAGGCAGTTACTACCTGTCCGTCGCCCAAGATTTCTTCTGTTTCTGTATTGAGAAGCACCTCAATATTAGAAGCCTTCAACACGCGTTCTTTCATAATTCGAGAAGCTCGGAACTCATCACGACGCACCAACATCGTTACTTTCTCACAGATATTCGACAGATAAAGTGCTTCCTCACAAGCCGAGTCGCCCGCCCCAACGATAGCTACTTTTTGCTTTCGGTAGAAAAAACCGTCGCACACGGCACAAGCCGAAACTCCTCCGCCCGTTTTCAAATAATGTTGCTCCGATGGCAAACCTAAGTACTTGGCAGAAGCTCCTGTGGCAATAATCACCGTTTGTGCGTGAATTTCTTTTTCTTCATTAATCCACACTTTATGAGGCTTTTGTGAAAAATCTACCTTTGTTACCCATCCGTTGCGTATTTCCGTCCCGAAGCGTTCAGCCTGTTGCTGCAATTCCATCATCATTGCCGTGCCTGTAATTCCGTTAGGATAACCGGGAAAGTTTTCCACTTCGTTCGTTGTGGTTAATTGCCCACCGGGTTGCTCTCCCTGATATAAAACGGGGTGCATATTGGCACGTGAGGCATAAATTGCCGCTGTATATCCCGCAGGTCCTGACCCAATTATCAGGCATTTCACTTTTTCTATCTCAGCCATTATTCTATTTTTTTTAATTTAACTCTACAAAAATACAGATTTTTTACAAGAAAACAAATATTGCTCAACGATTATTGTGATGACAATATGCTTCCTCCGAAAATCTTAGCTCGAAGTTTCATCTTCAGTGAAAGGAGCGTTTATGTCCGTATCATAGAAATGCTCGAAAGTTTCCCAAAAGAGGGTTTCCAATTGCACAAACATTCGCCGAAGTCTGATTCCCGTTATTTTCTGTCTTGGGTTATGATGCACGAAGAATTGCACCTTTTCTTCACATTCTTCTTTCGTAAATTTACCTAATTCATACTGCCAAATTACCTCGTATATGGAACAAGCCTCCCCGCCAATTTGCCGAATGGATTCATACAACTCGTCCCACGCTTTAGCTTTTTCGGTGAAATATTCCACGTATTCCTTTTCAATGCAAAGCTCTTCACGCATTGCATCTTTAATCTGAGTGAGGGCGTTGGTGTAGTCGATGATTCGGTTTATTATGACATCTTCGGGAGGGAAAAGCTCGTCTTGCGAAAGATTATCTCCATAAATTTCGTTGATAAGAAGCGTCATCAACTCGATATCTTCGTACGATTTAGGATTTTTGAACGATTGGTAAGACGTATCCCGAATCTCGTAAATATGCACACATTGCAACATTGCGGTAAACACGGCTGTTCTTAAAGGACGGCGTTTCCTGAACATACTTTTGGTGTACGGATACGGAGGTTTTTTCATAACTGATTTGTTTTTCTATTTTTTCCGTCTCTTTTGTTTTCTATTTGCGGGGCTTTGGAGGTTTTGTAATTGAAAAGATTTTTTTGAAAACTTTCAAACACGCATAAATATTTTACGGAATCTCTGTGTTTTCAATTATAAATCTATCATCTAATACTTCTTTACTATTCCCGTTAAAATATTAAGCATCCCAGTAAAAATAAATGATATTCCCGCAAGAATTACAAGCAAATTCAATATAAAAATAACGCCTGCTTCCATTGAACGAAACAAAAGAAATGCTCCAAACAGTAAAATAGCAACTCCGATAAGAATTCTTTTTATTCCTAAACGTCTATACGCAGCTTTCTCGACTTCGAGTAAAATCTTCTTTTCAGATTTGTCAATTTCTGAAAGTTTTTCAAGTACTATTTTACGTGTTTGCTCCTCAATTTGGTAATTTTCAAAAATATCGTGAAAGCTTCGGTAGGAAGTACCATTGAGTTTTTTGTCAATACAAAAATCAATAAATTCCTGCTGGGTCATATTTTGAATTGGTTTCATCATTTTTCTTTAATAGGGTTAAAGGACATTTTTTGTATTTCAGCGGTAGGACGTATTACCACTTGGGGATTGTTTTTACAGGTCTCGTCCATAATAAAAACATAATTTGTGGTTTTGTATATAAAATACCGATTTTTATCTTTTTCCTTTAAAATCGTGTCATTGTTTTTGAGTATGATGTTGAAAGTCGTTTTATCGGCAGAATTTAGTAATTTCATTCCGTCAGCTTCACCGATTTTGAGTGATAGAGGACAAAGAAAACCGACAAGAGTTATTAAAGCTATCCGTTTATCTTGGAAAAACCATAGGTATAGTATGATTAGTAGTGCTAAAAACAAATGATGGAAATTTTTATAACTTTCGATTTCTTTAAAACATAAAAAATATAGTCCCAATAGAGTAATAATAAACCTCATTCTTGTGATTATTACCTTATTTGTCACCCTTATATTCTTTTCTTTTTCATTACTTTTATAGCGTTCTTCTATAAAAAATCTGAATATGTAAAGGAGGCATAAACCAATAAGACCCCAAACAAAACTTGCTATATAAAAATGGGTCGAAGCCTTTACATACAAAGCTTTTAGGCAATCTTCAATAGTAAAATAATATTCAAAATTAATTCCAAATACACTTAAAAAAGACACCAAATAAATAAAACCCAAGAGAATAAGAATTGGCACGGCAACCACTACCAATACTGGCCAATTTATTTTTTGTCGAGGTTCTTTGTACTCCTTGTTTAACCATCGTTTTGTTTTTAGATAGTAAAACCGAAGTAGTTTTTTTATTTTAAGCGAACAACAGTCAGACATATTTTTGAACACTAATAATTTATTGGACATCTGAATTATCTTGTTAAGCGATTTTTCGTTACTTCTGTTTATTTATGTTACCCAAAACACTATCTTTCTTGATTTCCGATTTGTTAGGTTCTTCAAATGAATTTATAGAATCTTTCTTTGTTTCAATTAAAATGGTTGAATGTTGTTTCAACTCCTCTGTATTATTTTTCTCATTTTTTTCCCAATGTTTTACAGCCCAGCCGAAAAGAACAATTAGTACCAAAATCCCTGTGTAAAAACCAATTATTTTCGTTCGATATTCTTTAAAAACACCCCCGTTATGTCTTGTTATTAAAATTAAAACTAAAAGAAAAGATATTAAACCTGTTGAGAAAACTAATAAAAATAGAATTGCACTCCAAATACTTCGCACAAACTGAAACCCTGGAATTGAGCCCATTACAAAAGCAATGATAGCCGAAAATAATCCCATTAGTTCAATGGTTTTTACATCTCTTTTCTTTATTTCTTCATTTATTTTTTTTGTTTCACTTAATAAACTACTTATTTTTTTTAGAGGTTCAATTTGTGTTTTAAGTGTTTGATAATCTGAACTTATAATTTCATATTTATCATAGGCTTCTTTATTAGAAGTTGGTAATAAAAAGGAAGAATAGACATAAATATTATCTATCATACATTCTTGATAAACAACTCTATATATAAAGTTACTATGTTGTGAGAACCACTCCATATTTACTTTATATTTTTTATATTCTGGTTCTAGTTTTTCTTTTATAAAAAGATCTAAATCTTTTATTTCCTCTAGCGATATTTGTTCTATGCTTAATTTTTCATTGATTATAAGTATAATCTTTTCAATGAATTTATACTGAGGAAAATAATTTTTATCCTCCTTCTTTACTTTTTTCTTTACATCTTGATATTCGTCATACACTTTATTTTTATCGGAACATTCTTCTAAAAATAAAGAAAAACGATTATTAACAGCATATGCATAATTAATAGAAAAAATATCGGACTCACTTTTTTTAGAAGCGAGAAAATCAATGATTTCGTCTAACTTTTGAAGATTTCTATCTATATCTTTATAATATTTAATATACAGATGTATATCTCGACAAGTATACTTTTCAAATAGAGGCTTATTTAGTTCACAAAAAGACTTCTTTAAATAATAATTTTTATTATCTAAATAATGATTATTAATATATTCTACTATATTTCTCCAGTCTTCTCCATAGCTAAGCACTTTTTTTTCAAATGTATCATCAACCTGTTTTCCATCAATAATCGGAATGATATTTTGTTTGTTGATTTCTGCTCTTTTTTGCCATTTAAATAGAAGAAAATTAGCTTTTTTAAGCATTTTTTCTTTTGATTCTGAATACTTGTCAGAAAAGGTTTCGATAAGTTTGATGATATATTGTATTTCTGAGGCAAAATCTTTTTTTTCACTCAATTGAATATCATAAGTACACAAGTCAAGACTTATTAAAAACAATTGATAATCTTCTCTATTAAAATTCTTTTTATCAACAGAGCGAGTATAAATATAATCTTTATCTTTTTTTAATAAAGTTTTAATTTCCCCTATAAATAGTTGATATATGGAAAACATTTTTGTTATTAAAGGGATAGATTCTATTATCTCCTGAAAAGTAATAAACTCTATTGTTTCTTTAGTATATGGAGAAGATTCAATAATAAAATTATCTATCTTTAAAATGTCTATATCTGAAATTCTTTTTTCTAAAATGTTTACATTGCTTTCTATATTATTATTCCCTACAAACTCTCCTTCCAAAACAGAATTGAAAAGTAACTTTATTATATTTTCAATGTCTGATTTCAAAACATAAATACTCTCAGATCCAATATCTGGATTTGAGAGTATTTGGTCTATTTTTGTATTAATTTTATCAACAATTTCTAATGCCTCCTGTGTAGGAAATTTCTTATCGGTAGTATTTTGGCTCATAAGTCAACATTTTTTTATCCATATCTTCGTAACGCTTGTTCAATTTATTATAATAAATATCCCAAGAAAGGTAAGAATGACTTATGTCTACCAAACGAAAAGCATCATAAGAAATTAAATCTGAATTTATTACTTTTATCTTTTCGAGATTTATTTTAATTTTTTCCGAATGTGAATTAGCTTTTGGTTTATAATTTTCTTTGAAAATCAGTTTATTTCTATCAATTGAAAAATCACTAAAATCACCTTTTTTTTCGGAATACATATTGTAAATATCAGCCTCAACGTGTCCATATTGCCACGCTTGGAACTTATCAAACACATCAAACAAATGATTTTCAGAATCTGCTCCTGACACAAAAAACAACAACTTCATTACTTTTAAGATGCTTAAATCGTTTTCTTTTCCAGGGTTTTGTTCTTTATACCATTCATCTAAATGACAAAGTATTTCCTCAAAGACCTGAATTTTATCTCGGCTAATCATTTCAAATAAAATTAACTTTGGTACAAAAATAAATAAAAAATATAATTTTGTTCGTTTTTTGTTCCAAAAAACCGTATTCAATTAAAAATTTAACATTTTTTCACTTTAAAATACCGCTAATCATTCAGCTTCAACACGGCCATAAACGCACTCTGCGGCACTTCCACGTTGCCGATTTGTCGCATACGTTTCTTTCCTTTCTTCTGTTTTTCAAGGAGTTTACGCTTACGCGAGATGTCGCCACCGTAACATTTTGCCGTAACGTCTTTGCGGAGGGCTTTGATGGTTTCACGAGCAATGATTTTCGCTCCGATTGCCGCCTGAATCGGAATGTCAAACTGCTGACGCGGAATCAGTTCACGCAATTTTTCACACATTTTCTTACCGATATTATACGCATTATCGGCGTGAATCAGGGCAGAAAGAGCGTCCACCGAATTGGCGTTAATAAGCACATCGACCTTTACCAAATTCGAGGCACGCATTCCGATTGGCGAATAATCAAACGAAGCGTAACCCTTTGATACTGTTTTGAGTCGGTCGTAAAAATCAAACACAATTTCCGCCAGTGGCATATCAAAATTCAGCTCCACTCGCTCGGGCGTAAGATAGGTCTGATTGGTGATTTGTCCGCGTTTTTCGATACAAAGCGACATCACTTGCCCCACAAAATCCGCCTTGGTGATAATCGAAGCCTTGATGTACGGCTCTTCCACGCGGTCGAGTTTTGACGGCTCAGGCAGATCGGACGGATTGTTCACCACGATAGGCGTTTCAGGATCTTTCTTGGTGTAAGCCAGATAACTAACGTTTGGAACGGTCGTGATTACGGTCATATCAAACTCGCGTTCCAACCGCTCTTGAATGATTTCCAAATGCAACATTCCGAGGAAACCACAACGGAAACCAAAGCCCAACGCCGCCGAACTTTCAGGCGTGAAAACCAACGAAGCATCATTGAGTTGCAGTTTCTCCATCGAAGCTCGAAGCTCTTCATAATCCTCAGTATCAACAGGATAAATCCCCGCAAAAACCATCGGCTTTACGTCTTCAAATCCGTCAATGGCTTCGGTACAGCCGTTTTGAGCTGTCGTAATGGTATCGCCCACTTTCACTTCACGAGCGTCTTTAATCCCCGTGATGAGATAGCCCACATCGCCACAACCTACAAAAGGCTTGGGTACTTGGTTGAGTTTGAGCGTCCCCACCTCGTCGGCGTGGTAAATCTTGTCGGAGGACATAAATTTGATTTTGTCGTTTTTGGAAATTTTCCCGTTCATCACACGGAAATACGTTTCCACCCCACGAAACGGATTGTACACCGAATCGAAAATCAGGGCTTGTAGCGGTGCCTCGGGGTCGCCTTTCGGAGCAGGAATGCGTTCGATGATGGCTTCAAGGATGTTTTCCACGCCCAAGCCTGTTTTTCCGCTGGCAGGGATAATTTCGTCAGGGTCGCAACCGAGCAAATCCACGATGTCGTCTTTCACTTCTTCGGGATTGGCAGACGGAAGGTCGATTTTATTGAGGATTGGGATAATTTCCAAATCGTTTTCCAAAGCCAAATACAGGTTTGAAATGGTCTGAGCCTGAATGCTTTGTGCCGCATCAACGATAAGCAATGCTCCTTCGCAAGCAGCAATGGAACGCGACACTTCATAAGAGAAATCCACGTGACCCGGTGTATCGATAAGATTCAGAATATAGGTTTCGCCTTTGTATTCGTATTCCATTTGGATGGCGTGACTTTTAATGGTAATCCCTCGTTCACGCTCTAAGTCCATATTATCAAGGAGTTGGTCTTGTTTTTCGCGTTCGGTGATGGTTTTGGTAAAGTCCAAAAGGCGGTCAGCCAGCGTACTTTTTCCGTGGTCAATGTGTGCGATGATGCAAAAATTGCGTATGTTTTTCATTGATTTCTAATTTCTGTTTGATAAATAAAGTTTGCTATAAAATACTTTTGATTTTGGGTGTTTTTTCTTCAACTTGTGTATATGCTTGTTCTAAGTTAGGGTTTTCTACCAAATCAATAAGTCTCTTCGTAAGAAACTGCATTTTTTTCATCTTGTTTTGTATATTTTGAAACGTATTGCGAACAAGTAAAAAAGAATATATTATATAAAACCCTTTAAAAAACATTTCAAGAAAGGAGACTTCTTTTCTTTTTTGGGAGATAAAAAGTTTTACTTCTTGATTATTAAAAAATGGCAATTCGTTTGTTTGTTTTGCAAGATATTTAGAATTTCTTTCCAATGCCAATTGATTAAGTTTATTAATACAACGTGTATATATTTCTAAAAACTCTCGTGAGGAGTTAATAAGTTCTGGTCTATCAGGAAATTGACAAAACAAATTCAGTTCCTTTTTCAAATTTAATATTTCTTTTTCTGACAACATAATTACTTTTCAATTAGTTTATTATTATAGAAAGGAATAACCTTCTCAGCAAAAGGCAAATATAAGAAAAAAGTGCAAAGGAAAAAGAAGAAAAATAAAAAGCAGAGAAAAATCTCTGCTTGAACTTACTATCTTTTACTAATCTGCAAAACTTGTACAAAAAAATCCGCTTCTGTTTTAGAAACGGATTTTAATTTATCTTTAAAATGACTAAACTTCCTCTTGATCTCTCAAATATTGGATGTATCGAGCTTTTTGTAGTTCATTTCTTCTCTTCACAGAATTTTTTGTAAAATGCTGTTTCTCACGAAGTTTACGAACAACTCCCGTTCTGTCAAATTTTCTTTTGTAACGTTTTAACGCTTTGTCGATGCTTTCGCCGTCTTTTACTGGTATTATTAACATAATCTATACACCTCCTCTCATTTGGGGTGCAAATATGCACTTTTTTTTTGAAACTCACAAATTTCACACGAAAAATCAAGTTTAAAAACACGAAATTTCCTCAAGAAAACTATTTTTCTTCCTTTGAAATGATTATTAGTTCATTGCTTCCTTTCACATTTGAAATTACTTTTACAAAATTCGTTTGCTGGCAAAATTCGATAAAATCTGCGTTCCTTTGAGCTTGTTTTTTATTGTTTTTCATTGTGTTGAACAATATTTTTCCGTTGGAAGTCAGCAAAGAAAGTGCTTGATTTATAAACTTTTGGGAAAACAAAAATTCAGGCATCATATCATCTTGAAAAATATCAATGATAATCAAATCATACTTTGATTTTGTTTTTTGCACAAACTGCTGAGCATCATCAATAACAATTTCCAAATTACTGATTTTGCCAAGATTAAAATAGGTTTTCGCAACATTAACAATCTCTGCATCAATATCAACCGCTGTTATTTTTCCCGTATAGCCAACCTCATCAACCAAAGTTTTTACAACACTTCCTCCTGCCAAACCCAGAACCAAAATGTTTTGCATTTTTTGCACTTCGGAAAAACCTATCTTCCTCAAACCCAATCGCAAAATTCGTTGTAAACTTCCGTAAGAATAATTTGTATTGGGAGTGTCCAACACCAAACGCCCACCCCGCAGAACCACATCAATTGACTTATTGATTGCGGATTTTTGCTTATGAACCGTGATAGGGATAATATAACTGAGTAGCTTTTTAAGCATCGCAACAATTGTGGATTTTAGAGTTTCTCCAGACTCATTTTCTCTCCGTCGAACACGGCATACGTGAAATAATGTATCCAATCGCCGGTGTTTATGTATTTGGAAGTATCGGAAAGCGGAATTTCCATAGGCAAATGCCGATGCCCGAAAAGAAAATAATCGTAATGCTTAAGCGTCAATTTCCGTTTGCAGTATTGCACTAACCATTCGTTGTCTTCTCCCAAGAATTTTACATCTTCATCACCTGAAATCAGTTTATTTTTTACCGAAAGATATTGTGCCAATCGCACCCCGATATCCGGATGCAACCAACGGAACAGCCATTTTGCCACCGGATTGGTAAACACTTTTTTCATTCGTTTAAAGCCTTTGTCGCCTGGTCCGAGTCCGTCGCCGTGCCCCACGAGAAAGCGTTTCCCGTTGCATTCAAATTCCAGCGGTTTATAAAAAACAGGGATATTCAATTCTTTTTGAAAATAATCACCCATCCATAAATCGTGATTCCCAACGAAGAAATAAATTGGGATTCCTTTATCCGTCAACGATGCCAACTTACCTAACGTTCGCACAAATCCCTTCGGAACTACGGTTTTGTATTCGAACCAAAAATCGAACAAATCCCCAAGCAGAAAAATCGCTCCTGCATCTGCTTCAATCTTGCCGAGCCAATCCACAAAAGCCAATTCCCGCGGACGACTTGCCACGAAATCAGGTGCTCCCAAATGATTGTCAGAAGCGAAATAAATCTTTTTGCCGGAAAGTAATTCTATGTTCAAAGTTTAAAAGGATAAAGTTTAAAGGATAAAAAACAAGGAACAAGGACAAAGAACCAAGGAACAATTAGCAAGGAACAATTAGCAAGGAACAATTAGCAATGAATAGTTATTCTGCTTGTGTCATTAACAGAAAATATTTCCGAAGTCATTACAGCAATAGTCTATTAACAAACATCTTCTATCTATTGCCTATTCTCTTATGCCTATTGCCCTATGCCTATTCTTACGGATTGTCCGAAGCAAACCATTCGGCGTAAGAGCTTTCGGTTTCTTGCAAACGAAGTGAGAACAACGCAACGTTTTCAGGCAGGTATTTTTTGATACGCTCGGCAAAATCTACCACCAGATTTTCGCTCGTGGGCTGATAATCCACCAAAATGATGTGATGTCCTTTGGCTTTGAGTTCATTTGCCAACTCCAAATGCGGCGAATTGGCGTTAAAAATCATCGCGTGGTCGAATTCGTCAATAATTTCCCGCTTTACGATGCGTTTCAAATCACCAAAATCAATCACCATTCCGTGTTTTACGTCGTTGGGGTTATCAATAGGCGTGCCAATTACCGTAACGTGCAATTTATAACTATGTCCGTGCAGGTTTTTACATTTTCCGTCGTAACCATACAAAGCGTGCCCCGCCTCGAACTCAAATTTTTTGGTAATGCGTATTTTTGTCATTTTTTCAAATCGGTTTGAAGCCGTAAAAGTAGCGAAAAAAGGTGAATGTAGCAAAATATTCATCTTTTTGAAGAGAATAACTCAAAACAAATATTCTTCTTTTTCTAAACTTTTTCACTACAAAACATCAATTATCCATTAAATTTTCCTATTTTTGCGACAATAACCTATTAGAACAAATTATGTTACTAACAAAACAAACCTTTGAACTGCATAAAGCCACACGTTCAAACCTTTTAAATTACTTAGAAAATCTATCACCTGAAAAATTAGCAAAAATCCCGAATAAATTCCGCAATAACGTTTTCTGGAACATCGCTCATTGCGTTGTAACTCAGCAACTTTTGTGCTACAAACTCAGCGGAATCACCCCTTTAGTTTCTGATGAATTTATAAATACTTACAGAAAAGGAACCGCTCCTGATGAGCATATTCCTTCAGATGAAGAAATCAAAAATTTGAAAGAATTGCTTCTCTCTACACAAGAACAACTCCAAAAAGACTACGAAAAAGGTGTTTTTAAAGAATTCAGTCCCTATATGACCAGCTACGGATTTGAACTCAATTCCGTAGAAGATGCAATCAACTTTAACAACACTCACGAAAGTATGCATTTAGGTTCGGTAATTGCATTGAATTACTTTCTTTAAAACTCAAAACCAACATTTTATCATTTATTTAAAGATTTGAAGAGAAAGAGATGTCACCCATTTATAACCAATTACTAATACCGTATCTCATCGCGATGGCTCTTGCCATAACTATGGGCGGAAGTGGTACAGCACCCGCATTTTCTGCAAGTTATGGGGCGAATGTTATACGAAGGAGCTTAATTCCGGGTATTTTCGGTATTGCGGTTTTTTTGGGAGCTTTTGTTGCCGGTAAGAATACGGCTACAACAATGGGAAATGGCATTTTACCAGCTAACTATATGACTTTCACTGTTGTATCAGTAGCTTTACTCTCCGTTGCGATAACACTTTTGATAGCCAACATTTCAGGAATTCCTCAGTCAACAAGCCAGGCGGCTGTCCTTGCTTTTGCAGCTCCTTCACTGTATTTCAACAAATTAGACTCAGGAAAGCTTTTTTATGAAATCATTCCCGCTTGGTTTATTCTTCCCGTTATTTCGTACTTCTTGAGTTATTTATGCGGGAAATACATCTACAAACCAATGCGGAGAAGAGGATTTACTATGCAAAGAGCTCAAAATGAAAATCTTAAACCCGTTTGGAATACCATTCTGATTGTAATGTCAATCTATGTTTCTTTCTCCATCGGTTCGAACAACGTTGCTAATGGTGCAGGACCTATTGCAGCAATGACTATCAATGAGTTAGGACTACAAAATGAAAATGATTTTATGGTTATTTTGATACTTTCTTCATTAATAGTTGCACCTTGTTTTGGTATTGGAAGTTCTTTGTTCGGTCATAAAATTGTAAAAAACACAGGAAAAGAAATAATCCTTTTCGGGAAATTTGAAGCGGTTATAATTGCCTTTATTTCAGGAAGTTTACTTCTTTTAGCTTCTGTAACAAAAGGAATTCCCTCATCACTGGTACAAGTGAATGTAGCTGCCATTTTAGGAATTGGTGTTGCAAAAATGGGAACTAAAAACATCTTTAACAAAACCCAAGTAAAACGCTTTTTCACGATGTGGATGATTGCCCCAATCATCTCTTTTTTGCTATCGCTTTTATTGATTTATCTTGCTGATATGGGCGGATTTATACACAATCATTAATCAAAAAAGTGACAAAGCGTACTCACCTTATCACTTTTTACTTATTTTTATTTCGATTTAAAATTTTCAACAATTTTATCCACGATAACTTGAGCTAATTTCTCTTTGCTCTCCATAGTCCAACCGGCAATATGGGGTGTAAGAATCACATTGTCAGCTTCTAACAAGTATCTAAATGCTTCAGGAAAATTATCTTCTGTGAAAAAATCTTCAAACGACGACTTTTCATATTCCAAAACATCTAATCCCGCACCAAGTATTTCACCTGATTTTAAAGCACTTACCAAATCGTCCGTAACCACGCTTTTACCTCGTGCCGTGTTCAAAAACCAAAACGGATTCGAAAATTTATTAATAAAATCTGTATTTACCATCCTCATTGTCAGCGGATTTTGCGGCGTATGCAAACTTACAACTTCTGCTTGGCTGAAAAATTCTTCCAATGAAACTTGTGTGGCATTTTCATCTCCCACATTGGGTTTTATATCGTAACAAATCACCTTACAATCAAAGCCTTTGAGCTTTTTAGCAAAGGATTTTCCCATATTTCCATAACCAATGATTCCCACGGTTTTGTAATCCAATTCCCAACCACGATTTTCCTCACGTAACCATTTTCCTCTTTCAATTTCCGTATTTGCTTTTTTGAATTTGTTGAGTAACGCCAATAACATTCCTAATGTGTGTTCTCCCACAGCATTTCGGTTTCCTTCAGGAGAAGAAATCAGCATAACCCCCTTACTTTCAGCAAATTCACAATCAATATTCTCCAATCCTGCTCCTACTCTTGCTATAAACTTCAGATTTGTAGCTTTTTCTATAAAACTTCGGTCAATTGAAAAACGACTTCGGAGTATGATGCCATCATACAAATGTATTTTTGACTCGATTTCGCTCTTGGAACTTTTATAATCTTCATAATTTTCAAACCCATTCTCGGCAAGTTGGGCAATCATCAACGGATGATTTGTATCCAAATGAAGTATTTTCATATCATTTTAACTTTAAAACTTTTCAAAAATCAAACTTTATACTTTTTATATCTTTCCACATTCATTTCCTTATCAATTGGTTTGTTTTCATAAACCATTTCATAAAGTTTTTTTGCAACAAAAGGAGCGTTCATTACGCCTCGCGTACCCAAACCATTCAGAATCCAAATATTTTGATAATCAGGATGTTTACCTACTAATGGTCTGCGGTCGGATACCGTTGGCCGAACGGATGCCTCCTGCTCCGTAATTTCATACTTACACGAAATCAATTTATTAAGTTTCTCCAAAAGCTCATTTTTTGCTTTTTCTGTAATCGTATCACTCAGGTCGTTCCACTCGTATGTAGCTCCTATTTTGTAAAAATCATCCCCGATGGGCAGAATCACCCCATCGCTCTTCACAATCTCATCAAGTTGTAAATCAGGAGCATAAAATGTCAAAGTTTCTCCCTTACAAGGCTTCATCGGGAGATAATTGAAAAACGGATTTTGCACAACGCCATATCCTTCACAAAACACCAAATTTCGAGCAGAGACGCCTTGATAACTAACCTTATTTGAATTTATCTCAAGCTCCTGATAATCAAACCTTCTTTGGTGAAATACACTCTCATCTTTCCATCGTTTCGTGCATTCTTGCAGATAGGTTTTTACATCTAATCTACCCGTATTAAGCACTTTACCAAATCCAAAAGGAGCTTGAATACATTTGTTATTTTCCGAAATTATTTCAGGACTCAAATACGCAGAAAGCACATCTTTGTCGGAGGCACAAAACCAATTATTTTGTTCTTCCACCGAGGTAAACTTTCTTAAAATAGGGATTGAGATATTAATTTTTCTGTTGATTTTCTTTTCAATTTCACCATAAAAAGAACTCAACAGACTCATTTGCTCATTGGCCTTCCAAACCGCCGTAAATCGCTTTAAAACAACAGGATTGTAAACACCTCCTGCAACCAAACTTGCTATCTGGGAATTATCGCTAATCAAACAAAATGATTTACCGTTTTGTTCCAACACATTGCAAAAAGAAACACCTGCTAATCCGGCACCAACTACAATAAAATCAAACATATAAGTTAAAAAGTTTAATCTTTCAAAAAAAAACTGTTTTAAAACAGCTATGTTTTAAAACAGTTCTATGGATATTTCTGTGAATTTAAATTAGTTCGCCCACATATCTTGTTCTTTATCACGAACAGATTCTTTAATTTTATCCGATTCCAAGAGCTGGAAAAGTGAGTTATCAGGCAGATAGTCTCTAATTTTTCTATCACCATACACATTCGCCTCCTTGTAAACTACGGCACTGAACAACCTTGCGTTCAACAAATGATCAAATGACATTGGTCTTGCGTTATTTTTTCGGTTGAATGTTTTCGCCTCGTGCAGAATCTCTCTTGCTTTTGGATAAAACACCCAAAATAACTCTACCAACCTATTTTGAGCATCCTCAGAATCAACATAGTGTACATCCGGAGCTACCGGAGCAATTCCCAATAATCTATATTTTAGCTCTCCTTGACGTTTGTCGAAGTACCAAAGTCCTCTGATGCGATATTGAACTATATCACCAGCAGTCAAATCTCTCTTAGTGATATTCACCGGGTCGATTGCTTCCCCAGCGTTTAGCTGATCATAACCCGCTGATAATGTATCAATTTTAGATAGGGCACTACTTAGCTGATCATATGTTCTTTTCTCTGTAAAATAAGAATCAGCATAGGTATCTTTTAACTTTCCATTCTTCATATTCTTTACCAAAACATCATACAAAGAACGTCTGTATTTATCAACGTCCATCGTATCGGTAGGGAATAGAAGCGGAAAATTCATTCTCTCATTTAAGTCAATGATTTCCCAGACCTCCACAGACCAAAGGATATCCCTATCATCTACATATCCATAAGGTAATGGTTTGTCATTATCTGACTCTATTTGGGCTTCACTTTTCTGTCCAATTTCCTCAACCTCTTTTGCATTCAAGATGTTAAATTGAGCAAAAGACATTTGAGATGTAAAAATTGCAACAACTAATAAGCCTATATTTTTCCAGTTAAACATAATAATACAGTTTCTAATTTGTTATTTCAACATTTATAGGAATAACGGTTGGCATTTTGTAATCCGAATTTCCTACAATAGCAGCTTTGATGTCAAATATATTTACTATATCTCCTTTTCTCGCTCTGTTCAAAGCATTTCTCACCTGATCATTCATTCTGTTTCCTTGTACGGAAATAGTTGGTTGCCCAGGAATTGAAACTTTGAAAGAGGTAATTTTCGTGTTCAAATCAAAATCAAAATCTTCGAATTTAGCTGTTATCGTTGCCGCTCCTAAGTTTGACTTCGGTAATTTCACGCTTTCCACTTGTCCTCCGATTGAAGCCAATGGACGAGGAATATTTTTGATTCGGAACAATCTTGAAGAACTGAACTTTTGACCATCTATTTCTCCTGAAACATTGATTGTTACCTCACGACCAGCTCCAGGGCTCATCACCCAGCCATTACCACTTCTGCTTAAACCTGCACCTGAAGCCGATATTTTATTGTTTGGCACTCCAGGCATTGAAATCGTAATCGGGTTAGATACTCCTCGATAAACCACGTTCATCTTATCAGCAGAAATAACTGCAGAATTCGGTTTTGGAATAGTAGAGAACGATTGCTCAACAGGTACAGAAATTCTTTCACCATCTTGGTCAAAATGTAAACTACCTGTAATTTTGTGTTCACCAGCATTTCCTGCACCTATGTTCAATTTCACACGACCATCTTCAATTGTGTAATCAGAAGCTGACAACGGACGACCATCTAATTTCAATTCAACAGAATTCGGACGCGTAGTAGCATCTTTTCTTCCGAGTACAATAGCTCCATCAAATTTTTCACCTTGGTAATAAGCTCCTTTTGATTGCTCAAGTAAGGTTGTATAGTTAGTCATTGAAACTTGTTGTTTCAAGTTTCCTTCCATCAACATACCATAGAATTCTTGAGCATTTGTTCTGATATCAGATTGCATCATAGAGAACTTAGCCAAAGAAGCGATGTAAGGAAATCCTTCAAAATTGTAATTTAACCATTTTTTCTTAACTCCATCTTTATCCTTAACATCTTCCGTGCTAAAATTAGCTTTTATTTTTTCAGCCAAAGAAGCATATTTAGGATTATCTCCCAAGATAGCCAAAAATTTGTTTCTGTAATCATCTATATTTTGAACAAATTCTTTTCCATCTTTAGCATATCCTTCCCCCAAGAAGAACAAATCATCGGTGTGTTGAGATTTATCCATTGCCTGATAATCTCTTTCCGCAGGAGCTTTATCTTGCTGACCAATTTCATTATTCAAACCATCCTTGATTTTCTGAATATATTCATAGAAATTGTCAGACAACTCCTTCACTTCCTTAGCTTTGTTGTAATCTGCCTGGTATTTATCAGGATTTTCTTTTGCATTATTATCTAAAGCCTCAATCGCTGCCTCATTGGTAGCTTTCGCTCTTACGTTTGACGCTTCAAATTTCTCATTGACCAACCCAAATGCATTCAAAACCTCTTTACCCATATTCAATGCAAGCATTGCGATAAAGACCAAATACATAAGGTTAATCATCCTCTGTCTGGGACTTAATTTTCCTCCTGCCATAGTATTATTTTTTTAAGTTGTTAATTAAAAAACTAAATTATTTTCCCATAGCAGACAGCATTCCCCCATAAACTGTGTTCAAAGATTTCAAGTTATTCTTGAAGGACAACATTTGCTCATTCAATGAATTTAAGTTATCCACAACTCCTGCCTGAGCAGTAACTTGATTTTCTGTTCTTTCTAATTGTAATTTATAAAGACTATTTAATGATTCCAACTGAGTAGCCGCCAATGAAAGTTCTTCTCCATACTTGTGAGTTGCAGCCATTGAATTTGCAACCGGAGTAATTTCTTTCGCTGCACCAGCAAAATTCTCAATTGATTTTCCTAATGTACGCATCAAATTAGCATCAACCTTAGCTTCTGCTAAAATACCATCCAATTTCTCAGAAAGAGATTCTTTCAGCAATTTATCCTCTTTTTCTTGAACAGGAGCTGATTTTGCAATGTTTTGACGTGCCATACCTCCAGCCAACTCAGGATAAACCAATGACCAATCGTATTCCTCTTCAACCGGCTCAAATGCCGCAATGAAAAATATGATTGCCTCTGTGATTAACCCCACTGCCAACAGAACAGTTCCGTTAAGAGGACCAAGACTCCAGTGAGTCAACTTAAACAATGCACCAAGAATTACAACTGATGCTCCAAGACTGTAAACCGCGTTAAAGATTTTTTTTCTTCCTTTATTCCCTTTTGCCATAAGATTAAGTATTTAAATGTTTATTTTTAATTATATTTTTGTTTACTAAACTTTACTAAATGGAATTGATTTCAATTTCTATATTATCTAAAACCTCTTACTCCTTTGCTCTTTGCTCCGTCACTAACTCCCATAAAGTCTTGAACTGTTCTGAAACCAATGTAGCTACGAGCAGAATCTTGATATTCAAAATCACGTGTGTTAACTTGCAACATATAGGCTACATCTTTCCAAGAACCTCCTCTAATTACCTTACGTTTATTTTTCTCATCAATAACACTCGGATTCATTGTTGACATATATTCGTATGAATTTGGGTCGTATGATGTATTTGTCCATTCTGATACGTTACCAGCCATATTGTACAAATTATAACCATTTGGTTCATACGATTTTGCTTCTACTGTGTACAAAGAATTATCTGATGCATAATCTCCACGCAGTGGCTTGAAGTTAGCCAAGAAACAACCTCTATCATCCGTAGTATAAGGCCCTCCCCAAGGATATGTACCTCCTTCAAGTCCTCCTCTGGCAGCATATTCCCATTCAGACTCAATAGGCAAACGGAAAGCATTAATTTCATCTTGCCCTTTAGCCTTTTGGTACGTATTTTTATTTAACGTTCTCCATTCACAAAACGCCTTAGCTTGCATCCAGTTAACCCCAACTACAGGATAATCACCATAAGCTTCGTGCCAAAAATATTGATTATGCATTGGTTCGTTGTAAGAATAATTAAAGTCACGAACCCAAACTGTTGTATCAGGATATACTTTTATCAGCTCTTCTCTGAAGAAATCTTTTCTGTTACCTTTTGCACGAGCTGCCTTTTCCATATCCAACCATTGGTACTTGAAAACAAATTTTTCAACATCCATAATGCGTTTTCCATTATAAGATTCTTCCTCTGGCAGATACATTTTATCCATTACCTCTGAATAGTACTCATCAGGAAACTTCTTAGTATCCCAAATTAGCTCTACTTTTCTGTTCAATTTACGTTTACGCTCATCGCCGTAAGTGTTCTGCAAGTACTGCTCGTAAGCACTCATATTCTCAGTATTTGCGTCCAGATAAGCATAGTCACCTATGCCTCCTCCCCCTTGAGATTGCCCCGTTTCGTCAGCTAATTCTGCAAGATTTGTCCTGATGATGGAGTCACGCACCCAATTAACAAACTGACGATATTCACTGTTTGTAATTTCTGTTTCATCCATATAGAACGATCCCACGCTGACTGTTTTGACAGGTGCATTTAAGCTTCCTGCTTTATCGTCGTCGGAGCTACCCATAATAAAAGAACCACTTGGAATAAGGGTCATTCCATAAGGTCTTGGTTGTTTCCAACTCTTCCCTTTAACGCCTACAAGTTCTCCTTTGTTATCTCCACCACGACCGCACGCATAAACTACAGTAAGCATTAGTAGCATTACAAAAATTTTCCTTGCCATAAACATTGTTTAAATTCACATTATTTCAGGCTGCAAACCTATATAATTATTTTGAAATCTGCAATAACTATTCATTTTTATTTAATGTTACCGAATTAAGTTTAACACTATATTTAGAATTCTTTAATACTAATCCCTGTGATATCTAAAAATTTTTAGCACTGAAAACCAATATTCTGAATTATTTTTTAACAAAAAAGCACTTTTTATCAACAAATACAGAAGCAAACAACAAATATTTCTTAAAGAGTAAAATTTAGCTTTATTTTCACAAGAAAAAAACTAATTTTTACAGAAAAAAGCAACCGAATAACGGTTGCTTTTCTCAATTGTTTCTATGTTTTTGCTATTTCAGCTCTTTAACACCTACGTTCCAAAGGATGAAAGACTGCATATCCGCAGCTTGTTCTATTAGTTTGCTTATAGGCGTTCCGGCTCCGTGTCCTGCATTGGTTTCTATACGAATAAGAACAGGATTATTCCCGGATTGCTTAGCTTGTAATTCTGCTGCAAACTTAAAACTATGTGCCGGTACCACACGATCATCGTGATCACCTGTGGTTACCATCGTTGCAGGATATGCAACTCCTTCTTTTACATTGTGAATTGGTGAATATTTTTTCAAATACTCAAACATTTCTTTGCTATCATTGGCAGTTCCGTAATCGTAAGCCCAACCAGCACCCGCCGTAAATGTATGGTAACGAAGCATATCCAACACACCAACTGCCGGCAACGCTACTTTCATCAAATCAGGGCGTTGCGTCATTGTTGCTCCGACCAACAATCCACCGTTAGAACCTCCGTGAATTGCCAAATGATTTGAAGACGTATATTTTTCAGCAATCAGATATTCCGCTGCTGCAATAAAATCATCAAACACGTTTTGTTTTTGCATTTTTGTTCCTGCATCGTGCCATTTTTTCCCATATTCACCTCCTCCTCGAAGATTAGCAACGGCATAAACACCTCCGTTTTCAAGCCAAACTGCGTTTGAAACACTAAATGATGGAGTCAAACTAACATTAAATCCTCCATAACCATATAATATAGTAGGATTTGTTCCGTCTAATTTAATTCCTTTTTTATATGTTATAATCATCGGAACTTTTGTACCGTCTTTTGAAGTGTAGAAAACTTGCTTAGATTCATAATCTTCTGACTTCAAATCAATTTTAGGTTCCCAATACAAATCATATTTACCAGAATTCAAATCCATTTTATAGATTTTCCCCGGTGTATTGTAATTTGTGAACGAAAAATACACTTCTTTATCTTCTTCTTTTGCAGAAAAACCTCCGGCTGAACCAACTCCGGGCAATTCCACTTCACGAATTAGATTTCCTTCATAATCATATTGTTTCACTTTTGAAACAGCATCAACGATGTATTTTGCAAAAAGGTAATCACCTGCCAATGAAACCGACAGAACGTTCTCAGTTTCAGGAATAACATCTTTCCAATTATCAGGCTTAGGATTAGAAACATCCACGCTAACCAAACGCTCGTTAGGGGCATTCAAATTTGTAACCATAAACAATTTTGAACCCTTGTTATTTACTACTTGTGTATCACTGTTGAAATCTTCTGTAATGGCAACAAATTCAGATTTTGGGTTTTTCAAATCTTTCACAAACAACTTATTACCAGAAGTAGAATTCGCTCCCGAAATGAATAAATAATTCTTATCATCAGAAACATATCCCGAAACATAACGATATTTTTGCTCTGGTGTTCCGCCAAAAATTAGTTTGTCTTCTTTTTGCGAAGTTCCTAATTTGTGATAGTACAACTTATGTGTATCGGTTTTTGCAGAAAGCTCACTTCCTTTTGGCTTATCGTAGCTTGAATAGTAGAAACCTTCATTTCCGTTCCAAGAAGCTCCACTGAATTTAATATCGACCAAAGTATCGCCTACAATTTCTTTCGTTAAAGCATTCATAACGATAAGCTTACGCCAATCGCTTCCTCCTTCGGAAATCAAATACGCCACCAAAGAACCATCTTCAGAAAAGCTAACTCCTCCTAATGAAGTAGTTCCGTCTTTTGAAAATTCGTTCGGATTGAGAAACACCTCCTCTTTTCCGTCTTTATCCTTGCGGTAAAGCACACTCTGATTTTGCAATCCGTCGTTTTTGTAGTAATACGTAAAATCACCTTCTTTAAAAGGTGCTCCAATTTTTTCATAATTCCATAATTTTTCCAAACGTTTTTTAATCGTTTCTTTATACGGAATTTGTGATAAATACCCGAAAGTAACTTCATTTTGAGCTTTTACCCAATTGGTAGTTTCGGTGCTTCTGTCATCTTCTAACCAACGATAAGGGTCTTTTACTTCCGTCCCGAAATACACATCAACTGTATCGACTTTTTTAGTTTCAGGATATGTAACCTTAACAGCTTCTGATTGTTGCGTATTTTGGCAAGCCACCATCAAAAGCAAACTTCCTAAAGGAATTATTCTTTTTTGCATATTCAAATCTCCTATTTATTTATTAAAATTCATCTTCAATTTGGTTCAAGAATATTCTTGAATACATTTTTTTCGTGCCGAAGATATTAACTTTTTTCTGAAAATAAAAATCCACACGCCAGCACGGAAAAATGATTTATCGCCATAATCAAGCTCCGACAGCTTTCTTTACATTCTTGATTAACAAAACGTTATATATAAAAATCAACAAAATCAAAAGCGAAAAACTTACGAAGTAAATCTCGTTGGGTTGCAGCGAAAAATCAAAGAAATTTTTGAGTTTTGCCAAGTATAATTTTCTAACAGAATTACTTACCCAAACAGCAAAAACAACTGATAATAAAGTAATTACACTAATCACAACACCATAAAATTTAGCTATCCGTAAATGGCTATACCCAATTTGATACAAATTCAAAAGTAATTCTTTATTTTTCTGAATTATCAAATTAACACTCAATAAGATAAACGCAACAGACAAAACAACAATTATCGAAGCTATAAAAAATACAAAAAACAATGCAGTTTTGAAGAAAAACACCATTTTCCCAAATTCTAATTCATCTTTATTGATAGAATAATTATTTTCATTGAAAAATTGTAAAATTCTTTCATCAGACGGATTTTTAAAATCAATCAGCAAACGATTAATTTTATCTCCATCTCCCCTACCAAATTCCACATTTGCCCAACGCAAAAATTCATCAGGAACCAATATCGAATTAATTTTGTTAGAAAACCCAACAATTTTACTTTCAAAATGCTTGGTTCTTCCGTTTCCTTCCACTTCAATATTAAACTGAATTTGCGAAATCATATTTTTTGAAAGAACAGGAAGTCCCTGACTTTCAGCAAATCCAAAATTGTACAAACTCAAATAATTTTCAGGAATAATTATCGGAACAAAATCTTGGGAAACATCCCATTGCCATTCTTCGGGCTGTACATCTAAATATTTGTCAGGAATACTTTCAAAAAACAAATCTGTGTAAAATCGGGGAAGTTCGTTTGTTTGTTTGGTAAAAGCTCCTATTTTAAACGACGCATTATTAAAAGCCGCTACATCGCTTATAAAATCTTGTTTTTGAAGCTCTTGAATATCATTTTCTGTAAAATAAATTCTATCTTTATTAGTTGATTTAAAGATAGATACATTTTTGCTGATAACAACCGTTTGATTTTTAAACACATCGGACTGTTGCTCAAGTAATGGACGTACGTCAAAATACAACTGAATGGTAATCAACACAATAACCACCCCAACAAATAATGTGAGGGCATATCCTATAATTTGCGACTTGACTAAGGTACTTTTTTGTAATTTAAGAAGCATTTTTGCTGAAAATAAACGTTTTACAAATTCAAGATTCTATCAAATTCAAAAACCTGACTTAACTCAAGTGAAGTCATAATTAGGCTCGCTCCTTGATTTTGAAGCTCTTGACTTATGATTTCTGCAAGAATTTCAATATTCTTATTATCTAAGTGACTAAAAGGCTCATCTAAAAGCAAATAATCAAAAGGTTGGCACAAAGCCCTTATAATTGCAATTCGTTGGCGTTGCCCGAGCGAGAGATTTTGTACTAATGTGTCTCGTTTGTGAGATAGTAAAACACGGTCAATCAGAGTGTTAATTTCGTGTTCGGTTTTGTGTTGCGTAAGGTCGTTTTTGAGTTGTATGTTCTCATAAGCTGTCAGGCTTGGGAAAAGTTTATAATCCTGAAAAACATAACTCAATTTATTCTTTCTGAGTTCAAAAACGTCTTTTTTACTAAAAACCCCATCGTATTTTATGCTTCCTTCGTAATGAAAACTACTTCCGTAAATAAAATTTAAAAATGAAGTTTTTCCGTGTCCTGACTGAGCTTTGATGAGATATTTCTTACCTTTTTCAAACAAAACCTGTTTCTGTAAATAAATATCAGAAGGAGTGATTTCTCCTTCTGACATATAAATAGGTTTTATGTAATTAAGTTCAATGTTCATTTTCAGATTTTTAAGACATTTCTACTGGTTTGGTCAACTCCTTGTAAAATGGTGTTCAAGCTGTTACCTTCCTTCTTAAATCTGATGATTAATTCTCCTGAATAATTATCAATTTGTTTAAATTCAGCTTCTTTTAAAATATCAATCCAAATTCTGGACACTTCTTCGTTTCGCGTGAAATTCAGTTCTTTTCTGAGTAATTCCGGATATTCATCATAATTCAAATTCAAGTAATAATACACTGAATGCTTTGAAATTTGAGAAGCTATTTCTGTTTCTTTCAAATTATCCGAAGGCAATCCTCCGTTTTTGAAGCTTTTAATGCCTTTTTCACTACTTGTAATGAAGAAAAGCTTATCGTTAAATGTAAAATATAACGGATATTTTCCATCAAATAAGAAATAATAGTAATCTTCTGTTTTTTCAACTTCATCCCCAACTACTTGAAGTATTTTTTCAACAGCTTGGCTTCCGTTTAAATCCAAAACCAATCCCATTATCGGAAACAATCTTTCATCCTCAATAAGTTCGCCTTCTTGTCTTTCATCTTGGTTTTCGTACTCATACCAAAATTTTTCGCGAGTATATTTAATTTTCTCAAAACCAGAAAGATTGAACAAGACACTTCCGCCCAAACCATCAAATATTTCTTTGAGAGTAAACCCAAATTTGTTTTCATTTATTTGTTCTTCAATAAAACTGAAATGCTTTAAATCTCCCAGATATTTATAAAATCCTTGCGGATTAATTGTCATACCCGATGTTATGTACGTCTGTTTAGGTAGGAATTTGAACAAATCTTTATTGAAAGATTTTCCATACATATCATATTCTTTCAAGCGTTTTGCATATTCTTCACCAGGTTGAAAATTGGTTTTCAAGGAGATATACTTATCTTCAAACGACAAAAAGAGAGACAAATATGAATCCGTGAAGTCATAACCTAATTCTTGAAAAAGATTCGTTCCAAAAGCTTGTTCCTGAAGCTTTTGCATTCCTAACCAAAAACTCACATCTTTTTTATCTTGATAGAATTTTTTAAATGATGAATCTTTTGAGATTTGTTCACTCGCAGGCAAATTCATCAATTTTGAAACATATTTTTCCGACTCGTCCTGATTTCCATATCTCGTATCACTCACAATCAAAGCCTTATCTTTATCCCAAGCAATAGTCGTAGTTGTATAATTTATATAACTATACTTTTCAGATTTTTTTATTTCTAATTCCATTTTGGTCTCATCCAATATTTTTTGAAGAAATTTAGAAAAATCCGCTTCGCTGCTGAGTTCAAAAGAGATACAAGCGGTTTGACCTTCCTTGAAGTCTCCGACGTTGTAAAAAAACACATCTTTTTTCAGGTTTATACCTGTTTTTGTGGGGTCTTCGAGAATTTGGTCAATGAAATCAGAAATATTTTTGCTTTCGCTTCTAATTTCCTTTTGCAACATTTTGAACGCCTCAAAGTTTCTAACTTGTTGCAAATCTCCTTTTTTGTAGAGAGAATATACATCAACAACTCCCACAAAATTAGCGTCGTTAGGAACTGTTTTTAATCCTTCCGGAGTGCTTGAACAAGATGTTAGTAGCAGGCTTACAATTCCCAAAAAAATTAAGCCTAATGATTTGATTTTCTTTAGTGTTTTCATTGAATTCAAAATTTTAATTATATTTTCAGATAATTGATTAACAAGATACTCTCTTGACATTGAAGAGAAAATTAAAATAACAGATGCAAATTTACATTTGTTTTTTGTTAAATTCACATTTCTTAAAAATTTTAACATCAATAAAATGATTAAAAAATATTTATCCTCAGTTTTCAAATTTTACATACCTTTGCCCTATGCTTTTATCGAACATAAATTCACCCGATGACTTACGTAAAATGCCGAAAGAAGAACTTCCTTTTTTGGCAAGGGAGGTGCGTGAATTCATCATTGACGTAGTTTCGGGCAAAGGAGGACATTTAGGAGCAAGTTTGGGAGTGGTGGAACTTACCATTGCTTTGCATTATGTTTTCAACACGCCTGACGATAAACTTATTTGGGATGTAGGGCATCAGACATATGCTCATAAAATATTGACAAACAGAAAAGAACAATTCCACACCAATCGGGAGTTGGGAGGAATTAGTGGGTTCCCAAAAATAGACGAAAGTCCGTACGATACATTTGGAACAGGACATTCATCTACCTCAATATCAGCAATTTTAGGAATGGCAATGGCTTCCACTTTACAAGGAAATTCTCACCGAAATCACATCGCAGTTATTGGCGATGCTTCCATAGTGAGCGGAATGGCGTTTGAAGCGATGAACCACGCAGGAACAACTCCAACCAACATTCTTATCATACTGAATGACAACGCAATGGGGATTGACCCGTCGGTAGGAGCTCTGAAAAATTATTTTGCCAAAATGAAATCTGAAAAAGGCAAAAACGAAACGTTTTTCAACAACCTGAATATCAAATACAAAGGAGTAATTGACGGACATAATCTCACTGAACTCATCAATTCGTTTGAATTGCTCAAAAATGAACCGGGCGTAAAATTACTACACGTAATTACCACCAAAGGAAAAGGACTTGAAAAAGCTGAAAAAGAACAAATTACATATCACGCACCCAGAAAATTTGACAAAATCACGGGCGAGCAATTTTCGGAAGATAGTTCTCTCCCAGCCAAATATCAAGATGTTTTCGGACTGACATTAAACGAATTAGCTCAACAAAATAATAAAATTGTAGCCATCACGCCCGCAATGCCCAGTGGCAGTTCACTCACTTTTATGCAACGGACTTTTCCTGAGCGTGTTTTTGATGTGGGAATTGCTGAGCAACACGCAGTTACATTTTCTGCAGGATTGGCTCTGGAAGGCTTCATTCCGTTTTGTGTGGTATATTCTACATTTCTGCAACGTGCTTATGACCAAGTTATTCACGATGTGGCTTTGCAAAATATTCCTGTTATTATTTGCATTGACCGTGCAGGACTTGTGGGAGAAGATGGTGCCACGCATCACGGTGTGTTTGATATGGCTTTCTTGCGTCCCATTCCTAATTTGGTAATTGCTTCACCACGAAATGCTTCCGAGCTTCGGAATTTGCTTTACACGGCACAACTTGGCATAAATTTTCCTTTTGTAATTCGCTATCCAAGAGGAAGATGCAATGAAACAGATTGGCAACAGTCTTTTCAAAAAATTGAAATCGGAACAGCAGAACAACTCAAAGAAGGCTCAAAATATGCGGTGTTGAGCATCGGCACAATTGCGGAAAATGTGACAAAGGCAATCAATTTGTTAAAAAATCCTGAAGATTATGCTCATTTTGACATACGTTTCTTAAAACCCTTGGACGAATCACTTTTACATACTATTTTTGTGACTTATAAAATTATTTTTACCGTTGAAGAAGGTTCGGAAAAAGGTGGTTTAGGAAGTGCCGTTGCCGAGTTCGCATCAAAAAATAATTACAACAAACCATTAAAAATCATAGGAATACCTGATAAATTCATTTCGCACGGAAGTGTTGATGAGTTACAAAAAATGGTTGCTTTGGATGATAAATCTGTAAGTGAAATGCTAAAAGTAAAAAACAACAATAAAAATATTTGAACCTTAAAAATCAATACATAAATGAAAAAAATCACATTGTTATTACTTATTACTATTACTTCGAGTGTTGCCACAATCTCTGCACAGATTCGTCGTGCAAAGGGTGTGGAACTTCCTGCGAAAGTAGATACCATCAAGGTGCAAGAAAACGAAGAAGCCTTGAAACTTGTGTTCACCCGTTTTAACAAAGCTCAAGAAAAATGGTTCAAATTCAACCAAGTAAACCTGAATTTGAGCGAAGTAGCTTTTTCCAACTGGAGTGCCGGGGGCGAAAATTCTATTTCGGCATTACTTAACGCGAAATTTCGTCGTCGGTATTCCGAGCGAACTTATTTCTGGGACAATGAATTGGAAATAAATTACGGCGTGAATGCTCAAAAAGGAAGAGAACCTCGCAAAACGGACGACAAATTGTCATTGATTTCTGCTTTGGGTTACCGAGGAAATGCTCAATCTTTCTGGTATTACACTGCTCGTTTTCAATTCCTTACTCAATTTAGTAATGGTTATTCTTATCCTAATACGGAAAAAGCAATTTCCAAATTTTTAGCTCCTGCGTACGTTTACTTAGGATTGGGGATTGAGTATGCTCCTAACAACAAAAACAAGTTTAATTTGTTTCTGTCGCCTTTGACGATGAAAACAACGTTGGTTTTGGATAAAGATTTGGCAGACCAAGGCGTTTTCGGTGTTGAAGGAGCCATATACGCACCTGATGGAAGAAAAATCAAATCCGGAAAAAAATCAAATACTGAGCTTGGTTTCTCTGTTTCAGGAAGATGGAATGAAAAAATCGCTGACAATATCCGTTTGGAAAATGTTTTCAATTTCTATGGCGATTACTTGAAAGATTTCGGTAATATTGATTTGGATTGGGAAGCGAACCTGAACTTCAAGGTTAATAGCTATGTTCAAGCTCGAATTGGGTTGCATATAAAATACGATGACGACGTAAAATTCTATTCGTATAAGGATGCTAGCGGAAAAACACACAAGTACGGTGCAAGAACTCAGTTAAAACAAATTTTAGGAATCGGGCTTTCGTACACTTTTTAAATTCGAGAATCATATTCTTGAAATTTAATTGTTAAATCATTCAACTTAAAATGTTTTTAGAAAATACTACAAATCATACAGAAAAATTTGGCTGGATTGAAGTCATTTGCGGCTCGATGTTTTCCGGAAAAACGGAAGAACTCATCCGAAGGCTGCGACGTGCACAATTCGCAAAACAAAAAGTAGAAATTTTCAAACCTGCTTTTGACACACGTTATGATGAAGACAAAGTAGTTTCTCACAATGCCACCGAAATTCACTCAACTCCAGTTCCTGCGGCAACTAATATTTTATTGTTGGCAGATGGTTGCGATGTTATCGGCATTGATGAAGCTCAATTTTTCGATGATGAAATTGTAAATGTTTGTAATGACCTAGCAAACAGAGGAATGCGTGTAATTGTTGCCGGACTGGATATGGATTACAAAGGAAAGCCTTTCGGTCCGATGCCTGCATTAATGGCAACTGCTGAATATGTAACCAAAGTACACGCCGTTTGCACACGCACGGGGAATTTAGCAAACTTTAGTTTTAGAAAATCTGAAAATGAAAACTTGTATATGCTTGGAGAACAGGATACTTACGAACCTCTGAGCAGAGCGGTTTTCTTCAAGGCAATGAAAAACCGAAATCAGGAAGCTACTCACAAAAAATCAGAATCTTAAGTCTATTTTATATTTAAAATTATTTATATCTATATGGAATTTTTATTTACAGCCGATGCCATCGTAGCATTACTTACTCTAACTTTTTTAGAGATAGTTCTTGGGATAGACAACGTTATTTTTATCTCAATTGTAACAGGACGACTTCCTGAAGAAAAACGTAAAAAAGCTACTCGTTTGGGGCTTTTCTTGGCGATGTTTATGCGTATTGCATTGCTTTTCAGTATTTCATTGTTGGTTCAACTTAAAGAACCTTGGATAAGTTTTGATTGGGGCTGGTTCAAAGCCGATTTTAACGGTCAGGCACTTATTCTGCTGGTCGGGGGGATTTTCCTATTGTACAAATCTACGAAGGAAATTCACTCAAAAGTGAATCATATTGACCACGTTACCGACTCAAAAGAAGCCGAAAAATCCAGAGGTGCTTCCTTTAGCAATATCATCGCTCAAATTCTGGTAATTGACTTAATTTTCTCAGTGGATAGTATCCTAACCGCTGTGGGTATGACCAACGGACTTGAAGGAGCTTTGTACATTATGATTATTGCTGTGGTTGTTTCGGTGGGCATTATGATTTTGTTTGCAAACCCTGTCGGAAGTTTTGTGAATCGCAACCCTTCTATCCAGATTTTGGCACTTGCCTTTTTGATTTTGATTGGTTTTATGCTTATTACAGAAAGTATGCACTTATCAGGTGCGGTACTTGCGGAACAAGCAGTTGGAGCCGTTCCGAAAGGATATTTATATTTCGCAATTGCCTTCTCGTTAGGAGTTGAATTCCTCAATATGCGAATGCGTAGAAAATCAAATTAAAGCAGTTTTTCATATAAATAAAAAGGTTCAGAAGTTTTAAGTTTCTGAACCTTTTTTTATTATTCAGCAGATATTTACCTATTTGCTAATTTGTTATGTTGGATATATTTTTCCAACTCTTTTAGAAAGAACGAATGAAATTCAGAAGGTTGTATGTTAAACGTTTCTTCAATCTTACACAGAAATTCTTCCCTATCGTTACCTGAGCCAAGTAACTCGAAAAGTTTTTCTTTGCCGTAATATTCCAAAATGGTGTGGCATAATAAAGCCGAGAAAGCGTAATACGAATCAGCTTTTGTATTGATGACAGTAAATTCTCCTTTATTAAGCATCGTGTAGATATCAACATTTTCTTTTTCTAAAAATGAATAAAAGATTTGCATCAGTTCAGAAAAGTTTAGCCCTCGTGTACCTCCGAAATAGGTAGCAATACCCTCATCTATTAGATGGTTTTTGTTTTCGACTTTTTCAGCCGTATATAAATGTACCATTTCGTGTGGATAGTAGGCTGTGCCATTTCCTGAGAAAATTTCTTTTTGCTCTGTGGAAACTAAGCCTCCATAAGCTTCACCTATTCTCATATCCGTGTCAAAATCAAAACCTCTCAAAATTTTTTGCTCCAAATAATTATCAAAAATAAAATACGAAAAATCAATTTCGGGTAGCTCAAAAAAATCAGCCATTTCCTTGTTAAATTTCAAGGCTTTTTTTACATCTTCTTTACGGAAAAGTTTAGGGTTTTTGTAATAAAATGTTAGATTTCTGATTTTTCTTTTTGTAAATGTATTTATTTGATTTTCAAATATATTTTCGAACTGATAATCTTTATTTACTAAAAAGTTATACGTTGTCAGTATTTTGTCATCATCTGGAGTATTTCCCATCCAAGCCACTCGGATTTGATATTTTTCATCAATATATAACATTGACAAAATGGTGGGTGTGTAACTTCCCATCTTTGCCTTTTCTTCTATAAAATATAAATCTCCTCCTCTAACGTCTATTTCCTCTCCATTGTATTTCCAAAAGGTTGTTTTATCTTGATAAGAAAGATTTTTGGAAAAATAAGCATCTATGAGTGATAAAATAATTTCTTGTTCCTCACGTTTATCCTCATAAAAAAGATAAGGAGAATTAAGTTTGATATTCTCATAATTGTACTGCTTTTGTGCAAAACAAAAGACAGGGAAAAGGATTAATAAAAAGATTTTCAAATATTTTAACATCGTTACAGAGTTTTTTATGGTTTGCTTTTTACATATTTCTCCAATTCTTTCAAAAAGAAATTATGAAATTCAGAAGGTTGTATATTAAAAGTTTCTTCAATCTTGCAAAGAAATTCTTCCCTATCATTACCTGAGCCAAGTAGTTCGAAAAGTTTTTCTTTGCTATAATGTTCCAAAATGGTATGACATAACAAAGCAGCAAAAGCATAATGGAAGTCTATATCCGTTTTAACAAATAGATTGTCATTTGCTTCAATAATTTGATAAATATCAATATCTGTTTGTTGCAAAAATGAATATAGTTCTCGCATAATTTGAGGGAAATAGAGTCCCCCTGAACCACCAAAATAGACAGCTATCCCTTCATCAAGATATGAATTTTTGTGTTTTGCCTTTTGGCGAGTGTACAAGTGTACTATTTCGTGTGGATAATAAGCCGTGCCATTGCCCGAGAAAATAACTTTTAAATAAGGAAAGGCCATACCTCCTTTTTCACTTCCTACCCTCATATCTGTATCAAAATCAAAACCTCTCAAGTGTTTTTGCTCGAAATAATTATCAAAAATAAAACACGAAAAATCAATTTCGGGTAGATCAAAAAACTCCGCCATTTGCTTGTTAAATTTCAAAGCTTTTTTCACATCTTCTTTACGGAAAAGTTTCGAGTTTTTGTAATAAAATGTCAGATTTTTAATTTTTCTTTTTGTAAATGTATCAAAATGATTATCAAACATATTTTCGAACTGATAATCTTTATTTACCAAAAAATTGTAAGTAGCCAATATTTTGTCATCTTCAGGAGTATTTCCCAACCAAGCTATTCGAATTTGATATTTTTCATCAATATAAAGCATTGACAAAATTGTAGGTATGTAATTTCCGTTATCAGCCTCATTTTCTATCCAATATAAGTCATCATTTTTTAATGCAAACAAATTCTCAGGTTTTTTCCAAAAGGTTATTTTGTCTTGATGGGAAAGATTTTTGGAAAAATAAGTATCTATGAGTGATAAAATAATTTCTTGTTCCTCACGTTTATCCTCATAAAAAAGATAAGGAGAATTAAGTTTGATATTCTCATAATTGTACTGCTTTTGTGCAAAACAAAGAAATGGTAACAGAAAAATAAAAATATTCTTTCTCATACATTATGTTTTATACTGTCAGCAAATATAAAACCTGTCTAAACTTTTTAAGAGGAAAATTAAAAGTTCCAAGAATTTTTAGCATTTTTGTTTTGCATAACAAAATGAAAATCAAGGAACTTTGAGCAAAGATATAATAAAAAAATGGATTATTTCCCATTTGAGTATTGGAAAAAGAGGATTTAAAACAAAATTTGATTTATCATTAATTTTTCTTCTGATAGTCAAACGATTAAAAACAGGTTGCCAGTGGAGGGAACTTCCGGTAGAAGTGTATTTTAAAGACCAAAAAATAAGCTATCAAACAGTCTATTATTATTTCAATAAATGGAGTAAAGATGGTAGTTTTAAGCGAATTTGGCTTAATTTGTTGCTTGAGAATCGGAGAAAATTAGATTTATCAAGCGTCCAACTTGATGGTAGTCATACTCGATGTCGAATGGGAGGACAATCTGTTGGTTATCAGTTAAGAAAAAAGTCAAAGACCACGAATTCTATCTTTCTGTGTGATAATTTGGGGCAAATTTTAGCAATGGGTAGTCCAAAATCCGGTAATCATCACGATTTGAATAATATAGACTTTATTTTAAAAGAGATTTTGAATCTTTTGGAGGAAGCGAAAATAGAGCATAAAGGCTTGTTTGTCAATGCAGATGCAGGTTTTGATAGCCGAGACTTAAAAAGTTTTTTACAGGAAAAAGAAATAATACCTAATATCAAACAAAATCCCAGAAATGGACAAAATGAAAATATTTATTTTGACGAAGAATTATATAAAAATCGGTTTAAAATAGAGAGAAGTTTTGCGTGGCTTGATGGTTTTAAAGGATTGATTATAAGATATGAAACCCTAAACACAACTTGGATGGCTATGTTGTATCTAGGGATTATACTAACATTTATTCGAAAAGTTTAAACAAGTTTATAGTCAAAAATCATTGTTGGCAAAATTTCATAAAATAAATCTGTAAAAAAGTCTGTTTCTTATAAAAAACAATATATTTGCACCAAATTTGGCAAAGATTTTGCTACACAAAACGGAGTAACCTAAAAAACACAAATTATTATGATGGGATATTATCTTGTTCTCGGTCTTTTCGGGCTGATTAGTATGGCAGTAAGCTGGCAACTAAAACGAAAATTTCAACACTATTCAGAAGTGCATTTGCGTAACGGTATGTCAGGGGCTGAAATTGCCGAAAAAATGTTACACGATCACGGCATTTACGATGTAAAAGTAGTTTCCACTCCCGGTATGCTTACCGACCACTACAACCCAATGAACAAAACCGTAAATTTAAGCGAAGCTGTTTATAATCAGCGTAATGCAGCCGCAGCAGCTGTTGCTGCTCACGAGTGCGGACACGCAGTGCAACACGCTCAGGCTTATCAATGGCTTACAATGCGTTCCAAGCTGGTGCCTATTGTTAGTATTTCTTCCAATCTTTCTACTTGGGTAATTATGGGAGGATTGATGCTAATGGCAGCTTCTAAATTCGGGATTTATGTGGCACTCGCCGGACTTATTATGTCAGCATTGGCTACCTTATTCAGTTTCATTACATTACCTGTTGAATATGACGCCAGTAACAGAGCTTTGGCGTGGCTTAAAAACAAAAATATGGTTTCACAACAAGAATACGCAGGTGCTGAGGACTCTTTAAAATGGGCTGCAAGAACTTATCTCGTAGCCGCATTAGGTTCACTTGCTACATTATTATACTGGGCATTCAGAATTTTAACCTCTTCAAGAGATTAATAAAAACGAAAAATCAGAATACAATTTTTGTAAAATAAAAAGGCTACTTTATTCAAGTAGCCTTTTCTATTTTTATTATTGTAAATTCACAATAACTTCTTTTCCGTTTTCAACAGTTACATCTTTTCCGTTGATATTCACTGATAAAGATGTTCCTTCCAGTGAAAGTTTTACTTGTTTTTTAGTAACAGAAACTTGCAAAATCTGTCCTCGGAAATTCACTTTAAACGAGTAGCCTTCCCATTGGTCAGGGATTTGCGGTGTGAAATGTAGCTTTCCGTCTCGCATACGCAAACCACCAAAACCTTCCACGATGCTCATCCAAGTACCTGCCATTGAGGTAATGTGAAGCCCTTCGTGAACTTCTTTGTTGTAGTCGTCCAAATCAAGACGAGAAGTTCTCAAATAGAAAGTGTACGCCTGCTCCATTCTGCCAAGTGAAGCCGCTAAAATGCTGTGAACGCAAGGCGAAAGAGACGATTCGTGTACCGTGAACGGCTCGTAAAAATCAAAATGGCGTTGCAATTCTTCCTTAGTAAATTGGTCTTCAAAGAAATAGAATCCTTGTAGCGTATCGGCTTGTTTGATGTAAGGCGAACGCAAAATTCTGTCCCACGACCAATGCTGATTGATAGGACGTTCCTTTTTATCCAACTCGGCAACGGTTATCAATTCTTTATCTAAAAATCCGTCTTGTTGCAAGTACACATTGTATTTTTGGCTGTAAGGATAGTACATATTTTCGGCAACTCCCATCCATTTGGAAACTTCCTCAGCAGAAAGTTTCGTTTTTTCAAGGATTTCAGCATAGCGTTTTGCATCTTGTTCCGCTACTTTATCCAAACATTCTTTGGCGTATTTGATACACCAAGCCGCAATGTAATTCGTGTAAAAATTATTATTGATATTGTTTTCGTATTCGTTAGGACCAGTAACTCCCAGAATTACAAATTTTTCTTTTTCAGCAGAATACGTAGCTCGCTGATGCCAGAATCGGGCAATTCCGATAAGCACTTCCAAGCCCATTTCAGGTACGTACGAAAAATCGCCCGTGTAACGCACATAATTGTAAATAGCGAAGGCAATGGCTCCGTTTCGGTGGATTTCTTCAAAAGTGATTTCCCACTCGTTGTGGCATTCCTCACCGTTCATCGTTACCATCGGGTAGAGAGCTGCACCATTTTTAAAGCCCAATTTTTCCGCATTTTCAATGGCTTTCCCGAGTTGGTCATAACGATATTTTAGCAGATTGCGAGCCACTTCGGCATTTTTGGTCGCCATATAGAAAGGTAAGCAATAAGCCTCTGTATCCCAGTAAGTGCTTCCTCCGTATTTTTCGCCCGTAAATCCTTTAGGACCAATATTTAAACGTGGGTCTTTGCCCGAATACGTTTGATTCAATTGGAAGATATTGAAACGAATCGCTTGCTGTGCTTTCACATCGCCCTCGATGGTAATGTCTGCCATTTTCCAGATTTCTGCCCAATCTTCTTTTTGGTCTTTCAGTAATTCATCGAAGCCTAAGGCACTTATTTTTAGCAGCAAATATTCAGTTTCTTCAATCAATTTTTCTTTCGGATGATTGAAAGAAGTTACATATCCTGCAAATTTCTCAAATCGAGCAGTTTGCCCTTTTCCTACCTTTGCATTATACACTAAACCGACGTAGGTTTCTTCCTGTTTTGCTTCTTTCAAAGCTATTTTTTGTCCGCCAACTTCCAACTGATTTTCCATAAAAGTACACACACGGAAAGCCGTTTTTTTAGTTTCCGCCACGATGAAACCTTTATTGTTTACGTGCTGTACTTCAAGGGTATTCCAAAATTTTTCCTCCCAGTTCGTGTCGTGATTTTCGATGGAAGAATCCAGATACGACTCAAAGTTAATTTCAGCATCGGTATTTAGTGGAGTAACTTCATAGCGGATTACTCCGACCTCATCGTATTGCATTGACAGAAAACGAGTTGCCTCCACTTTCAGTTCCAATCCGTTAGGCAAGGTAGCCACGAACGAACGAAGGTAAACGCCTTCCTTCATATTCAGTACACGTTTGAAATCACGCACCGAAGCCGTGTTCAAATCCAATGCCTCGCCGTTTGCCGTAACGTTGATACCCACCCAACTCGGAGCGTTCAACACTTTTGCGAAATACTCCGGATAGCCGTTTTTCCACCAGCCCACTTTGGTTTTGTCAGGATAATACACACCACCGATATAGCTTCCTTGGAACGTTTTTCCTGAATATTTTTCCTCGAACGTGGTTCGTTGCCCCATCGCACCGTTGCCCAAACTGAACAAACTCTCGGACTGCATTACGCGGTCTTTCTCAAATCCTTCCTCAATAATGCACCAAGCATCAGGAATAATATAATTTTGATTCATATCTTCTTTTTTTTTATCTTTTTATCTAAATCCTTTCAAATATATTCATTTTTGCTGTTTTCCAAATAGAAATTCGCTTCCCCGAATTATTTTCTGTCAATTTCTAAATAGAAATTACATATTCATATAAAAATTTATTGAGTTCATCATTTATTTTCATATTTGTACTTTTGTCTTGAAACAAAAGTACCAAAAATTCAAGGCTGTGGATATTTCGCTAAAAATCAAATCATTTCGCAGAAAATCTCCAAACTCGCTAACGCTCAAACAATGGATATTTTCTACGCTCCATTCATTGATTTTCTTAACGCTCCATCTCCAATGCCAGTGAAATTATAACAATAAACTCAAAATCAACACTTAAGTATAAAATATGTATTTAAGTAATAACCTTTAAAAATTTATTCATTTTTAAGCATAATACACTACGTCAAGTTTATATTCTTTTACGAAACTTATGAAATTTCGATGCCCAAAAGAATGCTAACGGAAAACTTATAATCATTACCACAATTCCTACGACTGTCCACCAAAACATCTCTTCAAAAGACAGAATATCTGATTCAACAAACTTCCAAAATGTGTAAAAACAATACGGAAGCGACAGTAGGGAGGTAATTATCACCGGGACATACTTCCCATACACCAACCATTGTACGATGTGTACCCATAAATGAATGAAAAACGCCATAAATCCGGCAAACCACCAACCGTAATTCCCAAACCAAACCGACAAATAACAAACAACTGAAAGCAACACAAATTCGTGGGCTACCGCTACCGCAAAATCGACTGTGGAATATGCAAAAAAATTATTGCGAGTCAGGAATTTTTCCAGCCTCGGGAAACGTTGCCTTAATTCATCTCGATTTTTGGAAAGCCACGTCTCGAACATTACAACTTCCTCAAAATCGTGCACCATAAATACAGCAGGAAGCAACACCATAAGTAATTGTAATTCTGACATTTTATTCAAATTTCGTTCAATTGTTAATGTGTGTTTGCCGAATTCAAATCAATCACCATCACATAATCTTCCTCATTTTCCTTGGCGACGTAAAAACCCATTTTCAAATACATTTTTGCTGCATAATTGGCTTTCTGCACAGATAATGAAGCTTTTTCGTAGCCCTCCTCAGCAAGTTGGTCAAGCAGTTTTTGGAATAATTTTGTGCCAATGCCTTGATTTCGATATTCTGAATAAAGCGAAATTGAAAGTGAAGGTGTTTGGTCGTCAATATGCCCATAATCATTAACAATACGCGACCACGCCGCACCAACAATTTTCTTTTCAACCTCTGCAACAAAAGCAATATCAACTTTTTGAGTTCCGAAATCCGCAATATAGAGCTGTAATTCAGGCAAAAGAATAATATCCCGTGACGGTGGAGCCACTCCTTCCGGCAGAAAGATAGCTTCATACAGAAAATCTTCCAAAAGCGGATACTCACTCGGATTCATCGGACGTATATTTACAACATTTTTCATCGGTCAGATATAGTTTATTGCTTTATATAACTAACTCAATTTAAATTATCGAGCTTTAAAATTCTCCTTTGAAGGAAGTATCCGAAGGACGGAGGATGTTGCACTGAAAATCACATCCCCCTACCCCCTTGAAAGGGAGAATTGTAACCACAAATTATTTCAAGTTAGTTATATCATCAGATTGAAAACTTAAATCGACAGGATTTTTTTTATCGATAATTTACTCTTCAAAAAGCTCTTTTCTTAACTCTTCACAAATTTCTGCTATTTCCAACATCACTTCTTCTGGGCACATTTCACTCAAATCGTATGATAAAGGTTCTGCCACAAAATCTTTCAAAGCTTTATTCATTTGTTTATTTTCCTCTTGAGTTGATATAATTTTAATATTCAATGAAGTAGCATCAAAATTTCCTTCCGAAAGTTCGCTCAAATTAACGCTACCATTCTTTTTGCATTCCAAAAGTAATGCAGCTAAATCAGTAATTAAATCAATTGCATAATAAAACTCACATTCAATTCCTTGTTTATCCGTATAGATAAGCAAAGTGTCTGTTTGACGAAAATCCCAAGCCAAGCTTTCTAAACCTGTATCAGAGAAGATTTCACTCAAGGTAATTTCTTCCTTTTGCTTGTCTAGAAGATAATCCACCAATGTCAAACTATCATCTGTATCACCAATATAGTTATTCCAGTATTTACCTGTAATATACATATTTATAAGTTTTAAATAGGACTTTCTATTTTTCCATACGTAATATTTCGTCAAAACCAGAAAAAACTTCATCAGCTTCCGTTAGAACTTCAGACGAGCCAATCCCAATGGTTTTCATTCCGGCTCGTTTAGCCGCTTCAATACCTGCTTCAGCATCTTCAAAAACCACACAATCCGAGTTGGAAAGCCCTAATTTTTTGGCTGCCGTTACGAAAACTTCGGGGTCGGGTTTGGCTTTGGTAACATCATTTCCGTCCACAATGGCATCAAAATACGAAATTATCCCGAGCTTTTGCAAAATCGGACGGGCATTTTTACTTGCCGAACCAAGAGCAATCTTTATATTTTCTTGCTTTGCCTTCTCCAAGAATGCTTTAACCCCAGGTAATATATCGTTTTCGTTCATCTTTTCCACATACGTGAGATAATCGGCATTTTTGCGAGTGGCAAGCTCATCGAACTTTTCGGACGAAACCGAAACGCTAGCCCAATTCAATATTTTTTGAAGCGAATCAACACGGCTCACACCCTTAAGCTGCTCGTTAAGCTCGTGAGTAAGCTGAAAACCAAATTCTTCCCCAATTTTTTTCCAAGCCAAGAAATGAAACTTTGCCGTATCCACAATCACGCCATCTAAATCAAATATATATCCTTTCATTTGTTAAGTATAAAGTTAAAAGTTTTAAGTATAAAAAAACCAAGTTGCAAGTGTAAAGTTGCAAGGATAAAGGATAAAGTGTAAAGGATAAAGAACCAAGTTACAAGTTACAAGTTGTAAGTTATAAGTGTAAAGGATAAATATTTAATCTCTAACTACTGATTCCTAACCACTAACCCCTAATTCCTATTGCCTACTTTATGGAATCTTTCACCCGAAGAGTTAAAAATCCTGCCAAAATCATTGCACATCCTCCGATAATCAAAGCATAAATAGGCTGGTTATCAAAGAATTTACTCACCACCGAACCTAAAATCGTAGCGGCAACAATCTGCGGAAGTACAATAAAGAAGTTAAACACTCCCATATAGTATCCCATTTTGTTGGACGGCAACGCCCCCGAAAGAATCGCGTATGGCATCGAAAGAATACTTGCCCAAGCAATCCCCACACCTATCATTGAGAGAATGAGCATATTAGGGTCGGAAATGAAATAAATGGAAATCAATCCTAACCCTCCGAAAACCAAACAAATAAGATGTGTTACCTTTCGGCTTGTTGCCCTTGCCATCACCGGAAGCAAAAACGCTACCAATGCTGCCACACCGTTATAAACTGCAAAAAGTACCGAAACCCAGTCCGCTCCCTGATTGTAAAGCTCTGATGTAGTGTCCTTTTCGGGAACTCCGTAGATATGCCCCGTTACGGCTGCCGTGGTGTAAATCCACATTGAAAAGAGAGCAAACCACGAGAAAAATTGCACCCAAGCCAGTTGTTTCATCGTTTTGGGCATATAAAGCATATCGGTAGTGATGGTTACGAAACCGTTTTCGGAAAATCCTTTACGATGTGCTAAAGCCGTCAGCAAGAAGGAAGCTCCCAGACCTATCAATCCGAAAGAAAGTATGAATAATTCTTTTTCTAATTCTATTTGAAAGAGAGCAAAAGTCAAAAGCAACCCAACTGTCAAAGCGATAGTTCCTGCGGTGGTTAATCGGTTGGATTTTTCGGCAGAAGTAACCGTTTCGGTGTATTTTTCTTCATTTTTCTCACTTTCAAAGGATTTCAATTCTTCTGGAGAATATTCTTTACTGGAGAAAACCGTCCAGCAAACCGCCACTAAAAACACAATCGCACCAGCGTAGAACGACCATTTCACCGAATCGGGAATAACCCCTTCAGGAGCCGTATTGCTGATTCCGAAGTAATTCGTGTAAATATACGGTAAAGCCGAACCTACAACCGCTCCCACTCCGATGAAAAAACTTTGCATTGCAAATCCTGTAGTTCTTTGGCTGTCAGGGAGATTGTCGCCAACAAAAGCTCGAAAAGGCTCCATTGAAATATTGATAGAGGCATCCATCATCCAAAGCGTTCCGGCGGCAATCCAGAGTGAAGGCGAATTAGGCATAATACACAGTGCGATAGAAGATAAAATCGCACCGATTAAAAAGTACGGTCGGCGACGCCCAAGACGTGTCCAAGTTCGGTCGCTGATGTACCCGATAATGGGCTGAATAATCAGTCCCGTAACGGGAGCGGCAATCCACAAGATAGGAATGCTTTCCACACTGGCTCCCAATGTTTCAAATATCCGTGAGGTATTGGCATTCTGCAAGGCAAACCCAAATTGGATACCCAAAAAACCAAAACTCATATTCCATATTTCCCAAAAACTTAATTTTCGTTTTTCCATCTCAATTACATTTACATATGACTACCCCAATTGGCATACTGCCAACAAAGCAATTTATTACGTATTTTTCAATAGGAAGCAACCTCCCCTACTTTAAATATCAAATGGGCAGATTACTATTTTTGAGAAGTATGTGAATTGTTGCGACAAATGTATGAATTTTTTCAAGAAAAACAAAATTATATTACTTCTGTCACTCTCTTTCTTTTGCAAAAGAATCCGTTTATTCAACAAAAAAACATATCTTTGCGATACGGGAATATTCTTTACTTCTTTGTTTAAAATCAGAACAATCAAATAATTCGTAAATTAAAAAATGAATGAAAATATCCGTAGTCATCAATACATATAATGCTGAAAAACATCTGCAAACAGTTCTGGAAACTGTAAAGGATTTTGATGAAATTGTGATTTGTGATATGTACAGCACGGACAGAACCATCGAAATTGCAGGGAAATACAATTGTAAAATCATTTATCACGAGCGTTTTACGTATGTGGAACCAGCTCGGAATTTTGCTATTCATCAAGCTGAAAATGAATGGGTTTTAGTAATTGACGCTGATGAGACTGTTCCTCCAAAATTAAAAGAATATCTGTACGACATTATCAAAACTCCAAACTTGGGAGGAGTTTATATTCCGTTTAAAAATTTCTTTATAAACAAATGGATGCGGTCAGCATATCCTGACTTCAAATTGCGATTTTTCAGAAAAGAAGGTGCTTATTGGCCTAATGAAATTCATTCCACCGTAAAGGTAAAAGGCGATGTAATAAAAATCCCGAGAGGAAGAACTGATTTGGCTTCTGACCATTTGGCAAATGATTCCGTCAGTACAATTTTAAGAAAAACAGACACTTACAGTGACGCTGAAATTGAGCGGAAAAAGAATAAAAAAATCACGACTTTCGGTCTTATTTTTTCTCCATTTTTTTGGTTTATAAAATATTACTTCATCAAAAAAGGATTTCTGGACGGAAAAAAAGGATTCATATTTGCCTGTCTTAAGGCACAATCAAAATTGGTAATATTAGCAAAAGTATACGAATATCAAGAGCAAAATAAAGTAACAAAATGAAAGTAAGCCTTATAATAACTACTTACAATTGGGAAGAGGCACTGGAGCTGGTTCTTAAAAGTGTTTTAAGACAAAACATTCTGCCTGATGAAGTTATTGTTGCAGATGATGGCTCCGGAAACAAAACAAAATCATTAATCAATGAATATAAAAAACTATTTCCTGTACCTTTACACCACATATGGCACGAGGACAACGGCTTTAGGCTTTCAGCTATTCGCAATAAGGCTATAGAAAAAGCTCAATATGAGTATATTATTCAAATTGATGGCGATGTGATTTTACATCCTAAATTCATTGAAGACCACAAAAAGTATGCCTGCAAAAATTGCTTTGTAACGGGTTCTCGTGTTATGCTGGGAGCGAAAACAACTGAGAAAATAATTGAAAACAAGTCGTTACTTTTCAGCTTCATAAACAGAGAAAATTCCAATAAATTCAACGGCATTTACTTTCCCTTGTTTAATAATCTATTCAGTCATCCTAAAAATAAGCCTATAGAACGCCTAATAGTTCGTGTAAGAGGCTGTAATATGGCATTCTGGCGTGAAGATTTAATTGCAGTAAATGGATATGATGAAAACTTTGTTGGCTGGGGGCGTGAAGACTCAGAAATAGTTACGAGGCTTATAAAAAAAGGTGTTTACAGAAAAAAAATCAAATTTGCTGCCATCCAATATCATCTTTATCACAAAACTAGCTCAAAGGATAATCTAAAAACAAATGAAGAAATACTTCAAAAAGCTTTATTAAGCAACTCATTCAGAGTAAAAAACGGTATTTTGAAAATCAATTAAAGTATGAGTAGTCCATTAATTTCGATTATAGTACCCATTTATAATGTAGGAAAGCACATCAAAAGATGCATTGATTCGCTACTTTGCCAAACCTATGAAAACATTGAAATTTTAATAATCAATGATGGAAGTACAGACAATACCTCTCAGATTCTTTCCGATTATGCCAACGAAAAAAAAATTTATATTTTTCATCAAGAAAACAAGGGAGTCTCCTTTAGTAGAAACTTTGGTATAAAACAATCAAAAGGTGATTATATTTGTTTTGTAGATGGGGACGATTATGTTTCACCTCATTATTGCGAAAAATTATATGAAAATATAGCGAAACATAGCGCAGATATAAGTATTTGTCGTTTTCAAAAGGTTTTTAATAACGAAATAGCTCCCATAAAAACAGATGGTCAAACAAAAATATACTCGCAAATAGAGGCACTTTCTTTAATTTTTGAGGATAAGGAATTACAAAGTCACCCTTGGGGAAAACTCTTTAAGAAGGAAATAATATGTGATGTTTCTTTTCCCACGGATAGAAAGGCTTATGAGGATTATGTGACCATTTTTCGAATCATCTCAAAATCAAGTAGAGTAGTTGTTTTTAATGAGGTACTATATTATTACATATTTTATCCGAATAGCTTAAGTAACAATGTAAGTACCCAAATGTACTATGAATTTTTTACCGCCTTAATGGAGATGTATGACTATGCCAAAACAAGAAAAAATGAGCTTCCTCGGTGGAAATATTTTATTAAAAAAACAGCGAGACAAACACTCTCTTGTGCAAAAAACATATCTATCCACAAAAAAACAGCAAGTGATCATTCTATGATTAGAAATCTTCAAAAGGAAATCAAGAGATTTTATCTTTCTGAAAAAGAATACATACCTTTCTCTATTAAATGGAAGTTTTTTTTATTTTTGAACGTCCCTAGCTTGTATAATCTGTATATTTCCTACAAAAAAACTTAGTTATCTTTTGCACTAACAGTTTTAACGTCCGCAAAAAATATGAAAAATAGGAAAGGAACAGTTATATAAGTTCCTAAATAAAAACAAAACAACACATCAGTATTCATAATTAGTAGAAATATCAGCATTGTATACTGTATAATTCGGTCTTTTATTTTTAAAACACTTATTATCCAAAACACAAACAAAGCAAGCCCAATAATCCCTAAATCAATAAAAACAGAAATAAAATCATTGTGAACATGGAAAATCCCTGTATCTTTCATTATGAAACGTTGTGTTGCAGTTCCTTCTCCAAAAAGTAGACTTTGATTAATTATCTGATTATAAACAATATTAAAAGTATTGTTCCGTATCGGATCTGAAAAGTAGCTTGTCTTTGTAGTCAAAAAAGCAATTGCCGCTATTGCAAAAATGACAGCTAAAGTCATTAAAATATATTTTTTTAAAGGTGAAATCCTATCACTGAAATGAAACCATACAAGCAAAGCAATCGCTATGAAATATCCTAAAATACCTATTCTTGATTGAACTATAAACACAAAGAACAAAAGTAAAACAGCATATAATATTATCTCGTAAACAGAAATTAAATTAGGTTTTTCCCTTCGTACAAGAGCACCCAAACCACCAACAACAAGAAAAATCCAAGAAATAAAACTCGGATGTTTAAAATATGACCAACTTAGAACCTCAAGGAAATTCATGTATGCCTTGTTAAAAGTGAAAAAATTGAATAGTTGATTGTGAGAAAAATCAACATAAATTAGGTAAAACATGAAATTACAAGCCAAAAGGAATAAAAACAACTTAAAACAAATGTTTATAAAAGCGTATTGCTCTTTTATATTAACGCGAAACCCAAGACAAATAATCGGAACAAGAAATGAGAAAATCAACATTTCCTCTTTTACCATATCTAAAGTGTATGCTATATTGTCGCTCCAAAGTATCCCTAAATATTTCATTATTACAAAAGCAAAAAAAGTAAGGATAACGGTATCAGGTTTTTTCCATTTCCTATAGACAAGAGAATATAATCCAGCGATGAACAGTAACAAGATATCGAATCTGAAAGTAATTTTATGTTTATAAGTCCAAAGTAAAACAACACAAGCCGCCACAACAATAGCTATATTACGAAGCCACCGTCCCTTTTGAAAAAGATAACGATGTTTGATAATAATCCAAGCTGTCACACAAAACAATCCGTAAGTGAAGCTACTATTGATGAACAAATTCCTATAAAATTCATTATCCCAAGGAAAATCTACAAAGGATATAATTAAAAAAGTTCCTATAATTGGAAGAACAGCCGCCAATATGACCCAATTTTTGAGAATTATTGACTTTTCAATTGCTTGATTAAATTTATCCATTGGTTTCATCTAATAAATTAAAAATTTCCGAATCTATTTCTACATCAAATTTTCGAGCAAATAATTTTTGTTCTTGTTGAATAAGTTCCTGTAAATCTGTAGATTGAAATAAAACAGGAAGCTGACAACCTTTTCTATCCCAATTTACATATGTAACTGAAGGTTTTATCTTAATTCCCACATCCGATTCCTGCAAATGCATCAGTACAGAATGAAAAAAAATCTCATCGGGAGAAGAAGTAAACTTATAATAATCCTCTAAGTTTTCCTTATTTTCTCGCAGATAGAAAACCATTTTCTGAAATGTTTGCTCATTAAAAGCACACCACTGCGAACCTGCGTATTGTTTGGGAAAAATAGGCTTCCTTTCTGGTAATTGAAACAGTTTCTTCAAATTCGTAAAAGACAATCTTCCCTTCAGAAAGTGAGTTAAAATACGGATTTTTTGCTTTATATTTGTATGAAAAAAAGGTGCATACGAGTTACTATCACTACGCTTAGAAGAATGCAAAATATGGTAGTGAAAAATCTTATCCTTTACCACTTTCTTTTTCCATTTCTTCTCTATCGGTATAATTTCTATAAAATTATAGTCTTTATTAACACTTAGGAATTTATTAATTTCTACCTGATTTTTAATAGGATAATCTTGTCCGCTCATCAATATAACAAATCCCTTTCGGTTATCATTCTTGACGGCTTCCATCAAGTTTAACGTTGCTTTTACGATAGAAAAGTCCCCCCAAAAACACTTCTCTCTCTTCGAAATAAAAAAAACGTTAGGTTTATTGATATCTTTCTGAAAATCATCAATTTTCACTCTTAAATCCAAATGTATGTAAAAGTAAGCCTGCCCATCATCAAGTTTATCTATCATACGAGCAAGTTGTTTTGGATTTCTATGAGCTAAAATGATATAATTTTTCTGCATAAACAAAGTTTTTCATTACTGAACCAGATAAAGCAATATCACTTGTGGCAAAAAACCGGCAGCCCAGCTCAGGAAAGAAGCCAAAAGAGTTTGTTGAGTTAGGTACATTCTGGAAGAAGCCACCAAGCCACCTACAAAAATCAAAATAGATATAACATACAGCAAATCAATATTATAAAAAACACTCAAAAAAACAGTAAAACCCGTAATTCCGCCCACCAGCATTACCGATAAACTTCCAAATAACTTTAAAAATTGCATAAAAACAATCACAAAGCAGCCTATTGCCAAGTTCATTATATATAAATACAATATCGGAAATTTATCTATCGTAATAATTTTCAATGCAATAACTATCAGAAGAGAGATATAAGCGTAAAGAATCCATTTTCTCTTTTCAATCGGAACTTCAAAAGGAGAATCTATCCAATTTATCATATGCAAGATGAGATACAACAAAGTAGGAACAGCCACCGAAACAATAACTAACATTTTCCAAGCGTTTTTCATTTCCTCAATAGGCAAAAACACAGGGGCTACCAACAAAAAAAGTATCATTCCATATATGGGAAACCATATTGGGTGAAATAAAAATGATATGACATAACTTACATATTTCACAAAACACTTTTAATCTTTCAACTATTGTCCTATCATCCGTTTGAGCTCATTAAGCTTCATCAGTGCCTCAACCGGAGTTAAAGTATTGATATCCAGCTGCAAAATTTCCGATTTAATTTCTTCTAGAAGCGGGTCGTCCATATTGAAAAAGCTAAGTTGCATCTCTTTTTGAGCAGATTTCAACGTTTGTGAAGTATTTTCCGAAGCGTGTGAACTCTCCAATTTTTTAAGCATTTTATTGGCTTTTTGGATAACAAACTGAGGCATTCCTGCCATTTTCGCTACGTGGATTCCAAAACTATGTGCCGAACCACCCGGAACTAACTTTCGGATAAACAATACGTTATCTTTCGTTTCTTTTACCGAAACATTGAAATTTTTAATTCGCTCGAAACTCTCGGTCATTTCGTTGAGTTCGTGATAATGCGTTGCAAATAAGGTTTTTGCCTTCGACGGATGTTCGTGCAGATATTCGGCTATTGCCCAAGCGATTGAAATTCCGTCGTAAGTGCTTGTCCCTCGCCCGATTTCGTCCAAAAGCACCAAACTTCGCTCCGATATGTTATTCAAAATCAATGCAGCTTCGTTCATTTCTACCATAAAGGTCGATTCGCCCATTGAAATATTATCGCTGGCTCCCACGCGAGTAAAAATCTTATCCACAATGCCGATACGTGCCGAATCTGCCGGAACAAAACTCCCGATTTGAGCCAACAAAACGATGAGTGCCGTCTGACGTAAAATCGCCGATTTACCCGACATATTAGGTCCCGTAATCATTATAATTTGCTGTGAATCACGGTCAAGATACACGTCGTTAGCAATGTACGGAACGCCCACCGGCAATTGTTTTTCAATCACAGGATGCCTTCCGTTTTTGATGTCCAAAACAAACGATTCATCCATTTCAGGGCGATTGTAATTATTTTCAAGGGCAAGTGAGGCAAATCCGCAAAGGCAATCTAACTGACCAATAAGCATTGCATTTTGCTGAACTTGAGGAATATAACTCCCTATCCAAGCAATCAACTCGGCAAAAATAGCTTGTTCCAATTGCGAAATTTTCTCTTCTGCTCCTAAAATTTTAGCTTCGTAAGTTTTTAACTCTTCAGTAATGTAACGCTCGGCATTAACTAAGGTTTGTTTGCGAATCCAATCCTGCGGAACCTTGTCTTTGTGAGTGTTACGTACCTCAATGTAATATCCGTGAACGTTATTATAATCAATTTTTAAGGAAGAAATCCCTGTTTTTTCGGTCTCACGTTTGAGCATTTCATCCAAGTAGCCTTTTCCTGAAACGGAAAGCCCACGAAGTTCGTCCAATTCGGGAGAAAATCCTTGTGCCACCACATCGCCTTTGAGAATGTTCACAGGAGCTTCCTCATTGATAGTAAGCCTGATACGCTCACAAAGTTGCTGACACAAATGCAATTTATCACCCAAAATTTTCAAATCAGGATTATCGGATTTCAAACATATTTCCTTTATCGGAGGAATAATCTCTAACGAATTTTTAAGCTGAACAACTTCCCGAGGACTAATTTTTCCTGTCGCCACTTTTGAAATAAGTCGCTCAATATCACTTATTTTTGAAATGTGTTCCTTAATTTTTTGAAGTATATCGATATGACCAATAAAATGCGAAACCACTTCGTGACGCTGATTTATCTTGGTAATATCCTTCAGCGGAAGTGCCAACCAACGTTTTAAAGTTCGGCTTCCCATTGCGGAAATCGTCTTATCAATAACATCCAAAAGCGTTACCGACTGGCTTGAAGTTCCCGTATAAAGCTCCAAATTACGAATGGTGAATTTGTCAAGCCATACGTAAGCATCTTCCACAATACGCTGAATGGAAGTGATGTGTCGCAACTTGTTGTGCTGTGTTTCAGATAGATAGTAAAGTACAGAACCTGCCGCAAGTAAAGCTTCAGTAAGTTCCTCAACCCCAAATCCTTTCAGGGAATTGGTTTGAAAATGCTGAGTGAGTGTCTGACGAGCGTAATCTTCCTTGTACACCCAATCTTCCAAATAGAAAAGATGGAAATCTTCCCCAAAACTTTCTGTAAATTCTTTTTTTTGCTTTTTAGCTACTAAAACTTCGCTCGGCTTGAAGTTTTGTAACAACTTATCAATGTTAGTTTTATCGCCTTGAGCGACTAAAAATTCGCCCGTAGAAATATCCAAAAAACTGATTCCGTTAGTGTGTTTACCAAACCACACGGAAGCCAAAAAATTGTTTGATTTAGAATGAAGAATGTCGTCATTTAAAGCCACTCCAGGGGTAACTAATTCAGTAACACCTCGTTTTACGATGCCTTTTACGGTTTTGGGGTCTTCCAATTGGTCGCAAATCGCAACACGATAGCCCGCTTTGACTAACTTCGGTAAGTAATTATTGATGGAATGATGCGGAAATCCGGCAAGTTCCGTACGTTCGCTGCCGTTATTTCGGTTGGTAAGCACAATATCAAGCACTTGGGCAGCCTTTACGGCATCTTCACCGAAAGTTTCGTAAAAATCTCCCACCCTGAAAAGCAGTAAAGCATCCGGATATTTTGCTTTAATCTGATTGTATTGCTTCATTAAGGGGGTTTCTTTTACTGTATTTTTTGCCACTGTACTTTTATTTTTTATTGTTTTTACTTAATCCTGATGAGTTTAGTATTTTCCTGATTTTCTGCTTGCTTTTTCTTGTTATGTAACTTTTGTTAAAGTAGAACAATATTAATACCAATCCTATGAAAATCAAAAATATTGAAGCAAATAAATAGATTGGTGAAAAAATCATATTCAGCAACATAACCACCAGAAAAATCACCAAATTGATTGTTGCCAGCAGAAAACTTGCCCGTCCGTGTGAGAGTCCCATATAATCAATCATTACGTGATGAATATGATTTCGGTCGGCTTTAAACGGCTTACCATCACGAATGGTTCTCGCTATAAAAACACGAGTTGTATCAAAAAAAGGAATGAACACAATAGCCAATAACACCCATATTTTGTTAGCCGGATTGATATAAGCTTTCTGTAAACCTAAAGAAGGTAAGGAAAGAAATTTCAACGCCAAAACACCGATAATGAAGCCCACAACCAGTGAGCCTGTATCTCCCATAAAAATTTTCTTTCTGGAGGATAAATTATATCTTAAAAAAGCCAGCAAAAAGCCAATACACAAAATCGAAAATAAGAAATAATAAATGTCTTCCGATTGGTAAAAAACATAACCAAAACATCCAAAAATAACAATCCCTACCATTGCCGCCGAACCATTAATTCCATCAATCAAATTAAAGGAATTAACAATGGTCATCACAACAAAACAACTGAAAAACAATGAAAACCAAAACGGAATTTCGTCAAACCACAGAAAACCATCCAGAGAATATATCCTCAGTTCCGTTCCAAAGAGCAATAATATAAAAGTAGCTAAAATTTGCCCTACAATTTTAGTACTCGGGTTTACGCCAGTCAAATCATCCTTAAGACCCAAGAAAAACATAATACTCGCCCCCGAAACTATATTAATCCCCATATAATTAGTATCATAACTACTGATGAAAAAGAGAGTAAAAATCAGGCTAACATAGAACGCTATGCCTCCCATCGTTGGGGTTTTTTGCGAATGAGAACTTCTGCCGTTAGGATTATCCATCAAATTCTTCCGTCTTACAACGTATATGATGCTGGGCATTGCCAGATAACAAACCGCAAAGGACAACACAAAAATCCAAATTGCGATTATTTCTGGGCTTTGTAAAAGGGTAAGTTGTTTCATATTAATATTTGCACCGAGCAAAGGTACGTAATTAAACGAAATGCCACAATTTTAATCACATTTATTTTAAAATTGCAGCACAATGTTATGTTTCTTAAATATCTAATTATAAACTCATTGCAGCCTTATCTCTCTGCACAAATCACTTGCTATGAGGTTTTCTTGTCCTTTTTCAGAAGCAATTTTATCTCCTGCTTTTCCGTGCGAATACACACCTAAAACACTGGATTCCAAAGAGCTATACCCTTGAGATAATAATCCTAACAAAATTCCGGTTAGCACATCTCCACTTCCTGCCGTTGCCATTCCTGCATTTCCTGTTGAATTAACCCAAAGATGAATTCCGTCGGTAATCATTGTGTAAGCTCCTTTAATAACTAAGATTATTTTATGTTTTTTTGCGAATTTTCTCGCTTTCTCTATTTTGTCAAAGTCATCTTTCCAAACTCCGATAAGTCTTTCTAATTCAATAGGATGCGGCGTAAGAATTGAATTTTTAGGAATTTTGGAAAATTCTTTTGGATTTTGAGAAAGAATATTCAATGCATCGGCATCAATTACAAACGGAACATTCGAATACTTTTCAAACAATTCAAATAAAAGCTCTGCTGTTTGAGGCTGAGTTCCCATTCCTACTCCAATTCCTATTGCAGAAGGCTCGAAAGGTATTTCCGTAGGGGAAAGATATTTTTTCCCCGCAGATGTAATCACCATTGCCTCAGGAACAGCAGTTTGCAAAATTTCATATCCGCACTTAGGAGCAAGTATCGTTAAAAGACCCGCCCCTGACCTCAACACCGAAGTTCCGCTCAGAACCATAGCTCCTACCTTTCCGTAGCTTCCCCCAACAAGCAAAGCGTGCCCAAACGAGCCCTTGTGTGAAAACTTGTTTCTCAGTTTGTATATTTTAGACATACACTCTTCCGTAATAAATTCATAATCAGAATTTATAGCATCTAAAACAGACTTTTCCAAACCAACATCCAAAATTTCCCAATTAGGAATGTATTTTCCGGTTTCAGGGAGCAAAAAAATCAGTTTAGGAACTTGGAACGTAAGTACGATGTTCGGTTTAACGAAAACTTCGTCCGACATTGGTATTCTGTCCAAATACAAACCCGAAGGAATATCAATGCTAACCACGTAAGCTCCTGATTCATTGATTTTTTCAAAAATACATTGCATCCAATCGGAAACATATCTGTTAAATCCTGCCCCGAAAATTGCATCGACTACAATTGCTTCCGGCGAAATTTCAGGAATCTCCGAACAGGAATACAAATCGTTTATTTTCACCTTTTTACTTCGGACGAGAGTGCCCAAATTTTTCAAGAAATCCTCCGTTGGGTTTTCATTGAAATTAACGATGTACACCTCTACGTCTCGTTTTGCTTTGGAAAGCATCTGAGCAACTGCCAGCCCATCACTGCCATTGTTGCCCAACCCTACATAAATTATAACTTTCTTGTTTAAATCCGTGTTCTTCTGCAACCACAAAAAAACCTGTTCGGAAGCTCTTTCCATAAGCTTCCTACGCGTTATACGCTGTTTTTTAATAGTTTGATTATATGCCTGCTGTATTTGTTCTGTAAATAAAATTTTCATAAATATGCAGATGAAACAAAGATTTAAAAATCCGAAATTACTAATTAATAATTCCCCAAAGATATATATTTTAAGTAAAAAAACAAAGAATAATTCTTAAAAAGAGAAAAACTCCAAACTTCTTTATGAAATTTGGAGTTCTTTTCCTCTATTTTAGTGCTTTTATTTTGCTTTCTTTTGTTCTTCTTGAAATTCTTTGAATTGTAACAGAAGATTGTTATTCGCACGAACTAAAGCATTTGTTTCGAGCAACAAGTTGAAATACAACTTGGTATTCTTCGGGCTTGTTTCAGAGGTTCGGATTCTGTCAATTTGTTTTTGAACCATTCTCGAAACATCTTTCTTCAAAATCATACCTTCTTGCAAAATATGATTTAGGTTTGAATAATTTTCTCCTCTGAAAAGTTTTGCTTCATTTTCCAATAGTTTTTCAAGGCTTTCCGAAATCCATTTCAAATCTCTTAACTGATTAAATTTAAGATTTTTATGATTATTATTCACGTGTTCATAACTGTGTGTTGTTATGGCGTGGAGGGATTGTGCCATATCCTGCAAATTATCCAAAATCATTATATAAAACTTACTTGAAGCTACAGAACTGTCATTCAATGACTTAATGAAATAGAAAACGTTTCCTTTTAAACCGTCAAGTTCTTTTTCTAACTTTTTGGTTGTTTTCTTATCTTTGGTCAGATTACCTAAATCCTGAGTTCCCAAGTTCTTAACAACTTCTCCGTAAACGGTTTCAATTTTCGAAATTGTGTTTGCTATGTAATTTGAACTTTCTTTAATAACGCCGTTAATGGTCGCTAAATCAGCTTGTTCAAACATAGGTTTTTTGTTTTCTTCTTTTTCTTTTTGTCTTTTCTTGTAACTCACTGCACTGCGGAATAACAAGAATCCTACAAACGAAATCAGTGAAATCAATCCGATAATTTCTCCGTAGTACAGAGCTGCCGCGACAATAAATGCTCCAAAAAATGCAACTATTGCGGTCATAAACCATCCCCCGACCACTCGTATTACTCCCGCTACACGGTAAACGGCACTGTCTCTTCCCCAAGCTCTGTCAGCCAATGACGAACCCATAGCCACCATAAACGTAACATAAGTTGTTGATAACGGAAGTTTTAAAGAAGTACCCATCGCTATCAAGCTACTTGAAACAACAAGATTCATAGCCGCACGGACCAAGTCAAAAGCAGGTAAGTCTTCTTTACGAGTTGTTGAATCCTCTTCCGGTTTTTCAAAACGTTTGTCTATCTTTTCACTCAATGATTTTGGAGTAATCGCATTAACCACGTATGAAATAAATACAGTAACCCTCACTATGAGGCGAGATAACATATTTGACGCAAATTTTTCTTCTCCCTCTCCGTCACCTTGATGTGAAAGGCTTACTTCTGTTTCCATCACATTGCGTGCTTTTTTAGAAAACCAAAGTGTAAGAACCATTATAGTCCCTGCCAAAAGCAATAAATATGTCGGAGCCGTCATTCCTTCACTCAAGCCTGACATCAAAAAGCTATTATGCTCAGCCCCTGAAGATTGCCATAATTCAAAAGATTGCCAAGCAGCTACAGGAACCCCGATAAAGTTAACCAAGTCGTTTCCTGCAAAAGCCATAGCCAACGCAAACGTACCACTTAAGATAACAATTCGGAATATATTGACTCTCAATTGAATTAAAACGTGAGAGAGCACCGAATAAAATACAAAACAGCCAAGCAAAATATAAACGATATTTGCATCCATCCAGCTGATTGCTTCTTTCGAGATGAAAGCCACTCCTTTCAGTCCTTTGAAGATAATAAAATACGTAAGTGCCGTCAGAGCTACTCCTCCGAAAACGCCTCCTACGTACCTGATGCTCTTTTCATAACGGAAAGAAAAAACCAACCGAGCCAAATATTGAACTATGGTACCTACCGTAAAGGCTATCACAATTGATGTAAAAATACCTGTTACTATCTTGGTTGCTTCTTTCGTGTTGATGTATTGCCCAAGTGTTGAAAGTGATTCCCCGTTTGTGCTGATTTTGATAATCGCCAAACAAACCGCAGCTCCGAGCAACTCAAATACAATGGAAACAGTGGTTGATGTTGGTAATCCCAAAGTATTGAAAAGGTCGAGAAGTAATATATCTGCCAGCATAACCGCCATAAAAATGACCATTACTTCATCGAAGTAGAATTCCGTTGGGTTAAAAATTCCCTTTCGGGCAATTTCCATCATTCCACTGGAAAAAATAGCTCCAAAAGCCACACCAACGCTCGCTATAATCATAATAGTTCGCAATGTTGCTACTTTTGAACCCACTGCCGAATTTAAAAAGTTTACTGCATCGTTGCTTACCCCCACTGTCAAATCAACAACAGCAAGAACAAAGAAAACGAAGAGCATAAAGATGTACACTTGTTCCATACTAATTCTTTTTGAGGCAAATATCCGTTAATCGAAAATAATACGTGTTATCAAATCGTTAACAATCGCCATTTTTTATTATCTTTATTTTACTTAAAACACTTTTTCAGAGGCATAAAATGTCATTCTTTCATAAAAACGAAAGTTTATTTTTTGTCCTTACATTTTTCTTGCCCCGTTAAATTATAAATTTTTTGAACTTCGCTCAGAACTTCTTCAAAGTTAATGTTCAAATCAATCAACCGCCCGGTTTTCAAATCAAAAACCCAACCGTGAACCGTCGGAAACTTATTTTCAAGATAACTCTCTTGCACACAAGCCATTTTGATAACATTTAAGCACTGCTCCAAAACATTTAGTTCCACCAAACGCTGATAACGAAGTTCTTCATCTTGGATGTTGTCCAATTCCGTTTGATGCAAGCGATACACATCACGAATGGTTCTAAGCCAAGGATTTAATAACCCAAAGTCTTTTGATTGCATCGCTGCTTTTACTCCTCCGCAACCATAATGCCCGCAAACAATGATATGTTTTACCCGCAAATGTTCCACAGCATACTGAATTACAGCGGTTGAGCTCATATCGAGCGTATTAACAACATTGGCAATATTACGATGTACAAAAACCTCTCCGGGACCTAAACCCATTAATTCTTCGGCAGTTACACGGCTATCGGAACATCCGATATACAAAAAATCCGGATTTTGAGTTTTAGCCAATTCCTTGAAAAAATTTACATTTTCCCCTCTTTTCTTCTCCACCCATTTTTTGTTATTCTCAAAGATACATTGGTACGTAGGCATAAATTACTTTTTAAAAAATCTTTAGCGACAAAGGTAAAAAAACAAATAACAAATGCACATTATTTTCATAAAAATCAACCTTCCGTGAGCTTCTTTAATAAATCGAATAGTTAAAAATATCACAAAAACACGGAAACTAATTTGGTTTTTTAAGTTTCCTGATTAATTTTGCACTGAAAACTAAAACGATGGCAAAAGAACAACTTATCATAGTGGCACGCGACCTTTTGATTGACTTGGGAATCAAATCCGTTACGATGGACGATATTGCCCGAAAGGCAGGCGTTTCCAAAAAAACGCTTTACAATCATTTTAAGGACAAAACTGACCTTATCCGAACGGTGGTTTTGTACGTTAGTTCAAAACTAAACGAACAAGCCAAAGCACTTATGTCGAGCGAACAGAATCCCATCGAGCAACTTTACGAAACCGAGCGATTCTTTTCCTGCCAGCCTGTAATTGTGAACAATTCGCCTCAAAAACAACTGCAAAAGTACTATCCGAAAATCTATAAAGAGATGCAAAACAAACAGTTGGAGGAAGTTGGCGGACTAATTCTGCAAAACTTAAAAACAGGCATTGAGCTGGGTATGTACCGAAAAGACATCAACTTGGATTTCACGATGCGATTGTACTTGCACGTTATGATTGAATCGGGCAATAATTTGCTCTTTTTCACTGATTACGACAAAAAAACCATTTCCGGCACTTACTTGGAGTATCACATTCGAGCCATCGCCACCCCGAAAGGTGTCGCCATATTGGAAGAAATTTTGAAGAAAGATTAAAAAATCACAATAAATACAATGAATCATAAATTTATTTTTATTCTATTAGTTTTCTGCGGACTATCAGGATTTTCGCAAGAAACTCAAACATATCGGTTTTCATTGGAGGAAGCGGTTTCCTTCGCCATTGAAAACAATCTAAAATCTAAAAATGCCGCAGCAGACATTGAAGCTGCCCGAAAAAAGAAATGGGAAGCCACCGCTACTGGATTGCCTCAAATCAACGCAAAAGTAGATTATCAACACTTTTTAAAACAACAAGTTACGCTTATTCCTGCGGAATTTTTCGGAGGACAGAAGGGCGAATTTGCCGAAGCCACTTTCGGAACGAAGCAAAACGTAAATGCTTCTGCCACACTTTCGCAATTGATTTTCGATGGCTCTTATTTGGTTGGTTTACAAAGTGCTAAGGTATATTTACAAATTTCAGAACTTTCCAAACAGAAAAGCGACATCGAACTACGAAAAACCGTTGTTGATGCTTATGCCAATGTGCTACTTTCGGAAGAAAGTATCCGAATTTTGGAGGAAAACAAGCGTGTTTTGGAGAAAAATTTGAACGAAACCAAAGCCATTTTTGAAAACGGATTGGGCGAAGAAGAAAATGTGGAACAGCTACAAATTACACTAGCAAACATTAACAATAACTTAAACAATACCAAGCGTTTGTATGAGCTTTCCAAAAAAATGCTCAACATCACTTTGGGTTTAAATTTGGACGACCAAGTGCAACTAAAAGACAATTTGGAGCAACTCACAACACAAACCATAGCCGAAAGCATTGAAAATGAAGCAAATTTCAATTTGGAATCGAATATTGATTTTAAAATAGCTTCCAATAGTGTACGTTCGCAGGAATTGTTGGTAAAATTCGAAAAAAGTCAATCTTTGCCTCGTTTGAGTGCTTTCCTTAACGGAGCATACAATGCTTTTGACGACAAATTTTCATTTTTCGATACAAACAAAAGATGGTTTGGGAGTGCTCTTTTTGGCGTAAGTTTGGAAATCCCGATTTTCAGTTCATTTATGCGTTCAAGTAAGGTGCAACGCTCTCAAATTGAGTTAGAAAAGTCAAAAAACGATTTGAATCTAACCAAACAACAATTGCGAATGCAACACGATAAAGCGTTGAGCGACTTGCAGTTCGCCATAGAAGAACATCAAACCTTGCGTGAAAATTTGGATTTAGCAAAACGTATCGAAAACAAAAATCAAATCAAATATACCGAAGGTTTGGCAACGAGTTTCGACCTGCGTCAAGCTCAATTGCAACTCTATGCTGCCCAACAAGAATTTCTGCAATCAATGGTTAATCTGTTAAATAAAAAAGAAGTTTTAAAGTCGTTGCAGGTTAATTAAGAAAACGAAAAAATTATGAATATCGAACCTACAAATTATACTAATTTAGTTTCAGAAATAGGAAACTTACTTAAAAAAGGAAGAGAACAAGCGGCTACTTCTGTTAATACAATTTTGGTGCATACCTATTGGTTGATAGGTAGATATATTGTGGAGTTTGAACAAAAAGGAAAAGAAAAAGCAACTTATGGAAGTGAGCTTTTAGAACGATTATCAAAAGACTTAACTGCTGTGTATGGGAAAGGATTTAGCAGATCTAACTTATTTTATATGAGAAAATTATATATAAGTTTCCCAAATAGTGAGACATTGTCTCACAAATTGAGTTGGTCTCATTATTTTGAAATTCTGAAAGCGGAACAGCCTTTGGCGATTAAATTCTATACCATTCAGGCAGAAAAAGACAATTGGAGTGTAAGGGAACTTAAAAGGCAAATGAAAAGTATGCTTTTTCATCGCTTAGCATTGAGTAAAGATAAAAAGGGTATCTTGGAATTGGCTGAAAAAGGACAAGAAATACACAAAGCCCAAGATATATTAAAAGACCCTTATGTTTTGGAATTTTTGAATCTTCCGATGCAACATCAATATTTGGAAAGCGAATTGGAAGGTAAATTGATTTCTAATTTACAAGATTTCTTGATGGAATTAGGAAAAGGATTTACTTTCGTTAAAAGACAATACAGAATTTCTCTCTCAGGAAATCATTTTTATGTAGATTTGGTATTTTACCATCGTATTTTAAAATGTTTTGTGCTTATAGATTTGAAAAGAGGAGAGGTAAATCACCAAGACATTGGGCAAATGAATTTATATCTAAATTATTTTCAAAAGGAAGAAAATGTAGAGGGAGATAATCAGCCAATAGGCATTGTATTAGGAGCATACAAAGATCATATTTTAGTAGAATATGCAACTGAAAATATTAGTAATCAGCTCTTTGTAAGCAAATATCAATTATATCTTCCTGAAAAAAAAGAATTAGAAAGAGAATTGGAAAAATTGTTGTAAAAACGATGAATTTTATTTTAAGTAAATTTGAAGATAAAGATTTTGAGCATTACTTTCAATTGGTAGGCGATATTCGTGTAATGGAGATGATTACCGAACGAGCCATTCCGTTAGAGGAAGCGAAAAGTGACTTTGATAAGGAATTGACGAAAAACCAAATACATCCCGATTTTGGAATTTTTAAAATCATAAATCCTGAAAATCAATCTTTTGTAGGATTTGCAAAATTAGAGATTGAAGCATCGGATAGCAAAGAAGCCGAATTAGGCTATATGATTTTACCCGAATTTTGGGGCAAGGGCTTTGCAGGAAAAGTCGCCAAACGATTGATTGATTTTGCCCGAAATCATCCGCAAATAGAGGAACTTTTTGCTATTATTGATCCTAAAAACATTCCTTCAAGGAAGATATTAACAAACAATCATTTTGAACACCAAGAATACAAAGATTTTGACGGATTGCCCGGAGAAATTCTCAGATTGAAATTCAAAAAGTAAAAACATACTTACACGAAGATTATGAACTTAAAAGAAATATTAAATTACCGTCGTGCCGTGCGTCTGTATGACGAAACCAAACCCATTGAAACGGAAAAAGCACGTGAATGTTTGGAATTGGCACAGCTCGCTCCCACAAGCTCCAATATGCAATTGTGGGAGGTGTATCACGTTACCGACAAATCCGTTTTGGCGAAACTAACCGAAGCTTGTTTGTCGCAAAGTGCTGCAAAAACGGCTCAGCAAATGGTGGTTTTCGTCACTCGGCAAGATTTATATAAAGAAAGAGCTAAAGCCATTTTGGAGTTTGAAAAAGGCAATGTACAACGCAACAGCCCTTCGGAAAGACAAGCCAAGAGAATAAAAGACCGAGAAACCTATTATGGCAAATTAATGCCTTTTTTATATCGCAGATGTTTCGGTTTGTTAGGTTGGGTTCGCAAAATAATGGTGCTGAGCATCGGACTATTTCGCCCGATAGTAAGGCAAGTATCCGAAGCCGAAGTACGAACCGTTGTGCATAAAAGTTGTGCATTGGCAGTACAAACTTTTATGATAGCAATGTCTGAAAAACAATACGATACCTGTCCGTTAGAAGGATTTGATAGCAAATTGGTAAAAAAAGCGTTGAAACTTCCTTCCAATACAGAAATCAATATGATTATCACTTGTGGCATCCGAAAAGAGGGCGGCATTTGGGGCGAAAGATTCCGCGTTCCGTTTGAAGAGATATATCATCAGGTGTAAAAAGTTGACAAAGAAAATGGAAAATAACATAAAAATATTTGAACAGAAAAAAGTGCGTTCGCAGTGGGACGAGCAACAAGAAAAATGGTGGTTTTCCATCGTTGATGTGATTGAGGTTTTAACAGAAAGTCCCAATCCGAGAAAGTATTGGAGTGTTTTAAAAACACGTTTAAAAAAAGAAGGAAGTGAGTTGGCTACAAATTGTAGTCAACTGAAAATGCTTTCTTCTGACGGGAAATATTACAAAACCGATGTTGCTGATACCGAACAATTACTAAGGCTTATCCAATCTGTACCCTCACCCAAAGCCGAACCTTTTAAACTTTGGTTGGCTCAGGTAGGTAGCGAACGTTTGGACGAAATGCAAGACCCCGAAATTTCCATAGACCGAGCCTTACAACAATATCTCCAACTTGGGTATTCCGAAAATTGGATTAACCAACGGCTAAAAAGCATTGAAATTCGTAAAGAACTTACCGACGAGTGGAAAAAACGAGGTGTAAAAGAAGGACAACAATTCGCCACTCTAACCGATATTATTACCAAAACTTGGTCAGGCAAAACCACCAAAGAATACAAAGTTCTTAAAGGATTGAAAAAAGAAAATTTGCGAGATAATATGACTAATACGGAGCTTATTTTAAATATGTTAGCCGAAGCCTCTACCAAAGATATTTCACAAGCCACACAACCCGAAACCTTTGAGCAAAACATCGCTGTGGCTCAGCAGGGTGGTAATGTTGCCAAAGTTGCTCGAGAAGAGCTTGAAGCCCGAACAGGCAAAAAAGTAGTTTCTTCGGCAAGTGCAAAAAAAATGTTACAAAACAAAAATAATTCAAACAACAAATAAAATCAGATATAATGAAATACATTAACATTCAGCTTATTGTTTCCGCTTTGGTGTTGTTGGCATCGTGCGGAGAAACCAAAAATCCGTCGGTGGAAGAGGTCATCGCGAAAGGTTCAAAAACGGAAATCCGTCAGAAAAGAGATGAAATTTCTGCAAAAATAAAAGAGCTTGAAACGCAAATCGCTTCCCTTGATGCTTCTCTCAGCAAATTCCCCGAAGAGGGGTCGGCTCAGGTGTTGGTATCGCTTTTGGAAGTGAAAGATACACTTTTCAACCACTTTTTGGAGTTGCAAGGAACGATAAAAACCACTCAAAATATCACCCTAAATGCAGAATTTGGAGGAGTTTTGGAGAGAATATACGTGCAAAAAGGTCAAAATGTACAAAGAGGACAACTTCTGGCATCGATTCAAGATGGTGGAATTTCCCAACAATTATCACAACTTAAAATCCAAGCCGAATTGGCAAAAACTACCTTTGAGCGTCAATCGCGATTATGGGAAAATAAAATCGGGTCGGAAATTCAATACCTACAAGCCAAATCGGCTTACGAAACACAGCAAAGTGCGGTGGAGCAAATGCAAAAGCAGGTTGCCAAAGCCAACATTTACGCTCCGTTTTCAGGGGTAATTGACGATGTGATAACCGACGTGGGAACGGTGGTAGCTCCCGGAATGCCTGTGCTTCGGCTTGTGAACCTGTCGAATATGTATCTGGAATCGGAAGTGCCTGAACATTACGTGGCTAATGTAAAAAAAGGTACGCAAGCCAAGGTGGATATCTCGGTTTTGGGCGAGCAACTCGACACGAAAGTAAGTCAAGTTTCCAACTTTATCAATCCGGCGAATCGTTCGTTTAAGATTGAAATCCGTTTGCCTAATAAAAACAACGCTATCAAGCCTAATATGACGGCTCGTTTGCAAGTGAATGATTATCAAAACAAAGAAGCCATTTTATTGCCGATGGATATCATTTCGGAAAACGCCAAAGGCGAGCAATATGTGTTTCTTGCTCAAAAAACAAACGATGAAAATCAGTACGTTGCCGAGCGTGTTGTGATTACCACCGGAAAAACGCAAAACGGATTTACGGAAATTCTATCAGGCGTGAAAAAAGGTGATAAAATCATCCGAGAAGGAGCAAGAAGCGTGCAAGAAGGACAACGCGTATCGACTTTGTAAGGCTTAGATTTTGTATCAGCTTGGTTGTTTTTTCGTAGTGAAGTGAAAGGAATCGATTATTATCAGTAGGAAACGGATTTCAACCAAGAAGAAATCAATTTTGACCGACAAGAAATAAGTTCTTATCATTAAGAAATCTATTTTTACCAGAAGGAAATGAATTTCTACCAACAAGAAATGAATTTCTACCAACAAGAAATGGATTATGACCAACAAGAAATGGAGTCTAACCAAATAGAAATAAATTCCGACTGAAAAGAAATGAGTTTTTACCGACAAGAAATGGATTCTGACCAGCAGGAAATGGATTCTGACTGGTAAAAATCCATTTATTTCAGGGAAATTTTCATTTGTGAGTGATAAATATTCACTTATAAATGGTAAATATCAATTTATAATGAGCAAAAATTGATTTATGGAAGGTAAAAATCAGTTTATAAGTGGTAAATATATATTTTGAATTGGTAAAAATCGGTTTTAGGACGGTAAAAATGAAATCCGTAGTGGTAATCATAAAAATAAATACAAAATATGAACCCAAATATTCATCAAATACAAGTGAATACACGTGAGGATTTTGCAAAATTCTTGGAAATGCTTAAAAATAATCTCGAACACAATCCGCAAGATTGGGAAAATACCACTTTACCCGATTTTCTAGACGCTTTAAGCCGATATACGGAAGATATTCAGCAGTATTACGCAAATACCAATCAAGATATTGATGCAAATATCGCGAACTGGAGCGTTTTTGCTGATATTTTTAAAGGAGCAATGATTTATGAATGAGAAAAGTGCAGAAATAATCAACATAGTTAAGAAATAAAACCAATATTCTATTATGAGTAATATCAAAGATAAAGAGTTCAAGATGTCGTCTTGGGCAATTGACAACAAATTCACGATTTACGTGATGATTTTTATCTTTTTCCTTGCCGGAATGCTGGCGTATATGAATATGCCTCGCGAGAGTTTTCCGGAAATTAAGGACACGAAGATTTACATCAGCGTTGTCTATCCCGGAAATACCGCCGAGGACATCGAAAGGCTGATTGTTGACCCGTTGGAAGAGAAACTCAAAGGAGTCAGTCACCTGAAAAAAATACAATCCTCCTCGCAGGAAGATTACGGAATGATAACGCTCGAATTCACCGAGAAAATCACCATCGAAAGTGCTTTGCAAAAGGTAAAAGATGAGGTGGATAAGGAAGTGTCAAGCGAAGATTGGCCTACATTCAACGGGGCAAAGGTGGAGCCTAATGTATTTGATATTACTATTTCGGAGTTTATCCCTATTTTGAATGTAAACATTTCAGGAAATTACCCCACCGCCAAGCTAAAAGAGTTTGCCGAGCAGATGCAGAAGAAAATTGAGAGTTTGCCAGAGATAAAAGAGGCAACCATACGCGGAGCACAGGAAAAAGAAGTGGAGGTAGCCATTGATATGTACAAAATGATGGCTTCGCGAGTGAGTATTGATGATGTGATAAATGCCATCGGCAGAGGGAATGTAACAATGTCTGCGGGGAATCTCATTTCCTCTGGGCAAAGACGTACCATACGCTTAGTGGGAGAGATAGAAAAGCCTGAGGATTTGAAAAACTTCGTTGTAAAATCTGACAAAGGCATCGTTTTTTTGGGAGACATTGCCCAAGTATCATTCCGAGATAAGGATAGAACTACCTACGCTCGCGAATTTGGTCAGGGAGTGGTGATGCTTGATGTGAAAAAGCGTTCGGGAGAGAATATGATTCAGGCAAGTGAGAAAATCAAGGAATTAGTAAACGAAATGCGAAGCGATTTTCCGAAAGATTTATCGATAACCATTGCCAATGACCAATCACAACAGACTGAAAATATGGTAAGTGACCTCAGCAACAATGTGATTTTCGGGGTGTTCCTTGTGGTGGGCGTACTGATGTTCTTCTTAGGTTTCCGCAATGCGTTGTTTGTGGGATTTGCCATACCGATGTCGATGTTTATGTCCTTTATGATTATCAATGCTTTGGGCTATACGCTCAACACGATGATTCTCTTCGGACTTATTATGGGACTGGGAATGCTTGTGGATAACGGAATCGTAGTGGTCGAAAATGTTTACCGATTGATGGAAAAAGAAGGAATGAGCAGATACGAAGCTGCCAAAGCAGGTATCGGGGAGGTCGCCGTACCGATTATCATTTCCACCTTAACCACCGTAGGAGCGTTTTTGCCTTTGGCGATGTGGCCTGGAATTATGGGAGATTTTATGATGTACTTCCCACTGACGCTTTCCATTGTGTTGGGGTCATCGCTTTTCGTGGCAATCTTCTTCAACTCGATGTTAGTATCCGAATTTATGGACATTAAGGAGAAAGTACTCAGTGTAAAACAGCTGGTAAGGATCAGTATATTACTTTTCGTCATCGGAACGTTCATAATACTGGTCGGGGGAGCCGTACGCGGCTTAGGAACGGTGATTTACTTCACGATTATTTCACTATGGGCGTACAAATATTGCATCAAAGGGCTTGCGGATAGTTTCCAAAAGAAAGTACTTACAAGAATGGAGGATATGTATGAGAAAACCCTTCGTTTTACACTTCGCGGGAAGAATCCGTATTTGTTGGTGGCATCTACTTTTGCTTTGCTAATCGTTTCGTTTGTGTTATTTGGCTGGTCGGTAGGTACGGGGCGTACGAGCATAAACTTCTTCCCCGATAACAAACCGAACCAAATCATCGTTTACATCGAATATCCTGAAGGAACGGACATTGAAAAGACCAACACCGTAACCCAAGACATCGAAAAACGAATCTATGCCCTTTTAAACAGCGACCAATACAAAGACGGCGATTACAACTTTATGGTGGAATCGGCAGTGGCACAAGTGGGCGAAGGAGCAGGAAATCCTTATACCGATGGAGCTTCGTCGGCTGAAATGCCTAATCGAGGGAAAGTGACGGTAACGCTTCGTGAGTTTAAATATCGTCGAGGACAAGATTCAGAGGAACTTCGTGCGAAAATTCAATCCGATTTAAGGGGCGTTTACCCCGGGGTTTCCATTTCGGTTGAAAAAGACCAAAACGGACCGCCTGCCGGACATCCGATAAACATCGAACTTCGGGGCGAGGACTACGGTGAGCTTATCACCACTGCCGAGCGTATGCGTGATTTTATCGGTCAGAAAAACATTGCAGGGATTGATGAGCTGAAAATAGATGTCAACAAAAATAAACCTGCCATAGAGGTTGAAATCGACCGCGTAAAAGCAGGCGAATTGGGTGTTTCTGTCGGGCAGATTTCCAACCAATTGCGTCGTTCCGTATTCGGGGAGAAAGCAGGCGTTTACAAGGAAAAAGGCGATGATTACGATATTTACGTTCGCTTTAATCAGGCAGACCGTTACAATACCAATGTATTGTTCAATCAACACATCATTTTCAGAGATGCCACCACAGGAGAATGGCGACACGTTCCCGTTTCTTCCGTGACCAAATACAAAAACACTTCGTCGTTCAGCACCATAAAACACAACAAAACCGACCGTGTGGTAACGCTTTATTCGGCTTTAAGCCCCGGATTTAGTGATGCAAGTGCCATCGTAAGGCAAATTCAGCAGGAAATGAAAAACTTCGACCTTCCGCAGGATATCAAAATCGATTTTACCGGACAGATTGAAGAACAAAACAAAGAAATGGCTTTCCTTTCAACAGCGTTGCTTATTGCTGTGGGATTGATTGTATTCCTTTTGGTGTATCAATTCAATTCAATAGTGAAACCAACGCTGATTTTCATTACGATATTACTGAGTTTCACGGGAGTTTTCTTAGGACTGATTATTACAGGACAGCCTTTCGTTATTCTGATGACGATGATGGGAATTATCTCTTTGGCGGGAATTGTGGTAAACAACGGAGTGGTATTGCTTGATTATACGCAACTACTCATCGACCGCAAAAAGGAAAAAATGGGCTTGAGTGTGTATGACAAAATTGATAATCAGTCGGTTTACGATGCTATCGTATCGGGCGGAAAAGCTCGTTTGCGTCCTGTTTTGCTTACTGCCATTACCACCGTGCTCGGGCTGATACCGCTTGCTATTGGGTTTAATATCAACTTCTTTACGCTATTTGATTCGTTAAACCCGAACATTTACTTCGGAGGAGATAACGTTATCTTCTGGGGACCATTGGCGTGGACAGTAATTTACGGATTGGTGTTTTCTACTTTCCTAACGCTGATTGTTGTTCCGGTGATGTTCTACCTGACTTCAAAATTCTCAAATCGATTCGGGAAAGTCTATCAAGAAGACGAAAACGGAAAAGTGATTTTGGTGGAAAGAAAAGGATAAAGTATCAAGGGACAAGTATCAAGGATAAAGTACAAAGTTTCAAGGGGCAAGTTACAAGTTTAAAAGGATAAAATTTTGTAACTTGTAACTTGAAGTTTGTTATTTGATACTTGTTTTTGCCCCTTTGAAGGGGCAGCTCGAAGAGTGGGGATGTTTAATGATAAGGGTAAAGTTCAAAGTATAAAGGATAAAGTTTTGAAACTTGTCACTTGAAGTTTGTTACTTGATACTTGTTTTTGCCCCTTTGAAGGGACAGCTCGAAGAGCGGGGATGTTTAATGATAAGGATAAAGTTCAAAGTGTAAAGTTTTGAAACTTGTAACTTGGCACTTGGTTTTTATTCCTCAAAATCCAAAAATATTATGAGAAAAATTCATTTTTATAATTCGCAAAGTTTTAGCAGTATCAGTATGATTGTAAATATTTTAATTGCAATAGGTTTTATTCTGCTTCTTTTGAATCTTTATGAACTTCTACATATCGAAAACCCTGTATGGAGAAAATAGTGTACGTACTTCCTTTTCTGATGATGTTTATAAATTACTCAAAAATGTTTTGGTTTCGTAACTTTGTGGAGTGGAACAGAAGAGGAATCATTATAAAAGTAAATAATTTTTGGGGTAAAACATTTAGTTTTGATGATATAAGATGCTTTCATATCGAAAACAAAATACTTGAAATAACGAAGGAAAATGGCACAAAGAAACATATCAATCTTGATGGGATTTGCCTTGAAAGCATTCAGAAATTGGAAAAAATTTTAGCTAAATATGTATGCGTACCAGTATAATACAAAAAAGGCGATGTGTTACATCGCCTTTTTAATTTTCTTAATTAATCTTTATATTTTCTGACAACATCGAGCCAAGTGAATTTCAGCACTAAAGTAGTAACCGCAAACACCCCGATTGACCACCACATTTTTGGATAATCGCGAATCAGAAGGAAAATTGGGATTAATATCTGACTTGATTGCCACACGATACCAATAACGCAATTGCCCATATCTTTCCAAAAGTTGTGGTTTTTGCTGGCTGTACTGTCTTCTTTTCGTAGCTGTAAATAAACCGGATGCCACCAACCCCACGGACGAATATTTTTGTAGAAATTTACCAATACGCTCATTTCCGTAGGTTTAGAGAAATATGTCCCTAACAAACAACCTATCAATGAAAATATGAAAAATATTGGAAATAAATATATTGGTGGAATATGAGCTAAATCATAAAGCCAAGTGCCTTCAGTAAAATTATCTTTATTTCCGTCTAAAATAAATTGAAGTGTGGCAATGAGTAATCCTGCGAGCATTCCCCAGAAATATCCCCATCCGTTGAATCGCCACCAAACCCATTTCAAAAAGTTTGCAGCAACGTAACCTCCGTACAAAGCACTGGTAATCCACAATGTAATGGAATTAATAGACTCTGCAAAAAAGCCCATAATCACTCCCAAAATCACAATACCAAACGATGCCCAATATGAAGCATTGATGTAATGCCTTACAGAAGCCTCAGGCTTGAAATATTTTTTATAAATATCATTAACGATATAAGCAGGACCTGAATTTACAAAAGCCGAAAAAGTAGACATAAACGCAGCTAATAAACCAGCAAGCAACAATCCTTTGATACCCACCGGAATATGAAAGTTTACTACTTTTGGCAAAATAGTTTCCAAATCATTATTCGTCAAACTCCCCCCTAACATTTCTGGAGCAATATGAACCAATGCTATCACTACAATTCCTCCAATAAGTAAATATCTGGGAATAAAAAGAATAAGATTTGTAAAACCACTCATATATGAAGCCTCTTTTACATTTCGGGTAGAAAGGATACGTTGCATATCATAACTTGGCGTAGGACCTGCAACGCTGGCGAAAAATCCTTTCAGAAGAGACATTCCTATAAAGGCTCCGAACATCTTATATCCTTGCGTATCAATCAAATCATTGAAAGCTTGATACTTTTCGTTCCAAAATGGAGTAAGCTCCCAACCAAAAAAGATATTTTTCCATTCTTCGGGAATAATCGAAGTAATTTGTGCATCGCTGATGGTGAAGAAAGCATATCCTGCAATCAAAATTCCGGCAAGCACCATAATTCCGTATTGCAAAACTTCAGTAGCTACTACTGAAAACATTCCGCCTTTGATAGTATAAATCGTGGTAAGTAAAATAACAATAAGGGCATAGCTTTGCTCCGAAGTAAGTACTATTGTATTTCCGAAAGCCAGTGTCATATCCCAAGGCAGAATAATGGTCATAAATTTACCAACTCCTTCAAAAAAATAAGCAATAAATCCGATTGAAGTAATAATGGCAAAAATGGCAATAATCAAGTGCGAAGCTCTTCCTGCTTTATCGTTCCCGAAACGCGTCAAAATCCACTCCGAGCCCGTCATTATATTGGAACGGCGAATCCAAGCAGCGAGGAAAACCATCACGAAGATTTGATTCCAAATAGGCCAAATCCACATAAACATAAAGCTTTTCACTCCGTAGAGGAACAAAATCCCGACCATCCAAGCCGTTCCTGCCACATCAAACATTCCCGAACCGTTACTTAGCCCCAGATAATACCATTTAATCGAATTTCCTCCTAAAAAGTAAGAATCCAATCCCTTTGATGCTCGTTTTGAAATCCAAACACCAACACCAACAGTTAAAACAATGTAAAGAACAACAATTAAAACGTCAATAATATTCATAATATTTATACATTAGAATTCAGAATGAGGCTGGTTCACTCTGAATTCTGCATTATATTTCAACTTAAAATCAATTTAAAAATTAGTTTACTTTTGCGTCAATCGAAAAATCGCAACCATACTTTTCTACAAGCATATTATCCAAATCATCAGCTAATTGCGGTATATCACGAACGTAGCCTTTGATTCTTTCCGCATCATCTGAAAATACATCCGACATATGTACGCGGTAGGAAATGTAAACAATGCTATCCGATACGCCAAAGTGATATGGAGCATACGGATGCGATAACATATACTCATAAATTGCCTTCAAATTCTGTTTCGGAAGTTTCACCAAAGGAGAAGTAACTATCAAATAATTACGCTGGTAAACAAACATACGAATCAATGCACTACCTTGATGAAATTCCCAGCTATCACGTCCCGCACGGCAAAGCACAGGATTAGCTCCCATTCCCTCAATTGCCGATTCGATAAATTCTTCAAAAGGAGATTTTTCAAATTCTTCAAAAACAGAAATATCTATTTTATTTCCGCAATGCGGGCAAAATTTCGTAGGAGTTTCAATAAAATGGTCACACGAATTGCATTTTACTCGATAAAGCTTATCCGAAAAATTAAAATCGTCAATTTCTTTAATAATTTCATTAAATCGGATTCCGAAACCAACATTATCAGCGTTGTTAAACTTGGAAGTTGTTACACCAACCAAAACGCCTGCCTGATTTAACATTGGTCCGCCTGAATTCCCGGGATTCACCGCAGCATCTGTTTGGATATAGTGCCGATTATTCATCGGTTGATTCGTAGAAGAAATTATTCCTTCTGTGATGGTAAAAGGCATCCCGAAAGGAAATCCGTTGATGAAAATTTTTTGCGTATTTGTGATTTCCAAACTGTTATCAATCGTGATTGACGAATCGGAAAGTGAAAGCCCTTCAACACGAACAAAAGCCAAATCCAACTGCGGATTTACCATTATCACATCGCCTAAGTATCGGTTACGTTCCTGATCTTCAATCGCTAATTGTTTAGTTCCTTCAACAACGTGATAATTTGTTATCAAGAAATCGTGTCCTTTCACGGCAAAACCACTTCCTGTTCCTTCCGAAGTGATTACTTTGTATATATATTTTTTATGCTGTTCCATTATCTTTATTTTTTGTTATTCTGCTCACTAAAAACTCATTACCCGAACAATCGAGCAAAGAATCCTTTCTTGGCTTTTTGTTCAACTTTAAACCCTTTCGGAAGAGTTTCCTTCAGCAGATGTTCAAACGATTCCAAATATATTTCAGCTGCCCGTTCATAAGTTTCTCCGGAGGCTTTTTCAAGAGTACCTGTAATGAAACTACGGTATTCTTGGTCTAAATTATAATGATACAAAATGTACAAATACAAATAGTACAGATAATAACAAATATTGAAGTAATCGTTGGAACTCTTATACTTACGCACTTGTTCTTCATATCCGTGAGCTTCTTCTTGCAAGAATTTACCTGAAGAACGCCATTTGAGTCCCATCAAGTTGTAAGTGTAATATACATCTTTCATTATTTCGTCCTGTGACTTTTCAGAAAGTTGCTTGAAGAAGTTTTTACCTTTATCTATACGGAAGTGAAAATCAATGCGGTTATTGTTTATATTCTGGATATACTCCTGTAAATCAGTACGTAAAATTCCTTGAATGTAAGGCATATTTCCTAATTGGAAAAGACTCAACATAAGGATATCCCATTGACTTCCGTCCCAGCGTTTCTCCTCGAAATAATCCATATATCGGCGGTATTCTGCGAGAATAGCCTGAATTTGGTTCCAAGCCTCTGCTTTTTCAGCTTCTGAAAGTTGCTGAACAACAGGTTCTTGTATGCGTTCCGCTTCATATTTCTCAATAAACTCATCATCAAAATCATCAGTTGCCACACAAATTTCACGCAAAGCGTCATAAATTTTATTAGGCTGACAAAGGTGCAGAGGAGTTTCAAATTTGAACCAAAGAGTTTCGTCAATCAAGTGAATTTGAGGAACTGTTAAAAAACTAAAATTCAACTCATTGGCGTGCCGAAGCATCGCTACTTTATTCGTATTTTCGGTCATCTTCACAAAAGGAGATTCTATGAAGAATATTCCATTTTTCAATCCGAAAGTAACTCGCGAAGAACCTTGCGGATATTCTATTGAAAAATCACCCGTAGCAGGAATTTTTTTGGCCACTTCAGGATTCATATAGTGAAATAAACTACGCAATGACTTTTCGTAATCTTTTTCGTCAAATGCGTCAATGGCATCGTGCCAGCTATCTACCTGCACGATAGGGTCATTCACGCTTTTTATCGGTTTTTGATACTTTGGTACGTGATTTCTCATATAAAATTATTTTTTGCAAAGCAAAAGTAATATATTTTTTTCAGATATGACAAAAGTTTAAGAACCTTTTACACCGCCAATCATACCACCACTCAATGCAAATTCCATCGCTTTATGAGCCGATAATCCTTCAGTTGGTTTTATGTTTTCGGCTTTAGTTACAATCACCCAACCGGAAACGGCATAAGAATGAGGCAAATAAACACTCACCATTCCTTCCATATTGGTAAAATCCATATTTTCCTGCGTCAAGAAACCGATACGCCACATTTCAGGACTCTCTTGCACTTTTACCCAAACAGGATTATTAAATTTTCGGTTATCACCCACAAACGAAGTCAGCACATCTTTAATAGATGAATATATGAATTTAATCCCCGGAATACGTTCCAACAGATAATCCAAACCACTTACTAACAGCCTGCCTAAGAAGAATTTACTCCCGATAAAGCCAATTAATGTCGTTCCTAAGAAGAGTACAACAAACACAACTCCGGGGTATTTTTTTGAAACATCAGGAACAAGATTGTCAATGCTTGAAAAAATAGACCAAATAATCCAAACTGTGGTGCTTAAAGGTCCTACAATCAGGATTCCTTGCAGAAAATATCGTAAAAACACACCAAAAAAGCTGTTAATTTTCATAGTTTTTTCGGCAAAGATAACGAAATTTGAGAAGCAAGAGCCAAAACTCTTCTCCTACTTCACATAAATAAAGAAAATCTATTGTATTATAAAAGATTTCAATAAAAGTTATGGCACTTATCACAATAAAATCCGTAACTTAGCCCAGAATTTGAATAAAAAAATAAAATTATGTCTTTAGTAGGTAAAAAATTCCCGAATTTTGATGTTAATGCTATGAGCGATTTGGGAGATACGTTCAAAATCAACGTATATGCAGAAGCAGTAAATAACAAAAAGAAAGTACTTTTGTTCTGGTATCCAAAAGATTTTACTTTCGTTTGCCCAACAGAGCTACACGCTTTTCAAGAAGCTTTAGCTGAGTTTGAAAAAAGAAATGTGACCGTCATAGGTGCTTCGTGCGACACTGCCGAAGTTCACTTCGCTTGGTTAAACACTCCTAAAGATCAAGGTGGTATCGAAGGAGTTACATATCCTATTTTGGCGGACTCAAACCGAAATTTGGCTCGTGCTTTAGGAATTTTGGATTCAAGAGAAATTTATGACGAAGTGGCTGAAAGCTATCTTTTGGAAGGTGACGATGTTACATATCGTGCAACGTATTTGATTGATGAAGATGGAAAAGTATTCCACGAAAGTGTAAACGATATGCCTTTAGGACGTAACGTAAAGGAATATCTCCGCTTAGTTGATGCTTACGCTCACGTTCAAAAACACGGTGAGGTTTGCCCTGCGAATTGGGAAGAAGGAAAAGATGCAATGAACGCCAACAGAGACGGTGTTTCTCAATACTTAAAATCACACTAATTATGGAAGAATTAACGCAAGATAATCTTCAGGAATTAATAGCTTCCGATGATTTGACTTTTGTACAATATGGTGCCGGATGGTGCGGAAATTGTAAAATTATGAAGCCTAAATTCAAAAAATACGCTTCAGAAAATACTTCTGCAAAATTCATTTATGTAGATGCAGAAAAAAATCCGCAATCAAGGCAATTAGCCAAAGTGGATAATTTACCTACATTTGCTGCCTTCAAAAACGGAGCTTTGTTAGGTCAAATACAAACAAATAAAGCAGAATCTTTAAAACAATTTATCGATGAGATTACCGCTAATTAAGCACGTTGTACAGTTTATTGGAGAAAATGACCAAGATTACGTAAATGAAACCATCGAAACACTTGAAAACTTAATTGAGTGTGAAAATTTGAAAGATGAGGAATTGGACGTAATCGGGGAGCTACTTTCAAACCTTTATGGTGCTATTGAGGTAGATAAAATGATTAAGCAGGGAACTCCACAAAAAGAAGCTCTCAACAGCTTTATGAAGCGTGTGGTTGGTTCAATAGATAAGTAATTTTTTCTTTCACTAACTATAAAAACGAAAGGCAAGAATTTTTCAATTCTTGCCTTTTATCTTTATCTAACATTCCATTTGCTTTTTACGGCATTCTCTCTCTTGAGCGTCAACCACCGCAAGGGTTGCCAAATTCACCATTTCATCAACGCTTGAGCCCAACGTAGTAACGTGAATTGCTTGCGTTAGTCCTAATGTAATAGGTCCTACGGTTTCAAAGTTCTCGATTTCCTTCATAATTTTGTAGGTAATATTTGCTGACTCCAAATTAGGGAAAATCAACACGTTTGCACCTTTTCCGTTATTCAATTTTGAAAAAGGAAACGACCTTGCCATTTTTTCAGGATTGATAGCAAAATCAGCCTGAATTTCTCCATCAACTACCAAATCCGGGTGATTTTTATGCAAATATGCAACTGCCTCACGTACTTTTCTGGTACTTTCAGAGTTTGCCGAACCAAAATTTGAATATGAAAGCATTGCCACAGAAGGCTGAATACCAAACATTTTCACTGCTTTTGCCGTCATTAAGGCGATATTAGCCAAATCTTCAGCGGTTGGATTCACATTAATGGTGGCGTCGGACAGGAATAGAGGTCCTTGTTTTGTAAACATAATGCTGGTTGAAGCAATTCTGTCAACACCTTCTTCTTTCTCAACCAATTCCAAAATCGGACGGATTGCCGATGGGTAAGAACGTGTACGCCCTGTAATCATAGCGTCGGCTTGCCCCATATTAACCATCATCGCCCCGAAATAACTACGCTCACGCATCATTCTTTCGGCTGTTAAGCGGATAACTCCTTTTCGTTGATGTTTTTCCCAATAAACTCTGCTGAATTCCTCCCTGCGAGCTTTTTCTTCATCACTTTTAGGGTCAATAATCTGTAAATCAGCAGTAAGCCCAATTTCTTCTTTTAGTTCTTTTATAATATCTTTTCGTCCTAACAGAATAGGAATCGCTAAGCCGTCCTCGTGCAAACGCTGTGCAGCTTTAAGCACTTCGAGATGATCTGCCTCTGGGAAAACCACTCGTTTAGGATTTTGTTTAGCTCTGTCTTGCAACATTCTGATTTCCTTGCTTCCGTTACCAATTCTGTCCATCAATTCAGTTCGGTAAGCCTCCCAATTAGTAATCGGTTTTTGAGCTACTCCCGACTCAATTGCTGCTTTCGCTATCGCTGGCGGAATTTCATAAATCAAACGAGGGTCAAAAGGTTTCGGAATGATATAATTTCTTCCAAAAGAAAGATTTTCCGCACCGTAAACAAGATTTACTTGCTCAGGAACCGTTTTTTTAGCCAAATCGGCAATTGCGTAAACCGCAGCAAGTTTCATTTCCTCATTGATTTTAGTAGCACGAACGTCCAACGCTCCGCGGAAAATAAACGGGAATCCCAGCACGTTATTTACCTGATTAGGAAAATCGGAACGACCTGTTGCCATAATAATATCTTGACGAGTTTTTATTGCCAGATTATAATCAATTTCAGGGGTTGGGTTCGCCATTGCAAAAACTATCGCGTCTTTAGCCATTGAAAGAAGCATCTCAGGACTTACAACATTCCCTTTTGAAAGCCCGATAAATACATCGGCTCCTTCCATTGCTTCTTGCAAGGTGTGAATATCTCGGTCGGTTGCAAATTCAGCTTTTTGCTCAGTCAAATTAGGCGAATCTTTGCGGATAACTCCCTTACTGTCACACATTACGATGTTTTTCGGGTCTGCCCCCAAAGCCATATACAAATGCGTGCAAGAAATCGCTGCGGCACCCGCCCCACTAACTACTATTTTCACTTTGCTAATGTCTTTATTAACAATTTCCAAAGCGTTCTTTAGTGCTGCCGCAGAAATGATAGCCGTTCCGTGTTGGTCGTCGTGCATTACGGGAATGTCCAATTCCTCTTTCAATCGACGCTCAATTTCAAAGGCTTCCGGAGCTTTTATGTCTTCCAGATTTATTCCTCCGAAAGTAGGAGCAATGGCTTTTACCGTTTCTACAAATTTATCCACATCGGTTGCATCAACCTCAATATCAAATACATCGATATCTGCGAATATTTTAAAAAGCAATCCCTTTCCTTCCATTACAGGTTTAGAGGCTTCCGGACCGATATCACCCAAGCCCAAAACGGCTGTTCCGTTGGAAATTACCGCTACCAAATTACTTTTTGATGTGTACTTGTAAACATTGTTTTTATCTTCTGCAATTGCCAAACAAGGCTCTGCCACCCCTGGCGAATATGCCAATGACAAATCGTGCTGCGATGCGTGCTTTTTAGTTGGTATAATTGCTATTTTCCCCGGCTGAGGAAACTCGTGATAGTCTAATGCTTCAGTTTTTTTACGTGAATCTTTCATATGTTTTCTATCGAATTTTAAAAAATCAATTATGCTGATTTCCTTTTTATTTGAACTTGCAAAGTTAGTGTTTTTTCTTGAGATGGGAATAAATTCGGCATTGTTTTTGTTAAAAAGATAACAAAATAAAGGTCAATTTGAGGATTTTGAATTCGTTAAACATTTTGCTTATCATTGGTTTTGCATCTTTTAACATCCTAAAATTTGCCCATATCAATATTAATTTTGAATTTTGTAGCTTGAAATAATTGTGACTTTATGTGTAAACTTATGAAGAAATGTAGTGTTGGGATGTTTTTTTGCTTTTCGGTAGGAAGTATGTTGGCTCAGGTGCAACCAAATATCCCAAATGATACCATTTCAAAAATAGAACAACAATCCAACGAAATTTTCAATAATTCACAGCCAACTCCGCCCACAGGCATTAAAAAAGAAGGAATTTACATTTTGAAAGACCACCCGAAAGCCGAAAGCTATGACAAAAAATGGCTCAAAGAACTTTCAAACTCCGATTTATTCTTTCAAATGAGTGAAGAAATTCAAAATGAAGCTGTTACCGATGTAGTATATGAGGAATTATCCACTGAAGTACTGAAAGAACGTTTGGAGAAACTCAATCAAAAAACACCTTTCAACATTGAATACAATCCTATTTTAGAACGTGTTATCAAATCTTTTTTGAAAAATCGTCGTTCTTCATTGGAAAGATTGATGAGCCTGAGCGATTATTATTTCCCGATGTTCGAACAGGAAATGAGCAACCACAGGATTCCTCTGGAAATGAAATATTTAGCCATTGTAGAATCCGCTTTGAATCCAAAAGCTCGTTCACGCGTAGGGGCAACCGGTTTGTGGCAATTTATGTACGCTACAGGAAAAAGCTACGGATTAGAAGTGAGTAATTACGTTGATGAGCGTAGTGACCCAGTTCGTTCCACGAAAGCTGCTGCGAAATATTTGAGTTATTTACATCAAATTTTTGGAGATTGGGATTTGGTTTTGGCAGCTTATAACTCCGGTCCGGGCAATGTTACCAAAGCGATGCGTCGTTCTAACGGGAAACAAAATTATTGGAATTTACGCCCGTATTTGCCTCGTGAAACTGCCGGATATGTGCCTGCATTCTTAGCTACACTTTATATTTTCGAATATGCAAAGGAACACGGATTTAGACCTCAAAGACGTGAAAATCACTACTTTGTAACCGACACAGTACGAGTAAAACAAGCCGTTCCTTTCAAAAATATTGCTGAATTGACAGGAATGGATGTTAAAGAAATACAGTTTTTCAATCCTTCCTATCAATTGGATATTGTGCCTTATGTAGAGGGAAAAAATTATGCTTTGCGATTACCCATTGAAGAAATTGGCAAATTTGTAGCAAACGAAGAAACCATTTACGCTTACTTGAACGAAGAAAATGCCAAAAGAGAAAAAGCTCTTCCCGAATTGGTAAAAGGAGATTACGCAGGAAGTTCGGGCAAAAAAATAGTTTATACTGTGAAAAAAGGAGACGTTTTGGGAAAAATAGCTTCACGAAATGGGGTTACTGTTTCAAACTTAAAGCGTTGGAACAAAATTAAAGGAAATAATATCCACGTTGGTCAGAAATTAGTCATTTATAAATAAAGAGAATTTTTACAAAAAAGACGTCCTTTTGGGCGTCTTTTCTGAATTTATAAAAGACCTTCAATGGCTGACATCAAAAAATTGGCAACCTTTTTGCTATTCCTTCAGGGTTATAAAATCAATTTTCTATGAAAAAAATATTTCTAATCATATTTTCATTTGTCCATTTGTTTGGATTTTCTCAAATGACTTTTTCGGAGCGGGTTGAATATTCCGAATTGGCCACTCCGAAAGACAAATCCTTATTTTTTGTTGATTTTTGGGCTACTTGGTGCGTTCCGTGCGTTCACGTTTCTACTTATTTGAATACTGTTCAAGAGCAATTTCGTGATGATTTGTACATTGTTTCACTCACGCAAGAGCGTTCGGATGTGGTGCGTTCATTTTTGGAAAGACATCCGACAAAGCTTGCCGTAAGTATTGATTATGAAGGACAAAACTTCAAACAACACAATGTTAAAGCTCTTCCCTACGGAATTCTATTCAATGCCAACGGAGAGATTCTCTGGAAAGGAAATCCTGCCAACATCACTCCGAGAATGATTCGAAGTTTTCTTTCAAAAAATAAAAAAACAAGCCCTATTTACGACTTTCTGAAATATTCTTCCTACCAAAATGAAGAAGAAATAACCGTAACACTTGACAAAAATTTTGAAATACAAGAAGTAAACATTCCTGCAAATTCTTTTCCGATAATTGAGAGAATCAATGATGTCACTTCAGTAAAAGGTTCTTTGTCGCAAATTGTTGCTTATCTTCTGAAAGTCAGCGGGAAACAAGTAACATTGAAAGATGATTTCAAACAATATCAACTACTTATCCAAAAAAGCTTTAATCATTCGTGGAAAGAAAAAGAAATTGCGAATATAATTTTGCAAGATTTGGGCTACACATTAAAAACAGAAATTCGAGCCGGGAAAATACTCGAAATTCACTTACCTGATTCAACCTCAGCGTATTGGAATAAAGACCAAATTGATTGGGGAGCAAAAAATCCAAAATTTCTGGTAGATGAAAGTCAATTTTCGGCGGATAATATTTCTGTAAATGATTTTCTGTATAAACTTTCGGATGTGCTGGAAACTCCTGTTAATGTGAAAAATATGCAAAACATTACCGCAGAAGTATTTGATTGGCAAGTACATTATCAGTTTTCGGATTTGATGATTAGCAACCTTTCCGATTTGGGTATCGAAGCTAAGGAAACTTCGGGCAATTTTGTGAGATATTTTATCGAGAAAATAAATTAGTTAATTACGTAGTGACAAAAATAAAAGTTTAATATTCTCAATTATTATTTTATTTTTGCCGAAAAATTTTAAAATTTATAAATGGAAACATTTTTGATTAAAGCGGCTCAGCTTATTCTGAGTCTTTCAATATTGATTGTTTTACACGAATTAGGGCATTTCATTCCTGCCAAAATTTTCAAAACCCGAGTTGAAAAATTCTTTTTGTTTTTTGACGTAAAATTTGCTCTTTTCAAAAAGAAAATAGGAGAAACCGTTTACGGAATCGGGTGGCTTCCTTTGGGGGGATATGTTAAAATCTCGGGAATGATTGATGAGAGTATGGACAAGGAACAAATGGCTCAACCGCCTCAACCTTGGGAATTTCGTTCAAAACCTACGTGGCAACGCCTCATCATTATGATTGGTGGAGTGACCGTTAATCTCATTTTAGGTTTCCTGATTTATATGATGATTTTGTTCGTTTGGGGAGAAAATCAGGTAAAAGAAAATGGTATTGAAGGAGGTTTTGCAGTTAGTAAAACAATGAAATCATACGGCTTTCAAAATGGTGACATCGTTACTGAGGTAAACGGAAAAACTTTGGAAAACGTGCTTGATATCAATCGTTATGTGATGCTTCGCGATGTGAGCAACCTGAAGGTAAAAGGCTCAGACGGGCAAACGCGATTTTTGTCACTGCCTGATTCTATCGGAAAAATGTTGTACTTGCGAGGAGAGATGACTCCTTTCAGTCCAAAAATAAAACCAATTATGGACTCCGTGATAGTGGGTTCGCCTGCTGAAAAAGCCGGATTCCGAAAAGGAGATAAAATTCTATCAATCAACGGTGAAGCTATTGAATATTACACAGATGTATCACCTACGATAGCCTCTTATCCGCAAGGTTCTGTACTTACTTTCAAGGTGGAACGCGATGGACAAACACAAAACATTGAAGTTACTCCTGATGGGAAAGGAAAAATCGGGTTTGTAGCATCACAACGAGAAGGAAAAATTGATATCGTTCATAAAAAGTACGACTTCTCTTCCGCTTTAAGTGAAGGTTTTTCATACGGATATTGGATTTTGCGTGATTATATCGCTCAGTTCAAATTTGTTTTCACTAAAAAAGGAGCTACGGAAGTGGGCGGTTTTGTGGCAATCGGGAATATGTTTCCTGCTAAATGGGATTGGAAAACTTTCTGGTCAACTACGGCTTTCATTTCCATAATATTGGCTTTTATGAATATTTTGCCTATTCCTGCTTTAGATGGCGGACACGTTGTTTTCTTGCTCTACGAAATGGTTACAGGCAGAAAGCCAAATGAAAAGGTAATGGAATATGCTCAAATGATTGGATTTTTCATTTTGATTGGATTGGTGCTGTATGCCAACGGAAATGATATTTACAAATGGCTTTTTAAATAATCATTGAATACTACTTTTAACAACTTTAAGTGATAGGAACATTTTTCTTGATGAATTTTATTTGCTCCTATCACTTTTATTTTTTAGTTATCTGAATTTCAAAAATATATAACAATGGATTTCTTCGAGCAAGTGTACGAAGTTGTAAAGAAAATCCCATACGGAAAAGTAACCACATATGGGCTAATTGCCAACTATTTAGGAGCAAAAAAATCCGCAAGAATGGTGGGCTGGGCTTTGAATGCTTCTCACGGAAAGGAAGGCATTCCGGCTCATCGAGTTGTAAATCGCAAAGGAATGCTCACAGGCAAGTTTCATTTTGAAGGCACTAACCTAATGCAACAACTTTTAGAAAATGAAGGCATTGAAGTAAAAGATAATCAAGTTGTTGATTTCGAGAAGCACTTATGGATTCCCGAACTGGAGGATTAAAATCTTTCAAAAAGCTAAGTAGAAATTCGTTAAAATAAAAAATATCGCATACTACCCAAAAGGCAATATGCGATATTTCTTCTTACGTAAAGAACAAAAATTATGACAACAAACCGTCAATAGCGTCTGTGTAAGTCTTTTTAGGAGCAACACCTACTTGTCTTCCCACAACTTCTCCGTTTTGGAAAACTAAAACCGTAGGGATATTTCTTACTCCATATTTACCGGCAAACTCCTGATTGTTATCAACATCAACTTTTCCAACAACCACTTTTCCTTCGTATTCTTTAGCAATTTCTTCAATTACAGGACCTAACATACGGCAAGGACCACACCAAACTGCCCAAAAATCAACCAAAACTGGTTTATCACTTTTCAAAACTACTTCTTCAAATGTAGCATCTGTTATTTCTAAAGCCATTTTTATAAATTTTTACTATTTATCAGGTTACAAAGATACTAAATTAATATTGTATAACACAACATTTACTATAAATTTTTGTTATATAACGATTATTATCTTCTATAATAAAAATTATCTGCATTGAAGTAAACAATATTTTTAAAGTCGTTTTTGAAAATGATTTTTTGATTAAAAGAATAAAATTAATATTTTTGGCAAGAAAAAAGCAGAATACATATTATGGACATTTTAAAAAATCTTGAAGTTATACAAAATCGAATAAATTCAGCTTGTGCCAAAAGCAATCGAAATCCGAATGAAGTAAAATTATTGCTTGCAACGAAAACCGTTTCTGCTGAAAGAATAAAAATTGCCTTAAATGCAGGTTACACGCTCATTGCTGAAAACAGAGTGCAAGAGCTTAAAGAAAAATATAATGATTTAAAAGATACTCAACACACAAACCACTTTATCGGGCATTTGCAAACAAATAAGGTAAAAGACATTCTAAAATACGATGTAAGCTGCGTAGAATCTCTCGACCGATATGAATTGGCTGAAAAATTACATCAGCGTCTGTCTTCCGAAAACAAAACAATGGAAGTTTTTATACAAATAAATACTTCAGGAGAAGAAAGTAAATTTGGCGTACACCCTGATAATGCAATAGAATTAGTAAAAAAAGTAGCTCAACTCAACACACTCAAAATTAAAGGATTAATGACGATAGGACTATTCAGTTCGGATGCTGATAAGGTTCGGAAATGCTTTCGTTTGTTAAAACAAATTCAGCAGGAAATTGCGGCTTTGCAACTCCCTGATGTAGAAATGAAAGAACTTTCGATGGGAATGAGCGGAGACTTGGAAATTGCCATCGAAGAAGGAGCGACTATCGTACGTGTGGGTACTGATATTTTCGGGAAACGAATCTATTCTGATAGCTTCTATTGGAATGAAAATCAATAAAATTCCTTGACTATCGGGGAATCTCAGGACGTGGCATTTTGAATTTCGTTCCGTTCAGGGCTTCTAAGAAAGCAACCAAGTCTTTTATCTCTTGCGAAGTTAGGTTTAAAGGCTTCATAAGTGGGTCAACCACAGGGTGAAGAGGGTCTTTTGTTTTTTCTTCAGGAGTTGGATTAACAACCTGCATACCACTGTTGTACATATTTACAATTCCTGTCAAATCGTCAAAAAATCCGTTATGCATCCAAGGGCGCGTATTTAGCAAATCTCGTAGGGAAGGCGTTAAAAAACGACCTACATCATCAGGATTTTTAGTGATGTTATATCTTCCTAAATCTTCGTATTTACGTTTGTAATAGGTTAACCCAATGTTGTGAAACTTTTCGTCAGTGAGATACTGTCCGTTGTGACAATTCATACATCGTCCTTTAGTTCTAAAAATATGTAATCCCTTAATTTCTTGATTTGTAAGAGATTTAAAATCTCCTTGCATAAACTTATCTACTCTACTGGCTTGGCTTTTCACCGTTCGCTGAAAAGCAGCTAAGGCTTTGAGAATATGTTCAGATTTTATTCTTTTCGTATGAAAAGCTTTATCAAACAACTCCCTGTATTTCTCTATTTTTTGTAACTTTCCCGGTAACAAGTCAATATTCATATTCATTTCATTATGAGCTCCTATAGGTCCTAATGCTTGTTCTTCTAAAGAAGATGCTCGTCCGTCCCAAAAAAAGGTATTTTTACTTGCAACATTCAGAATTGATTGCGTATTGCGGCTTCCTTCGAGGTGGTCGTGTCCTACAGCCTTTTTGGTGTGTGTTGTCCAGCCCATCTCAGGATGATGGCAAGTACTACAAGAAATTTGGTTAGAAGCTGATAATTTTGGGTCAAAAAACAATATCATACCCAATTGCACATCAGGCTTTTCAAGATTTTTGTAATAGTCCATATCAGTTTCAATGGGAGCCATTTCTGTCCACTCCACTCCATCATCGATAGTAGGTTTAGGCCATTGATTAATAGGCTTTTTATAAGATTCAATGATAATAAACTTGTTTAAACTTTTCGAATAAATGTTAGTATAATCCCTAGATACAACATAGCCATCCAAGTTGTGTTTAGGGTTTCATATCTTATAATCAATCCTTTAAAACCATCAAGCCACGCAAAACTTCTCTCTATTTTAAACCGATTTTTATATAATTCTTCGTCAAAATAAATATTTTCATTTTGTCCATTTCTGGGATTTTGTTTGATATTAGGTATTATTTCTTTTTCCTGTAAAAAACTTTTTAAGTCTCGGCTATCAAAACCTGCATCTGCATTGACAAACAAGCCTTTATGCTCTATTTTCGCTTCCTCCAAAAGATTCAAAATCTCTTTTAAAACAAAGTCTATATCATTCAAATCGTGATGATTACCGGATTTTGGACTACCCATTGCTAAAATTTGCCCCAAATTATCACACAGAAAGATAGAATTCGTGGTCTTTGACTTTTTTCTTAACTGATAACCAACAGATTGCCCTCCCATTCGACATCGAGTATGACTACCATCAAGTTGGACGCTTGATAAATCTAATTTTCTCCGATTCTCAAGCAACAAATTAAGCCAAATTCGCTTAAAACTACCATCTTTACTCCATTTATTGAAATAATAATAGACTGTTTGATAGCTTATTTTTTGGTCTTTAAAATACACTTCTACCGGAAGTTCCCTCCACTGGCAACCTGTTTTTAATCGTTTGACTATCAGAAGAAAAATTAATGATAAATCAAATTTTGTTTTAAATCCTCTTTTTCCAATACTCAAATGGGAAATAATCCATTTTTTTATTATATCTTTGCTCAAAGTTCCTTGATTTTCATTTTGTTATGCAAAACAAAAATGCTAAAAATTCTTGGAACTTTTAATTTTCCTCTTAAAAAGTTTAGACAGGTTTAATATAATCCTCTTCCTGTTGCAATCTGTTTAAGTTTTCATTGCTCTTACAGATAGCAAACGCAGAAAAAACACTCAGAAATATAAAAATACGTCTCATAAATATAATCCTCTGAAATAGTTTTAAAAACTAACTCCTGTTGAAATGTTGTACAAATAGTTTGTTTTCCCTTCAAAAGTAACTATTTCACTGCTAATTCCAAAAAAAATATTAAATTTCGGACTCAAATAGCGATCTATTTTTAATTTCACTCCGTATTTTGTAGAGTTAGAAGCTAAAAAGTGATAATTATGTTTCATCATTTCGCTTAATGAAATTTCATCATCATTTCTTAGCACGGACATTTTTTTCAAGTTTTTTCGGTGATTGATATTCAAACCGAAGGATAAAACATTTTTAGCATCCAAAGCGTTGATATACGCAATTTTGGCACCAACACCCATATAATCAAAATGTTGAAAGCTCTTAACGAGAAAATACTCCTCCCGATAAATCTGATAATTTACAAAAGGAGAAAAATTCAACTGTGCCTTTCTGCCAGAATAAAACAGTCCGCTCAACTCAAAAAAATCATTTTCAAGGCGATAGTTTTCATTTCTGGAAATTACTTCAATATTATTGTTATTACCTCTTCCTGAAAGTATAGGTTCTATACCCTTTTTCTCATTCCGAAGATAATTTAATTTTATTCCGTAAGTGTTTTTCTGACTATTGAATAACTTTATAAAATTGATATTCAAATCTCTATTCGTTAAACGCATAGCTTCTGTACCCATCAAGATAATCCAAACTTAAATTTAAACTTAGATTTTGCTTCTTGAAATGAAAACCTTTACCAACGTAAAATAACTTGCTGAATCCGTCAGATTTCATTCTTGAGTTCCAGTTAGTTTTTCCTCTTTTTCGTGAAATTTGAACCAATCCACTGCTCAAATCTCCTTGATTTACGGGAGCAATTCCTCTTACGACTTCCACTTTTTCAATGTCATCAGTGGAAATGGAACGCATATCAATTCCTGAGCGAACAACATTTCGTTTCGCATCAACATAACCTGAGGAAGGTGTTACAATCATCTCGTAACCAACCGTTTCTTGCATATTGGAGTTTGAATTTATTGGGATATCGTCAATCGTAAAAGCAACTCCCAATGATGAAATAGAATAATTACCGCTCGAAATACCCGTTTCACGTAAAGTGAGCTTGTTTGCCTGATTCAACACGGGAGCACTGACACTTTTCCCTGGCAGTAAACTGACCAAATCAGCGAAACTTGAAGGTTGTAAATGCTTCATAGCCTTTTGGTCAATCACGGAAGTAGATGTCGGAGCTTTTTTTTCCATCGCTGTAACTACCACTTCTTGCAAAAATTCTCTGTTTTCCTTCAATGAAATTACTATCAAAGTATCATTTTTTATAGAAATATTTGCGGAATAATTCTCAAACGAAATATGTGAAATTTTTACTGTGTATTTGCCTTCTTGTAAAGAGAAAGAACACATCCCCTCCGAATTGGTGAAATTTCCTTTGTTATTTGCCAAAACGTGTGCTTGAGCAATCGGATTTTGCAGAGAGTCCTGAACCTTTAAGGTCAGTGTCGCCTGTCCGTGTACTTGATAGAAAATAAAAACCGCAAAAAGAAATAAATAGTTTCGCACTGTTTGTCACTCTTTTTAGGATACAAATGTATAAATATTTTTAATAAATCTAAATAAATAAATTGTTAAAAGAAGGACAACTCATTCAATTCACAACAACACACAAATATTGATTGTAAAAGTCTCCTTCATTCTTTACCAAAGCAAGCAAAACATTTAAAATTCAATAAATGCACTTCCTCTTAAATAATTGCATATTCTCAATTAATATTTATCTTTGTAGCTTAAAAAATAAGACTTTCAAAAACTATAAATTTTTTCAATAAAAATGGGTAAATTGCTAATCGTTGGTACCGTAGCCTTTGACGTGATTGAAACACCTTTTGCCAAGACCGATAAAATAATGGGAGGAGCCGCGAATTACATTGCTGTGGCGGCGGCTCAGTTTGGGGTAAATGCTGCCGTTGTTTCAATCGTAGGAGAGGATTACCCACAACCTTTTTTGAACCTTCTGACCGATAGAAATATTGATATTTCGGGGGTAGAAATTGTTAAAGGAGGAAAATCTTTCTTTTGGAGCGGAAAATACCATAACGATATGAACGTACGCGATACGTTGGAAACACAATTGAATGTGCTATCGGATTTTAAACCCGTTATTCCCGAAGCATACAAAGATGCCCAAGTACTTATGCTCGGTAACTTACACCCTAAAATACAGCTTGATATCCTTCGGCAGATGAATAAGAAACCTAATTTGGTAGTTCTCGATACGATGGACTATTGGATGAACAACACTTGGGAACTGCTCATTGAGGTGATAAACAAAGTAGATGTCATTACCATCAACGACCAAGAAGCACGCCAACTCACGGGGGAGTATTCGCTGGTAAAGGCTGCTCAAAAGATAATGAATATGGGGGTAAAATATGTGGTTATCAAAAAAGGCGAACACGGGGTACTTTTGTTTCATCAGGATTCTGTTTTCTTTGCTCCTGCACTGCCTTTGGAAGAAGTTTTTGACCCTACGGGAGCTGGCGATACGTTTGCGGGCGGAATGGTGGGCTTTTTAACCAGTGCAGATGATTATTCCTTTGAAAGTATCAAAAATGCGGTGATTTATGGTTCTAATTTGGCTTCGTTCTGTGTGGAAAAATTTGGTGCGGAACGTGTGCTGGAACTTTCCAAAGAGGAAATGCGTGAGCGTCTTTTCCGTTTTAAAGAACTCACGCAGTTTGAAATGAAAATAGCGTAACATTTAAATTTTTATAGATATGAAGAAAACTTTGATTTATGCAGCTTTGTCATTGTTTGTGGCATTTGCAGTAGCTTGTAAAAAAGATTCAACAGAAGAGCAGCCGTTGTACCCTTCATCGGATTACCAATTAAGTACCGACGGAAAGGTATTAGAGAAATGGCTCAATCCCGAAACCATTTCGGTGGATATGCAGAAGGATATAAAGCTCCGTGAGGTTACTTCTATTGCACCAGAAGCCTTTAAAGACCGCAAAAAACTCACCTCTATTGTTATTTCTGATAAGGTTGAACATATTAGATACAGAGCTTTCGAAAATTGTACTCAGCTAACAAATGTTCATATTCCCAATGGTGTTACTACTCTTGGACTTGAATCTTTTACCAAGTGTTATAATTTAGTTTCCATAACCATTCCTTCTACAATACAAAGTGTTGGTAACCAGGCTTTCTATGATTCAGGACTAAAAACTGTTACCATCAAAGATGGAGTGAAAAATATCGAAACGGGGGCTTTTCGAGAGTGTCGCGGATTAATAACAATTAATTTTCCGAATACATTAACTCATATTGGAGATTATGCTTTCTATGATTGTTATAATCTTCCTTCGGTTAATCTTCCTAAAAGCATTGAAAGCATTGGTAGAGATGCTTTTGGAAACTGTGGTAGCTTAACGACAATGACTGTGAACGCTACAACACCTCCTGTAATTAAAAGTACAACGTTTAGTAAATTTACAGTTAGGCGGATTAGCGTGCCAGCAAGTAGTGTAAATGCTTATAAAATAGCCGAAAGTTGGTCTGAATTTAGCGATAAAATTGTTGCATTACCTTAAAGTACTTAAAACATTTAAAAAAAAATCTGGAAGAATATATCTTTCAGATTTTTTGTTTATACATCGAAATTCAAAAAAATAGCTAAATATAGCTCGTTAGTACACTATATTTTATATTTTTGTGGCGTTATTTCAAACCCCTTGCAAAATAAAAAGAAAACCGAAATGTAATGGATAGATATCCTTCAACATACGGGGATTTCTACTTGTAAACAACTGGCAAGTAATGAAGTAATAAACAAAAAGCTAAAAGAGATGTGAAAAGAGAAATTTTGTAACCTTTTGTGAAATGAGAAACATCAGAGACATCAAGCGTACCATTGATAGGGATATCGTAAAAAAGATTTTCAGTAGCAAACCCAACGCCATTGAATTTTTACAGCTGTACGGATACGACATAAGGCAGCTGTACAAACAAAAATCTGACGAATTATTTAATGAAATTGTACGTATTTGGAATTATGATGATGCAAAGGATAAAATCAGAACGCTTTTTAAAGAAAAACCCAAGTTTATAAACGGTTTAAAAGGTGAAGAAACCATAAACATCTTAATTAACGAGTGGAAAAACCTGAATTTAGGCAATGTAGGTTGGCCTTTTTCACAAGGGCAGTTTGATAATTTTGTTCAACATCTTAATGCTGAAAACACCTCACGTTTGGTTAAAGATGAAAAGGTAAAGTTAGCAGCTGTTAGATATCGCCGAATAAAGGAAATAAATACTGAAAGGAATGATTTTTTAGAAACCTTGGTTTTTCTGAAAAATGAAAATATTATACCTACGTTATCTCACACCAGAGGGGTTGATTTCTTTATTAATGGGGAAAGTTATGACCAAAAAGTAGCTAAAAGTCCTACTAATGAATTTAAAAAAGATTTTGGAGGCCATTGGAAAAACTTCGCCATAAACAATCCGCATAAGGTAGCGGAGTATCTTTATAAACATCAAGATGAGGGCAGGTTTGGAGCCTCTCCCCGTCTTTTCATTGTGTATTTGGATGAAGAAGTTTCGCCTGTCAGAATACGAAAAATTATTTCAGAAATAAATTTGGAAACCCCTTTAAAGGTAACATTTGATTTCAAACACATAAACGGCGGAATCAAAACCTACCAAACAGAGGCGTTTGTTATACTTTTATACAATTAATATGAACTACATCGGCTCAAAATACAAACTTTCGGCATTTATCAAACAGACGATTTATTCGGTGGTTGGGCAAGACTTATCGGATAGGGTTTTTTGTGATTTGTTTGCAGGAACAGGCATTGTGGGGCGTTCGTTCAAAAAAGAAGTAAAACAAGTAATTGCCAATGATTTGGAATATTATAGTTATGTGCTTAACAAGAACTATATTGAAAATCATACTCACATAGATTATTTTAAATACATCTGTGAATTGAATTCCACCACTGGGGTTGAAGGCTTTATCTTTAATGAATACTCCGAAAATGGGAAGGCACAAAGGCAGTACTTCAAAGAAGCCAACGGCAAACGCATCGATGCCATTCGTCAGCAAATTGAACGATGGAAAAACAGGCAGGAAATATCTGTAAATGAGTATTATTTTCTGTTAGCATCACTGCTTGAAAGTGCCGATAAGGTGGCAAACACGGCTTCGGTATATGGGGCTTTTTTAAAACATATCAAAAAATCGGCTCAAAAAGATTTATGGATAGAACCTGCCGATTTTATCGTAAACCATAACCAACATAAGGTTTATAATGAAGATAGCAATTCGCTCATCAAAAAAATTCAAGGCGATATTCTTTATCTTGACCCACCTTACAACGCACGCGAGTACGGAGCTAATTATCATTTACTTAACACCATAGCCAAATATGATGAATTTGTACCCAAAGGAAAAACAGGGCTTCGGAGTTATGAAAAATCGAATTATTGCAAGAAAAATCAAGTTGCAAATTCATTTGACGATTTGATTAAACACGCCGAATTTGAATATATTTTCTTAAGTTATAACAACGAAGGGCTTATGCCATCATCTGAAATACAAAAAATTATGGAAAAATACGGCAAATACGATTTGGTAACAACCAATTACCAACGTTTTAAAGCCGACAAAGAAGAAAACAGAAATCATAAAGCAAATCAAACCACAGAATATTTGCATATTTTGCATAAAAATTAATCAAAAAAGATTAACTGACAAACAATGAGCGACAACATTAAACACGAATGCGGCATCGCGATGGTGCGACTGCTAAAACCACTGGATTTTTACAAACAAAAATACGGAACTACCTTCTACGGCATCAACAAAATGTATCTGATGCTCGAAAAACAACACAATCGCGGGCAGGACGGAGCCGGACTGGCAAGTATCAAACTGGATATGCAACCCGGCGAACGCTATATCAGTCGCGTTCGAAGCAACGAACCCCAACCCATACAGGATATTTTTACGCAAATCAATCAGCGTATCAGTGCTTTACTGAAAGAATATCCCGAACTGAAAGACGATGTTCAGGCACAGAAAAAACTGCTTCCGTATGTGGGGGAAGTCTATTTGGGGCACGTGCGTTACGGCACTTTCGGGCAAAACAGCATCGAAAACGTACATCCATTTTTGCGACAAAATAACTGGCAGTCGCGTAACTTAATCGTGGCGGGGAATTTTAATATGACCAATGCCAAAGAACTCTTCCAGCGTTTGGTAGCTCTCGGTCAGCACCCCAAAGAAGACACTGATACTGTTACGGTTATGGAGCGTATCGGGCATTTTTTGGATACCGAAGTAGAAAGCCTTTACCGCAAGTTTAAAGACGAAGGACTTTCAAAAGTAGAAGCCTCCAAACGCATTGCCGAAGAATTGGACGTAGCGAAAATTCTACGCAAATCCGCCCAAAGATGGGACGGCGGGTATGCAATGGCGGGTATTCTCGGTCACGGCGACGCTTTTGTGGTTCGCGACCCGGCGGGCATTCGTCCGGCGTATTATTACCAAGACGATGAAGTGGTGGTTATTGCTTCGGAACGTCCTGTAATTCAGACGGCTTTCAATCTGGAATTCGACCAAATTCAGGAACTCGAACCCGGTTCGGGCATCATCATCAAAAAAGACGGAAGTACTTCCATTACTGAAATCATTCCGCAATTGCCACGAAAAGCGTGTTCGTTCGAGCGAATTTATTTCTCACGCGGAAGCGACAAAGAAATCTATTTGGAACGCAAAAAATTGGGAGCTTTGTTACTTCCCGAAGTGTTGCAATCTGTAAGTAACGACTTGAAAAACACGGTGTTTGCCTATATTCCCAACACGGCAGAAACTTCTTACCTTGGCTTGGTGGAAGAGGCTGATAGTTACCTTAATGAGCTGAAACACCAACAGATTTTGGCAGAAAAGAACATTTCTTCGGAAAAACTTGCCGAGATTCTTTCGCAAAAAATCCGAAAAGAGAAAGTTGCCATTAAAGACGCCAAGCTCCGCACATTTATCACGGAAGACAGCTCACGAGACGACCTCGTGGCTCACGTGTACGACATTACCTATGGTTCAGTGCAAAAGGGTGATAATCTGATAATTATTGATGATAGTATCGTACGAGGAACTACCTTGAAGAAAAGCATTCTGAACATTTTAGGACGATTAAAACCGAAAAAGATTGTGGTGGTTTCTTCCGCTCCGCAAATTCGCTATCCCGACTGTTACGGCATTGATATGGCTCGTTTGGAAGACCTTATTGCTTTTGAGGCTACCCTGCAACTACACAGAGAAAGAGGTACTTACGATATTGTGGACGAGGTGTATAAAAAATGTATCGCCCAAGTGAATTTAAGCGACGACAAAGTGATTAACTACGTCAAAGAAATTTACACTCCTTTCACTGATGAAGAAATTACCGATAAAATCACGGAATTATTATTGCCGAAAGAATATCCGATTGATGTAAAAATTATTTTCCAATCAGTGGCGAATTTGCATAAGGCTTGTCCGCAAAATTTGGGCGACTGGTATTTCACAGGCGATTACCCAACCAATGGCGGAAACCGTGTGGTAAACCGAGCTTTTATCAACTTTTATGAAGGAAAAAAAGATAGAGCGTATTAACAAACTCGTACGAATGAAAAAAGCCATATTTACTTTAACAATCTTATTTAGTGTCTTGGAAGGGTTTGCTCAGTTTTCCAACATTGAAAATACTATTAAAGATGAAATAGTAGGCAAAATAAAAGGATATAATCCTATCAATTTAGTTCCTTACTCCCTCAATGGAAAGGATTGGGGCTTGATGGATGTCGTTTCAAAAGAAAAGATAACTAAACCTATTATGGAAAGTCCTAACACTTTTCAACCTCATTTAGAGTTTAGTCTTAAAAATCATAAAGTTATAATTTATAAAGACTATACTTTTTCTGTAGAAAAAGCTAAAAAAAAGAATAATCCAACAAGAATTCTTTCAGAAACATATACTTCTAGAGATATTTTACCAGTTTCAGTGAAACAACATATCTCTATGGATAGTTTAGGTTTTAAAGTAGAGCTTTCTGGAGGGGCATTAGCTATTATCACAGAATATTCAAAAAAATACAAGAGACATCAACGTGATGAGGACAATATAGATATGATACCTATTCCACACGGAAATTTATATTATACAGTTTTACATCAAGAAAACAAAGATGTTGTTATAGACCAAAATGGTAAGGAATTAGAAGGATTTTCATTCAAAAGAGCTAAAAATAAAACATTTTTTCATCAAAAAGTCAAATTTTGGGAGTTGGAACATCCTGAAACTTTTTTGTACGTTGAAGACTTTGATAATAAAAAAGGCTTAATTACACTTTCAGGTCAAAAAGTACTATTTGGGGAACTTTTAAGTGAGCCTTTCTATGATGATGTTTTATTTCAATATCACGTACAATCTGACAAAGAGCTATCAGGGATAGTTGATTTCTCAACTCGTGGATGGGTTGTTGCTCCTCAAAGAAAATACAGAATACACTCCATTTTACATACTTCATCAAGAGAAGTTTTCGGTAAGGGTTTAGATTCTGTGGATTATAGAAACAAAGACTTTGTAAATATCTATTTTCTAGTTAGTGAAGGAAATAAGTATTTTGTTTTAGATACGAATGCAAATCCCATTAAATTTGAAAAATAATTATAAAATTATATTTTAGTTAAACATAAAGAACAAGGTTTTCTTGTTCTTTATTGTTTTGCTATAATGTCTTTGTAGTTTTTATAAAACCTTCTTATCTTTTTGATTATGAAACGATATGTATTCGTTCTTTTATTTCATACGCTTTTTGTAACGGCACAGGAGAAAATAAATGTTTTGGAGGAAGTCATTGTCATTGCACAACAACCACCAAAATATGAAATAAAAAAGGAGTTGAAAGGCAAAAAGTACCTCACCCAATTGGCGAGCAGAAACATTTCTGTTGTAAGCACTTATCATCAGAAGAATACAATGAATTTGGTGGGTATGAAATTTTGGTGCGACGCTTCGGATTTAAAAATGGAAGAGGAAATCATTTTTGCTCGTCCTCTGCTTTTGTCCGAAACGATGGAAATAATGCTGTATTCCCCACAAAGTTTCCCGCTGAATAACAATACAAAAGAAATCATATTCAGTTTTTCATCAAATCCCATTCAGTTGGAAGAAAATAAAACATATTTCATCGGATTTGAAATTTTGGACAAAAACAACACAAACAAAACCATAAAAGTACGAGCCTTAAACAAGAAGAAAAGCTATTCTTTATTGAAAATGAAAAATTCTACCGATTGGTTACGGCAAGATAATGCTCCTCACGGGTATAGTTTGGATTATGAATTGTATTTTATAAAGTAAAAAAATCTTCATTTGTTGATTAATCAATCACTTTCGTAAAAAACCGATAATAATTTATGCATCACAAAATATTTTTTATTTTTCTTGTTTCATTTGCGATAATGACAAAAGCACAAACCAAAGGAAACTATCCGGAAGAGGATAAAATCGTGGTAGAAGGAGGTTCTTTCCTGATGGGAAGCCCTAAATCAGCAGGAGAAGCCAATGAACGTCCGCAACATAAGGTAACTGTGAAGAGTTTCAGAATCAGTAAATACGAAATCACCAATGCTCAATATGCCGAATTCCTCAATGCAAAAGGAAATCGGAAGAATGGCGATGTTCCTTACATAGAACTGAAAGAAGGTTGGTGTCAAATCCGTAAAGTAAACGAAAAATACGTCGCTCAAAAGGGCTATGAGCAGCATCCCGTCGTGTTGGTTTCTTGGCACGGAGCCAAAGCCTATGCCGAATGGGTAGGCGGAACATTACCTTCGGAAGAGCAATGGGAATACGCAGCTCGCGGAGGCAACAAAACCAAAAATCACACCTACGCAGGAAGCAATTCCCTTGACGATGTGGCTTGGCATCGGCAAAATACCGATGAACTTCAGTCTGTTGGCAAAAAACAACCTAATGAATTGGGTATTTATGATATGAACGGCAATGTATCGGAGTGGTGCGAAGATATTTTCACCTCGTACGATTATAAATTAGGAAATACGAGCGTTCCCAAAGAAGAACCGTCACTCATCGGGAAACTGCTCTTCGCCGTAATGAGCAAAACGCCGACAAACAATGATTATCCCGAAAACAGAGTCACCCGAGGCGGGCATTACAACCAACAGCCTTCGAATATCCGCATCGCAAAACGACATAACTGCACCGAGTTGGGACAAATTTTCACAGGATTCCGAGTGGTTTTTCCTCCGGAGAGATAATTCTTCCTGCATAACTTCTCAAACAAATTAATAATCCCCTATTGACTTTTACAAAAATTGTTGTACCTTTGTGCATAATCTTTCTAAATAAGAATATAATGTACTGACACTTTGCATATATAAAGTAGCAAGAAATATAAATACCATATCAATTCGCAGAAATGGATTATCAATTTGCAGAAATTATATATCAAGTATCAGAAATAAGTTATCAAGTTACAGAAATCATATATCAACAATCAGAAATAGATTATCAATGTGCAGAAATCATATATCAAGCCTCAGAAATGGATTATCAAACTTGCTGAATGATTTCTAAAGTGTAAAAAACAGATTTTTTGCTAAAATATTGAAATAATAAACCCCTAAAATTCATAAATTATGGAAAACAATACAAATTCTACTTCAAAAAGTAAGTATATTTCTACAAATACACTTATTTTACAGATGAAAATTGCATTTGCCAATGCAAAACTACCTAATATTCTGCCTCAACTACAAACTTTAGGTTATACGGAAGAGAAATTTAATGAATACTTAGAGAAAATTAATGAGCTGGAAGAACTCTTACAAGTACAGAAAAAAGAATACGGTGAGCAATACGCAGAAACAGAAAAGGTAAATAAAAAACGTGAAGAGATTGATGAAATATACAAAAGGCATTTAGCTTTCTGTAAGATTTTATTCAAAGGAAATGTACAAGCAATAAGCACCTTAGGCTTGAACATCGGAAGAAAGAATGCTTATGCGGCGTGGTTTCAGCAGGTAAATAATTTCTACGGGCAATTATTGAATAACTCGGAGTTTTTGGAAAAGGTAAGTACTATCAATATTCAAGAAAACGACCTAAAAGCACAACAAAATGCACTTGCTGAACTTACTCAATTAAAAGAGAATCAAAAAAAAGAGATTGGTCAGGCTCAAAAAGCAACCGAAATGCGTGATGAGGCTTTTGATAAGATTTATCCGATATATACAGAATTCGTTTCTTATGCCAAAATATTATTTCAGAATGACCAAACTCTTGAAGCGTTAGGTATTGTAGTAAAAAATAAGTAAAAATATCCATTTCTGTAATAGAAAAATCTATTACAAAATGTATTTATAAAAGAAAATTCTTAAAATATGGAAGAAATATTCTCTTTTTTAAAAGAACTTTCTCAAAATAATAACCGACAGTGGTTTGCCGAGCATAAAAACGAGTATGAAAATGCTAAAATAAAGGCAGAGAATCTCTTTCGAACTATTTATGACGAAGTTTCCAAAGGTGATTTTCTTGGAGAAATGAAAATGTATCGAATTTATAAAGATGTTCGTTTTTCAAAAGACAAAACTCCTTACAAAACGCACTTCGGTTTGTATTTTCCGCGTAAGCAACCTCATTATCGTGGAGGTTATTATTTGCATCTTTCACCTGATGAGACGTTTGTAGGCGGAGGTTTTTTCGCTCCGAATAAGGAAGATTTATATCGTATTCGTAAAGAAATAGAACTTGACGGTGAGGGTTTTAATCAGGTGATGCAATCCGAAGGTATTCGGAAATATTACGAGGGAAAACTTTGGGGCGATGAGCTCAAAACAGCTCCGAAAGAGTTCGATAAGAATAACCCGATGATTCATTACATCCGGAAGAAACAATTTCTGTTGAAATACGATTTCTGTATGGAAAAGGTGCTAAAATCCGACTTTTGGCAAGAGGTCGTACAGGCATTTAAGGCGATGCGTCCGTTTTTTGACTTTATGACTACAGCACTGACTACGAACCTCAACGGAGAATCGCTTTTTGAGCAGGAAAGTTAATGTATCTGTTGAAGTAGAATCAATATAAAAATAAATATGAGGCTTACATTTAACAAAAAATATTTCCTGCAAGCGGTGTTTTTGTTTGTCATAGAGGTGCTTATCGCAACGGTACTGCGAAAAATGTACTTTCTGCGAGCTTACGTAGGAGATATTTTGGTTGTAATGCTAATTTATGCGTTGGTTTTAGCTTTCTTCAAAGTTAAAAATAAAGATAAATTGCTTGTTGGCGTGTTTCTGTTTGCGGTTGCCATTGAAATATTGCAGTTTTTTAAACTTGCTGAGTTGCTGGGCTTTTCCAGAGGAAGTATTGGTTATATCCTAATGGGGAATTATTTTTCGTGGGAAGATATTATCTGTTACGGAATTGGTTGTATTCTATTAAAAATATTTAATTCAAAATAAAGTAAATTATGAAGTTAAGTTCATTTAGTGAAAATCTTGTTTTTTCACAAGAAAAGATAAATACGCAAGTAGTTTTAGAGTCTGATTTCTCAAAAGAAATCCGTATTGCAATGTCCGAAGGACAAATAATGAAGGAACATCAAACGAAGTTCCCGATTGTAGTTCATATTTTGGAAGGAACCATTGATTTTGGTGTTGCCGGAACTGTTCATACAATGAAAAAGGGAGCTATCATCGCATTGGAAGGAAATGTTCCTCACGATTTAAAAGCTCTGGAAGATAGTATAGTACGTCTGACTCTTTCCAAGCAAGATACGATTTCAAGGGTTGAAGAAGTCGTTAAACAATCTGAAAAATAAAAATGTATGAAGGAGATTGAAACAAGGGAAGATGTAAACAAATTGGTAAAAGCATTCTATGTTCAAATACGCAAGCACGACCTATTGGGACCTATTTTTAACAGTCACATTGCGGAGGAACAATGGCCTGCTCACTTGGAAAAACTAACCGATTTTTGGGAAACCATTCTCTTTGGCGTTCAAAAATTCAAAGGAAGTCCGTCACTTAAGCATATTGAAGTGGATAAAAATTTGAATTATGGCATCACTCAAGAGCATTTTAATCAGTGGGTAAGCCTTTGGCACGAAACTATTGACAAAATGTTTGAGGGTGAAGTGGCACAACGAGCCAAAGAGGCTTCAAATCAAATGGCTGTGGGGCAATATACGATGTTATGGCGATACCGACCTGAAAATTATTAGTGGGAAGAGATGAAAGAGGCGTTCAATCTCTGTTATTTTTTCGGAAGAATACCCAAAATTTGTTGTAATTCTGTAACTGATTTTTCAATGCGTTTGACGAGTTTGGGGTCTGTAACTTCCCGACGTAATTCAGGCTGCTGATACCACGAAGTATCTGCTCCCGCTCGGCAGTGGCTTATTTCCAACTGATTATCAATATTCACAATGAAGAAATACTCCGACGGAAAATAAGCGTCTTTCACATCAAAAAAGACAATTGCTTTGGGCAAGTAAAAATCACCGTATTCGGCAGTGCTATGAGGCTTATCCTGATTCCATACAACGGCGTATTTAAAGCCCTTATCGTCTTTTTTCCAAGGTAGAATAGAATATTTTTGAGGAAGTTTGAAAATATGTAGTGCATCTTCAGGAATGAAAGAAGCACTTGCTAATATTTTAGCAAATACATCCAGCGTAATCTTCTCATTTTTAAGTGGTTCACCGTATATCCTTCTATTTCTGTAATATATCCTTGGCATAACAATACGATTCTTTATAACCTCGCAAATATAGATAATATCTTCTTATTTTACGAATAGTTTTGCCTTTTGTTAATATCTTTTTATACATTTGTGCTTTAGTAAACTACATTTGATGTTAAACAAATCGGTTTAAATAAGTTGATTACTGTTTTTTAATAAAATTCTATGAGAAAAATAATAATTTTTGCCTCAGGTTCAGGAAGCAATGCCGAACGAATAGCTACTTATTTCAAAGAAAATGACGAAGTTGAAGTAAGTTTAATCCTTTCAAATAATCCCAAAGCCGGAGTTTTGGAAAGAGCCAAACGTCTGCAAATTCCTTCTATTGTTTTTGACCGACAAGCATTTTATCATTCGGAAGTGGTGCTTGATATCGTAAAAAGTCAAAAACCTGATTTGATTATTTTGGCAGGATTCCTTTGGAAGTTTCCGGAGAATATCATCGAGAAGTTTCCAAACAAAATTGTTAATATTCATCCGTCATTATTACCTAAATACGGCGGAAAAGGAATGTACGGAAGCTTTGTGCATCAGGCAGTTATTGAAAATAAAGAAACAGAAAGCGGCATTACAATTCATTATGTAAATGAAAATTACGATGAAGGAGCTATTATTTTTCAGGCAAAAACAACCGTTTCGGAAAACGACACTCCCGATTCTCTCGCCGAAAAAATACATCAGCTTGAATACAAACACTTTCCTGAAGTTATTGCTTCTTTATTAAAATAAAAACATATCAGATTTAAAACTACAACTATGAAAATTTATCCTATTGAAACCGTAAATTTCAAACTTGACGGAGGAGCAATGTTTGGTGTTGTTCCTAAAACTATTTGGCAGAGAACCAATCCGGCAGATGCCAACAATCAAATTGAATTGTCTGCCCGATGTATGCTCATTGAAGATGGTAACAGACTGATTTTGATTGATACGGGGATGGGAAATAAACAATCGGATAAATTTTTCGGGTACTACGCTCTTTGGGGAAATGCCAATTTAGATGATTCACTACAAAAAGCGGGATTCCATCGTGATGATATTACGGACGTTTTTATGACGCACTTGCATTTTGACCATTGCGGAGGTTCAATTCAATGGAATAAAGACCGAACGGGCTACGAACCTGCTTTCAAAAACGCACGTTTCTGGACAAACGAAAAGCATTGGCAATGGGCAACCCAACCCAATGCCCGTGAAAAGGCTTCTTTCCTTAAAGAAAATATTTTGCCAATGCAGGAAAGTGGTCAATTGCATTTTATTGATAATCAAGGAAAAACTTTTTTAGAGAATAGCGAATTAGGTTTTGACATTCTGTTTGTTGACGGACATACTGAAAAACAGATGCTTCCGCATATTCGTTACAAAGGAAAAACACTTGTTTTTGTTGCCGATTTGCTGCCAACTGTGGGACACATTCCGTTGCCGTACGTAATGGGATACGATACTCGTCCGCTGCTTACGTTGGAAGAGAAAGACATTTTCCTTAAGAAAGCTGTTGAAAATGAGTATTATTTATTTTTAGAACACGACGCTCATCACGAAATTTGTACATTAAAACGTACCGAAGTAGGTGTGAGATTAAATGAAACATTCCGATTTGAAGAAATTTTTGGATAAGAAAAAAGTCCGCTAATTCAAGCGGACTTTTCTATTTTCATTGTGTTTTTATTTCTTCTCCAAACTTTTCGAAACAACGCATTACCTTTCTGAAAATCAAATCATAATCAGGAATTTCTTTTCCTATAAAAATAATCGCCAAAGCATATTTTTCGCAAGTAATTTCACCTAAAAAATGTTTCTGTAAACGATAACTTTCCCGAATAAGGCGTTTAATACGATTGCGATGTACAGCTCTTTTAAAACCTCTTTTCGGAACACTGACAAGCACCTGAAATTGAGATTCTAAGTCGCTTTCAATAGGGCAATAAATCATCTTCAAGGGATAACTTTGAACGCTTTTCCCCTCAGAAAATAACTGCTGGATGTATTTTAACTTACGTAACCTTTCCGATTTTGGAAAAGAATAATCTACGTTTTTCAATTTCTGTTTTTTAATTGTTGAAAATATTATTTTCCTTGTTGATATCTACCGAAACATTATCAGGGTCGATAGCAACTGATTTTATTTCGCTTAAAGGCAAATCAACCTCAAACGTATAAGTCAAATGCCCCCAGCCCCAAGACGACAACACTTGCTGTTCATACGACTTATAAGGATTTTCCTTCTTGCCGAAAGCCATTCGCAACGGAATGTGATAGTAATGTATCTTTTTACTTTTTTCAATCACAAACAAATCCACAGGTAAAGGCAATCTACCCACACGACGCAAGGTTATTTCTGTTTTATTTCCTTTAGAAATTACTTTTTCAATTGCATAATCGGCAGTATTTGTAGTACTTATGAATTCATTCAAGAACCATTGCAACTGCATTCCTGATACTTTTTCCGCAACTCGGATAAAATCATTTGGCGAAGGATTTTTAAATGCAAAATCTTTATAGAATTGTTTCAATGATTTTATAACATTTTGGTCACCAATGATATAACCTAACTGTGTCAAGAACAAAGTTCCTTTGCTATAAGCCATTACGGAATAAGCAAAATTCGTGTTAAAACGGTCGGCGTGTGTTGAGGCTGGTTCTTCCAATCCTGATGCTACTAATCTGTAATAGCTTTCATAAGCTCCTCGGAAAGGAGGTTCTTTCGAGCCAGGATTTACAACCAAATGCATTGCCAAATCTTCAATGAATGAAGTAAAGCCTTCATCCATCCAAGCATATGAAGCCTCATCGGTAGCCAGCAAATGCTGAAACCAAGCGTGAGCAAGTTCGTGAATTGATGTTCCCAAAACAGAATCATACTTCTCCCCTCCTGCAACCAATGTACACATAGCGTATTCCATTCCGCCGTCACCTCCCTGAATGAAAGCATATTGCTCCCAAGGATACTTCCCAATGAGCGTGTTGAAGAAGTCAAAAACTTTAACCAAAACGGGTTGCATTTTTTTCCAATTTTCCGAATGTTTCTTGTACAGAAAATGGAATGTTTTTCCGTCCTTTAAAGCAATTTTGTCGTGCTGAAATTCAGGGTCGGCAGCCCAAGTAAAATCGTGCACATTTTTGGCAACAAAATGCCACGTTTTAGTTTTTCCTTTACTTTTAGAAACTTTCACTCCTTCATTTTCATACCTGAATCCAATTTCATTATTATTTTGTAAAACGCCTGTTCCTCCAAGGATATAATTTTTATCAATGGTAATTTTTACATCAAAATTCCCCCATACACCGTAAAATTCACGAGCGATGTACTCATTAGCGTGCCAGCCTCGTGTGTCATAAGCAGCCATTTTAGGATACCATTGAGCCATAGAAAGAGCCACGCCATCGTTGCTATTTCTCCCTGTGCGACGAATCATTACCGGCACCTGAGCATCAAAATCCATTTCAAAAACAGTTTTTGAATTCGGTAAAATGGGTTTGTCCAAATCCACTTTCAGAATTGTGCCTTCGGTTTTGTAACGAAGTGATTTTCCGTCTTGCGTTAGTGATTTTACCTTTATGTAGCCTATTTCGTCAGGTTTTAAATTTTTAATTCGGCTTTCGTAAATGGGTTTCTCCTTTGTGCCTACGTTTGTTGCCATTCGGCGGTCAGGGTCGGGAATGGATTGCAAGCGTGCATCCATTTCGCTTCCCGGCTGAAAAGCATTCAGAAACAAATGATAAAAAACAACATTCAGCGTATCAGGAGAGTTGTTTGTGTAGGTGAGTTTTTGCTTTCCTTTGTACTGAAAATTCTTAACATTCATATCAATTTCCATTTCATAATCGGCTTGTTGTTGCCAATACGATTTGTTTTGAGCATTTGAGAAAACAAAAGCTCCCAAAAGGAATGCCGCAAAAATGTATTTATTCATTGAAATTTAATTTTGATTAGAGTCGCAAAGATACTTTTTTCTATCAGAAGTACAAAAGTAAGGTAATTTAAACCCAAAATATCAACTTTAACAATTCAAAAAATATCTGCACAATACGTTAAAAAAGCCAAAAGTTATCCACACTACATCGTTTTCGTTTCGATTTGTTTCGAGCGGAAATTTTTCGGAATAAAAAAAGTCGTATTTTTACAACCGAGAAGTAGAATTGTTATAGTATTTTGTTTAATTGTTAAGAAATTCTTTATGAAAGCATCAAATGTATGTACTTTGCTTTTGTTTCTTTTCGTTTCTGTAGGGTTATATGCCCAACAAATCGTAAAAGGGACAGTCAAAGATGCGGCTACGGGTGACCCTCTGCCGGGGGTGAGCATCGTTGTGAAAGGAACTACACACGGAACAGCCACAGATTTTGACGGTATGTATGAGCTTAAAGCCGAAAAGGGACAAACGTTAGTATTCTCCTATATTGGCTTTAAAAATCAAGAAGTTTTGGTAAAAAACGAAAACCAAACTATTGATATTAATTTACAAGAAGACACACAACAACTTGAGGACGTTGTAGTTATTGGATATGGTGTTGCCAGAAAGAAAGACCTTACAGGGTCTGTAAATTTGGTAACCACCAAAGATTTTAACAAAGGGCAAAACCTTTCTGCCGGAGATTTGCTGCAAGGTAAGGTTGCTGGTGTGCAAATCACTTCGGGTGGTGGTGCTCCTGGTGATGGGCAAAACATCCGTGTGCGTGGTACGGGGTCATTGACGCTGAATTCCAATCCGCTTGTGGTGGTTGACGGTGTTCCGATGAATGACGGAGCTATCGGAGGAGCCAGAAACATCTTGAATGATATCAATCCTGATGATATTGAAAGTATGACAGTGCTGAAAGATGCTTCGTCAACAGCTATTTACGGTTCACGTGCTGCCAATGGGGTGATTATGATTACTACCAAAAAAGGAAAAGTCAATCAAGAAACGCAGGTTGTCTTGAATTCAAGTATTTCTATTGCAGAAGTTTCTGACTATGTGAATTTACTTTCAGCTGATGAATTCCGCAATTTGGTTAATAAAACCGGAACCGCAACTCAAAAAGCTATTTTAGGGAATGCTTCAACCAACTGGCAGAAAGAAATCTACCAATTAGCCCCGACAAGTAACACTACTGTGGGTATTTCAGGAAATTTGGCTTCAATTCCGTATCGCCTTTCATTGGGGCACACTTATGCTGATGGAGTTTTGAAAACAGATAAATTCCAACGTGGAACTGCCAAACTTTCATTAACTCCACGATTCTTTGATAATTCATTGAAAACAGAATTGAATGTTTCCGGTTCTTACGTAAAAAATCGCTTTGCTGAAAAAGGTGCTATCGGTTCGGCAATTGAATTTGACCCTACACAATCGGTTCGTACAAATTCTGATAAATACGACGGATATTTTTCTTGGCTTGATGCCAGCAGTGGTTCACAAAGTAACACAGCTCCTGTCAATCCAATGGCATTGCTGAATTTGAGAAACAATACCGCCGATGTGAAGCGTTTGATTTCAAATCTTAAAGTGGATTATACATTGCCTTTCTTCAAGGATATTACAGCAACCGTAAATGCAGGAGTTGATATCACAGAAAGTAACGGAAAAGATATTACCGACCCTAAAATGCCAAACTCTTCAACCGATTTTAACGGAGTTACAACCATCTACGGAAATAAAGCTGTTAATATGCTTTTTGATGCGTACGCTAACTACGTGAAAGACTTAGGAAAACATTCCATTTCGTTTATGGCGGGGCATTCATATCAAAAATTTGAATTTACTAACGATTCAAACCAAACACAGTTTTTCAAAGGAAAAGATAATGTAGTTATTCCTGTGATTGATAAAAGCCGAAATGTATTGTTATCTTTCTTTGGTAGAGCTAATTACAGTTTCGATAATCGTTATATGCTCACTGCAACGCTTCGTGCCGATGCCTCTTCTAAGTTAAATCCAGACGACCGCTGGGGCTACTTCCCTTCTGTGGCGTTGGCTTGGAATGCTAAAAATGAATCTTTCCTAAAAGAAAGCGAAAATGTTAACGAACTAAAACTGCGTTTAGGATACGGAGAAGTAGGTAATGTAAACGGTTTGGGCGACTATCTGTTCCTTACTCGTTATGTAGGAAGTATCAATCAAGGGGCTTACTATCAGTTCGGAAACCAATTTGTACCAACTGCCCGTCCCGAAAGTTTGAATAAAAATCTGCGTTGGGAAATAGGTAACACGCTTAATGCAGGGATTGACTATGGTTTCTGGCAAAACCGCGTTTCGGGTAGTATTGATGTATATCGAAAACTTACCAAAGACCTCATCGCTGAGAGCAACGTAGCTCCGTTTACTAACTACGGAAGCCGTATTTCAAGCAACATTGGTGATATGGAAAATAAAGGTATTGAGTTTTTAGTAAACGTAGTGCCTGTCCGCACTGATGATATTAATTGGACATTGAGCTACAACATTGCTTACAACGATAATAAAATTACACACCTTACGAATTTGCAAAACGTAGGGGGCATCGGTGGAGGAACAGGAAACACGGTACAACGCCACCAAGAAGGTTACGCACCTTACACTTTCTTCCTATATCAACAAGTATATGACAATAAGGGATTCCCTATTGAAGGAGCGTATGTGGACAGAAATAACGACGGCAAAATCACGGAAGACGACCGCTATATGGGCAAATCACCATATGCTGATGTTACAATGGGGCTTACCACCAATTTGAATTACAAAAACTGGGATTTGAATATCGCTACTCGTGCCAGTTTAGGAAACTATGTGTATGACAACGTGTCGTCTGCTAACGCTTCTTTGGATAGAGTTTACAGCGACAATATCCTTCGTAATACCATTGCAACCTATTACGATACCCTACTTTCAAAACGAACTACTGAAACCCTACTTAGTGATATGTACTTGCACGATGGTTCTTTCTTCAAGATTGATAACGTTACTTTGGGATATAACTTCCCGAAAGACAAATACGGCATTCGCGTGTACGGAACAGTACAAAATGTTTTGACACTTACCAACTATAAAGGTTTAGATCCCGAAGTATTTGGAGGTATTGACAACAACGTATATCCACGTCCGAGAACCTATTTATTGGGTATGAATGTAAATTTCTAAACAAAAAATTAATTTTTAGAAGATGAAAAAATTTAGCACATATAAAATTTTTGGTCTTGCGCTGGCTTTAACGCTGAGTGGCTGTATGAAAGACCTCGACCAAGACCCATCTATCGACCCTGATAGCATTAACTCAAGTTCGGTACAAACCAATCCTGAATATGCCAAGCAGGCTTTGGCAAAGGTGTATGCCTCACTGGCTTTGACTGGGCAACAAGGGCCTGCCGGAGCAGCTGACATTCAAGGAATTGATGAGGGAACTTCACAGTTTACACGTTTGTTGTTCTATATGCAGGAATTGCCAACTGATAATGCTATCGTGGCGTGGTCTGACCCCGGAGTGCCTGATTTTCACAATATGAATTGGTCTTCTTCCAACGGAATTATCGAGGCAATGTACTACCGATTAGCACAAGTCGTTTCATTTGCTAATGCGTTTATTGCCAATAACGAGAACAGTTCCAACGAAGAAATGAAAAAATATGGCGTAGCCGAAGCACGTTTCATCAGAGCGTATGCGTATTATCACTTGATGGATTTGTTTGGTGATGTGCCTATCCTCACTGAGGTTCAGGAAAAACTTACCAAGCAAAACACTCGTAAGGAAGTTTTTGAGTTTATCGAAAGTGAACTTAAAGCCATTGAAAGCGAATTAAAACCTGCAAAAAGCAACGAATACGGGCGTGTTGATGTAGTGGCAGCTTGGGCATTGCTTTCGCGTTTGTACTTGAATGCTGAGGTATATACAGGAACAGAACGTTATGCTGATTGTATCACGTATAGCGAAAAAGTAATCAATTCAGGATATGCTTTGCATAACAATTACTCACATTTGTTCTTAGCGGATAATGACACTAACGGAGCACAAAATGAAAATATTTTTACTGCCAATTTTGATGGAGTTAATTCGCAAACGTGGGCAGGAAGTACGTTCTTGGTTCACGCATCTATTGGAGGGAAAATGAGTTTGACCGATTTTGGTGTAAGTGGAGGTGCTTGGGCAGGTATTCGTACTACAAAGGCATTGGTTGAAAAATTCTCAGGAACAGGCAATCCGCCAACAAGTTGGACAGACAGGAGGGCAATGTTCTTTACGGAAGGGCAGAAGTACGAAATTGGGAATGTTTCGGACTTTAAAGAAGGATACGCCGTGATGAAATTCAAAAACTTGACTTCGACAAACAAACCCGGAAAAGACCCAGGAGGGCAGTTTGTGGATACCGATGTGGCACTTATCCGTTTGGGTGAAATCTACTTGAATTATGCCGAAGCTGCTACCCGTAAAGCTACAAATCAGGCAAATGCTTTGCAATATGTAAATGCACTTCGCACTCGTGCAGGAGTAAGTGCCTTATCAAGCTTAACAACTGAAAATGTGCTTGATGAACGTTCAAGAGAGCTTTACTGGGAAGGATTCAGACGTACTGACCTTATCCGCTATGGGCTTTTCACTTCATCAGCTTATGTATGGCCATTTAAAGGAGGTGTAGCAAACGGAACAGGAGTAGATACGTACAGAAATCTGTATCCTATACCAACAAACATTATCTTGAGTTCAAACGGAGTTTTAAAACAAAATTCCGGATATTAAAATAATTCAAAGTTCAGGTTTTTTGAGCTTAAAGCCCGAAGAACCTGAACTTAAAAACGATTAGAAAGATGAAAAAAATAATATACCTTATGAGTTTACTGACACTGACGTTAGTAAGCTGCGAAAAAGAAGAAAAAGTCACTTATGACGGTAACGCAAAGGTAACGACAACCCTTTCTGCTGAAAGTGTTACTTTAGATAAGGATAAAAAAGAAGAAACCGCATTAACAGTTTCGTGGGAAAGCACACCTTTGAATGTAAATGTAGCCAAACCAATATACGAAATTGAATTTACCAATGGCAAGAAATCAGTAGCCAGAACGGCTTCGGAATCACCTGCTGTATTTACCGTTGCACAATTGAACAAAATAGTGACTGAAATCAATGCTAAGGCAAATGAAGAAACTGAAATTTCAGTAGCTGTAAAAAGAAAGTTAGGTTCAAACTATTACATAGATTTTACAGAAAAAAAACTAAAAGTAATTGCTTACAAAGACCTTATCGCTCCTACAGAATGGGGTGTTGTAGGAAGTGCCGCACCTAATGGTTGGGACGGACCTGATACATCTTTCTGGAAATTGGTAGGTGATGATACTCAATATGTAGCTTATGTTACTTTGAAAGATGGAGAGATAAAATTCCGTAAAAATAATAAATGGGACGTTAATTTAGGAGGTGCCAATGGAAGTCTTTCTGACGGAGGTGCCAACATAAAAGTAACAGCAGGTACATACAGAATTCTTTTGAATGTAGATGCTAAAACATACAGCATTGAAGAGTACTCTTGGGGAATTGTGGGTGACGGAGCCAATGGTTGGGATGCTGATAAGGGCACTGATATCAAACTTTCTTATGAAGGAAGCACTAACAGTTGGAAAGCCGAAAATGTAGCTCTTAAAGATGGACAAATCAAATTCCGATTGAACAACAAATGGGATACAAGCTATGGTGCAGACTCCGCTGTTGAACCTGCTCCCGAACAAAATGGAAAACTTTCCTCAGGCGGTAAAAATATCAAATCAAACGCAGGAAATTACAATATTACTATTTCGCTTGACGAAGAAAACAAAGCAGGAACATACAAATTAGAGAAGCTTTAAAAAAAAGGAAAGCTATAAATAAACATAAAAACCCGAACAGTAGTACTATTGTTCGGGCTTTTGTTTTATACCTATTGACTTTTATATTTTGATGTTGTAACTTTACGGCATTGATTTTTAAATTCATAAAAGTATGAAACCAATAACATTATTAGCATTGCTGTTGCTGGTAGTAACGGGATGCTGCAAGAAAGAAGACGAAGTGTTTCCCAAAGATACACTTATAGCACAAGGAGAAATCACCGATTGGGGAAGCCCCGCAGTAGATGGTTGCGGTTGGCTTATCAAAATAGATGAAAGTACTTTTGCGATGGATAATTTTGACGAAAAATTCAAGGTAAATAGCTTGAAAGTAAAAGTACATTATCTGCATACCGATTTTCATTATCTCTGCGGAAGAGGAGGAAAGCCTTTTCGGATCATTAAGATATTAAAAATGGAAAAATTATAAAACTGTGCTGTTTCAGAAGTTATGAAGTTTCATAACTTCTTTTTTTATTTTTCAACTCTTAAGGAAATTTTTGCTGTTTATGTATTTTTACTTAGCTTTGTCAATCTAAAGAAATCATTTTATGAAAAAGTTATTCGCATCATTATGTGTTGTAATGTCTTTCGGGGCAATTGCACAAACTAAAAACATTCAGGGAGCGTATTATGCCAAATCACTTACTGAAGATTTAATCCTGAAAATGAACGAAGATAAAACCTTTGATATTGTTTTACTCTCAGGAAAATACGAATTAGGGAAAGACAATAGCATTGATTTTATGTTCGATAACATTTCCAACTTCATAGTTAAAGAAAATGAAAAAGGAAATAAAAAAACGTTGAAAATAAACCTAAAATCAAATTATGAAAATACTGAACTGAAGTTTTTGTACATCGGGTATGAAGATGAAAACAAGCAAGTAAAGTACGAAAATTTGCATAATATGATTTCTTCCAAAGAAGAAACAAAAGAAGCAATCCGTACCGAAAATCACGAAACTATTTATTCCTTAGCCACTTTTGAAATTCCAAAAACGGAAAATCTGTACTTGGTTAATGCCGTATCGACACTTATTCCGGAGAAATCAAAAAATGTGATAATTGAGAAATTTCCTATCAAAAAGGACGTTTCTTCCGTTGATGTATTTTTCAGTTTTTTAGGACTTTACAGAACTACCCCGAAAATTGTAGGAAAATATGACGACAAGCAACAAAGCATTGAAATAAGCGATTTGTATGACGGAGGCATCACTTCTTTCGGAAAAAAATCACGACACGATGACGAAACAAACATAAAGAAAACTTCCACCGATAAGGTTCAAAATTGGGAGCATTTGGTTTATTTTGAGGAAGATGAATTCAAATCAGATTCTCTTAGTACTTCTGTTGAAACAAGAGTGAAACTTGATATTAAAAACAATCTGGCTGACGCTCTGAAATCTGTAAAAAAGCACAATAAGTTACTTTTTGTTTTCTATCAGCCCGAAAATACCGAAGAAGCTAAACGAGAATTTGATGAGCTAATTGCACAATACGAATCGGATTTGAGCTATTATTCCGAATATGATTTTGCAAAATACGATGTAGCCGACTTTTATTTTGCGGACAAAAAGGACGAGAAATGGTTCAAAAAGAAGAATATCAAAACAGAAAATCAGTTTATTTGTTTGGATGATAACGGCGAAATACTGTATCACGAACCAATCACAACGAGCAATATCAAAAATAATATTTACACAGGAAGTCCGTTCATTTCCGTTCTGGAAGGTACTTTTTTGGCAAAGAAAATCGATGATGTTTTTGGCAATAAAAAAGCTACAATCTCAGAAATAGAAGGTATTTTCTCCAAAATTTTGACATCAAGCACCATTGCCCCTTATCTTTATAAAGAGAAAAAAAATAGCGATGAGCAAACAGCATCGCAAGATTGGGATTACTATTTTGAAAATTTGAAAAACATCAAAAGTTTGTACAAATTCAAAACCACGCCTGAGCAAACAGACAAGCTATGGAAAAAGGTAATGGATGCTCACAAAAAAGACAAGCAATTGGCGGTTCCGTTCGCAGTTTTGCTAAGTAAAAATTACGAATCGTATGACTTGTATTATAGTGTGGATTATCACTCAAAACTATTTAACACAGAGAGAAAAACCAACAAGGCAGATTTGGATGCTGTTCGATATTTAATCAAATTCAATGACGAAATACGAACTTATAACGAAAATTTGTCAAAAATGGAGGTAATTGATTACACCTATTCAAAAATAATTAACATTCAAGGTTATAATCTTACATTCGTTTTGGATAAAATTGCTGAAGATTCACCGGAACTTCGTAATGAAGTGAAATCAGCGTACGTGGAAGGCAGAAAAAATAACCTGTTTGATTACGAAGATTTTAAGGCATTCTTGGAAGAATTCTATCCTGAACAATATTTAATCTTTTTTGAAGAATACTATCAAATGATGACCTCTGCCGATGCTTCTCACATCATTCTCTCTCTCGACAAGATGTATTCTCAAAGCAAGAGGAAAGAATACGAAAATTGGGTATATTACAAAAGTAATTTCGCCAATGATTGTAACAACGTTGCTTGGAAAATAGTTGAAGAACACAAATCGGATAAAAAACTTCTGGAGAAAGCCTTACAATGGTCAAAAACTTCTTTGGAACTTGAAAATGAAAATCCTTATTATTTAGATACTTATGCACACCTGCTTTATTTTACAGGCAACCGAGAAAAAGCCATTGAAATGCAACGAAAAGCACTTCAGTTACTCAACAAAAATAAAGTAGACTATGAGCAAGAGCTTAAAGATACAGTAACGGAAACGCTGAAAAAAATGGAAAACGGAAGTCTTTAAAAATATAACAATGTAGCTACTAACAAAAGTGGCTATATTTTTTCCGTATAATTTTGCAATAAACAAATATTCACAATGAATTACCAAACATTTGCTCCACACCCTGATTTGTCCGACTTTGTAAAATGTTATTGGATATTGGAAGTTCCCGCCGAACCCAATCCCGAAAAGCAACGTGCCATTGCCGACGGATACATCGAAATGATTTTTCATCTTGCTGATGATGTTAAATCATACACCGATGAGGAAGGTTATACGCTACAGCCTCGGGCTATGATTTTGGGACATCCGATAAAACCTTTTTTCTTTGAACCTACTGGAAATGTAGATACTTTTGCTGTAAGGTTTCTTCCTTATGGTCTTGCCAATCTCATCAACAAACCAATTAAAGAATTGACAGACAAAGTGCTACCGCTAAACGAAGTTTTTGATGACGATTTCTCTCAAGATGCCACTCAGCAAATAAATCAAGCCAGCGACACCCAAGAACGTATTGCCATCATCGAAAGACTTCTTTTTGAGAAACTTAACCAAAAAGAAACTGTTGATTATATTGTGAAAAATACCATCGATGTGCTTATAGCCACGAAAGGAAACCACCTGGAAAGTACATCAACATTGGAGAATAAACGCCAACTTCAGCGTAAGTTTACCCAACAAATTGGGCTTAGTCCCAAGCAGTTAGGGAAAATTATCAGATTGCAAACTGCTCTGCGTAAACTACTTAACCAACCCACCGAGAAACTCTACCACATCGCCTACGATGCCAATTATTACGACCAAGCTCATTTTATTCGAGATTTTAAAGAGTTTACAGGCATCAGTCCAAAAACCTTTTGGAAAGATACATCTATGGAAGTAGCCTCAATAATGTACGCCCAAGAGTGATTTTTCTGAAAAAAACTCCATAAATAGTTCAGTTTGTTGCTTTTCATAGCTTGAAAAGAATCTATTATTTCTCTTTACTGAATGATTCTTTTTATATAAAATCACCTATTTTGTCGCATTTGTACAATTTTAATAATGACAAACCCGCTAATTTTGCATTTTTAAAACAATAAAATTAGTATTTATGAAACATTTAATTTCAATAGTAGAAATCCCAGTGATTGATTTTGAAAGGGCAGTAACTTTTTACAGTTCGGTTTTAGGAATAAATATTGAAAAAATGGATATGGACGGCACACTGATGGGAATATTTCTAACCGAAGAAGAAAGTACCAACATCTGTCTAATAAAAGACGAAAACGTGCAACCTTCCGCTAACGGAACGATGGTTTATTTCAACACTGAAACGGATTTACAACCTGTTTTAGAGCGTATTGAACCCAGCGGAGGAAAAATCCTGCTACCAAAAACGGAAATCAGTCCTGAAATGGGATATTTCGCCTTATTTTTGGACACTGAAGGCAATAAAATCGGTTTACATTCTGAAAAATAAAATCCTATGAAGAAAATATTTTTATGCTCTTCATTCAAAGATGTTTCACATTTGTTTGAAGAATTTGCAGATACCAATCTGGCAGGAAAGAAAGTAACCTTCATTCCCACAGCGAGCCTTACCGAAAAAGTTCGATTTTATGTTGATGCTGGCAGAAAATCCCTCGAAAAAATGGGACTTATCATTGACGAATTGGAAATTTCTACCGCAACTTTGGAAGAAATCACCTACAAACTTCAGAATAACGATTTTATTTACGTCACAGGCGGAAATACTTTTTTCCTTCTGCAAGCATTGCGAAAATCGGGAGCTGACAAACTCATAAGAGAACAGGTTTTAGCTGGAAAAATCTATGTCGGGGAGTCGGCGGGAGCGATGATACTTTCGCCTAATATTGAATATGTTACCAAAATGGATGATCCAAAACAAGCTCCTGATTTACAAGACTTTTCAGCTTTGGATTTGGTAGATTTCTACATCGTTCCGCATTACACCAATTTTCCGTTTGTGAAAGCCACTGAAGCAATCATCAATGAATACGAAAACACTTTACATTTGCTTCCTATCACTAACTCTCAAGCAATTGAAGTGCGAAACAACAATGTAGAAATTAAATAATTTTGCAAAAAGACGTACAACAAAATCACACGATATTATAATTTTTGCCTTAACTTTGCGTCCAAAATTTGAAAAATAATTCTACAAAAATGCAAATTTTCACAGAAAATTATAAAGTACGAAGCACACAAATCAATTTAAACAATCAATTAGGATTGTACGGCGTTTTAGGAATGTTGCAAGATATCGCGGCAGAACACGCCTCGCATTTAGGGTTTGGTTACAAAGAATTAATACAAAAAGGATTTTTTTGGGCTTTAATTCAGCAGAAATTGAAAATGTTTGAATATCCCAAGTGGAACGAACAAATTACCATCAAAACGTGGTCATTGCCCATACAAGGAGTGTACGCCTTTCGTGAGTTTGAACTTTTTCACAACGAAAAAAAGATTGGCGAATGCTCAAGCACGTGGATAACACTTGATATAAAATCACGAAAACCGATTGATATTTCTGATAATCAGCATATTTTTATGCCACGAACCGATGGCGGACTGAATTTCAAAACCGAAAGAGTTATCTTGCCTTCATCAATGAACTTGGCATCCAAATTCAAAGTAAAAGCAAGCGATTTGGACGTTAATTCGCACGTTAATAACGTTAAGTACACGCAATGGGCTTTGGATATGATTCCGTTAGAAGAACATAAAAACTTCATTATCAAAGAATACGACATCAATTTCCTATCCGAAACCTTTTTTGATGATGAAATGGAAGGTTACGTAAGTGAACATAAATTCATTGATGAAAATCAGAAGAAAGTGGAATCATACTTCTATGCACAGAAAACAGGGGCAAATAAACCTGCATTCATCTCAAAATGGATTGCGGAAAGGCTTCCTCAAAGACATAATTTTTAATCTTTTTGACTTCAAAAAATTCATAATTGAAATTTATAACAGAAATTTCATACGAATTAACGAGAAATTATTTTCTATCAAAAAACATTTAAAATACTGTTATTTAAATACTTAAATAAAAATTTGATTCATATTTTTACAGAATCAAATTTTTTTTTACAAAATAAAACTAAAAAAATAGTTGTAAACTAAGTTTTTAGTTATATATTTGCATCATAAAACACAAACATCATATTTTATAACTTATGAAAACACTCACCAAAGCCGAAGAAGAAATTATGCAAGTATTGTGGCAATTGGGCAAAGGTACTGTAAATGACATCATTGCACAGATGAGCGACCCCAAACCTGCATACAATACCGTATCAACGGTGGTTCGGATATTGGAAAATAAAGGATTTGTTGACCACGAGCCTCACGGCAGAGGGTTCAGCTATTTCCCGATAATTGCCAAAGAAACTTACAGCCACAAATCGCTCAAAGCTTTGGCAGAAGGCTACTTTCAGGGGTCGTTTAAGTCGATGCTTTCCTTCTTCGTTGAAAAGAAAGATATCGACCTGAAAGATGTGGAAGACCTATTACAAAAACTTAAAAATGAAAAGTGATGGAAACCTTTTTGATTTATTCGGTTAAAACGATGTTCGTACAGCTTTTGTTTCTGTTGCTTTACGAAGCGTTTTTCAAGAACGAACCTTATTTCAGAACAAATCGCCTTTTTTTGCTATCGGGAATTGTGTTTTCATTGGTATTGCCTTTTTTCCCGATTCCTTTGGCGAACGATAATTTTACAACAGTTATCCGTTTGGAAGAATTTATCGCTTATGCCGATGTTTCGTCAGGAAATATCGCTAAAACTTCCAAAACCAGCGTTATCAATTGGTATGAAGTGATTTACGGCATCGGGGCATTGTGCTTCGGATTGCTTTTCATCATAAAAATAATACGGTTGAGCCACCTATTGAGCCGTTCACAACGGGTGGTTCTGAACGGAACTCGTATTTTCCTTTTAGAGGATTTGACCCAAGCCTTCACATTTATGAATAACATTTATGTGAGTAAAGAACAAGCGGAAGAATCTTGCGTTATTGAACACGAAAAAGTGCATCAAAAACAATGGCACTCGCTTGATTTGCTGTTTTTGGAGCTGATGAAGATTGTCTTTTGGTTTAATCCGTTGTTGTATTTCTATCAGAAACGATTGATAGAAGCACACGAATTTGAAGCCGACAGGCTAACCTTCCCCAAGTTTCAAAACTATTATTATCAAACACTTATTAACCAAGCTTTGGGAGCAAAGGTTGATTTACCTGCCAACTATTGGTTTGCTCCCAAACTTATCAAACGAAGACTAAGTATGTTACAACAAAAAGAAAAATCAACAAAAGGAATGTCAAAATACTTATTGGCAATCCCTGCATTGGCAGTTTCAGTGCTGATGCTTTCGGCAGGCAATGCCCCGCAAAACACTTTATCGGAAACGTTTCCAAAAATTTCTGTATCAAAAACTAATAATACCTCACAAAATGCTTTACCTGAGGTACTTTCAAAAACTTCCGTATCAGAAGCCAATCTTGTAAATAAACAAGCTGTGAATGACACTTTGCCTTTCAAGGTAGTAGACAAAACACCTCGCTTTAAAGAGTGTGAAAATGTTCCTGAAAATGAAAATTTTGAATGTTTCAAAAAAGAATTAAATGCACATATAGCACGTAATTTCAAATATCCGAAAGAGGCTGCTGAAAACGCTATACAAGGCAGGGTAAATGTTCATTTTAGTATTGGAACAGACGGAAAAGTTTCTATAAAATCAATGAAGGGTGGTGAAAAAGTGCTTCAAGAAGAAGCAAAACGCCTCATAGAAACATTACCTCAGCTCATCCCTGGGAAACACAAAGGTAAGAATGTTGCAGTAACATTCATTTATCCGATAAATTTTAAATTAACACCGTAAAATTCTAACAAAACTCGAAAAATAATATATTTCGGGTTTTGTTTTTCATTGGAAACCGTCAGTTTTTTCATTACCTTTGTCCGAATTGTTTTTTATCAACTAAAATTATGATACAACACATTAACAAAGGAAGTTTGATTATAGGATTGGCGGTTTCCAATTTTATTTTCGCTCAACAGCAACCACTTCCCGGCTACGCTTATGGCGATGTGCAAGCTCCCACGGGCAAGGAATGGGAATCGGTGGAGGAATTGGCACTGAACAAAGAGCAACCCAAAGCGTATTTCCTCTCGTTTGCCGATAAGCAGTCCGCACGGAAAGTTTTGCCTGAAAATTCCAAATATTGGCTTTCGCTCAACGGAAATTGGAAATTTCATTGGGTAAAAACACCCGATGAGCGTCCGAAAGATTTTTTTAAACCCAGTTATGACGTGGCTGCGTGGGACGAAATTCCTGTGCCATCCAATTGGAACATTCACGGCGTACAGAAAGACGGAACGCTCAAATACGGCGTACCGATTTACGTAAACCAACCCGTAATTTTCTATCACGAACGCAAAGTGGACGATTGGCGAAAAGGCGTAATGCGAACTCCGCCAACTACTTGGACAACTTATGTTTATAGAAACGAAGTCGGGTCGTACCGCAGAGATTTTACTATTCCGCAAGATTGGAAAAATCGTGAAGTTTTTATCAATTTTGACGGCGTGGATTCGTTTTTCTATCTGTGGATAAACGGAAAATACGTCGGTTTTTCAAAGAATTCACGAAATTTGGCAGCCTTCAATATTACTAAATATCTACAAAAAGGCAAAAATACGGTGGCGGTGGAAGTGTACCGAAACTCGGACGGCTCGTTTTTGGAAGCTCAGGATATGTTCCGCTTGGCGGGAATTTTCCGTTCGGTGGCATTAACTGCTACACCGAAAGTGCAAATACGTGATTTGCAGGTAATTCCTGATTTGGACAACAATTACCAAAACGGAGAGCTGAATATTTCCGCAGAAATCCGAAATTTGGATAAAAAACAAGCACAAGGCTACAAAATAGAATATTCACTTTACGAAACGAAACTCTATTCCGATGAAAATAAAGAAGTTGGAAAGCCTATTTTTTCGACTTCCTTTGATGTTTCTTCACAAAATTCATCGGTAGTAAAAACCAAATTTCCGTTAGAAAATCCTAAAAAATGGTCAAGCGAATTTCCGTACCGTTATGTATTGGTGGCTCAGCTTAAAGACAAGAAAAACAACGTGATAGAAACTGTTTCCGCCTACACGGGCTTCCGTAAAGTGGAAATTAAAGACACCAAAGCCGAAGATGACGAATTTGGCAAAGCGGGACGATATTTTTACGTAAACGGCAAAACCGTCAAATTCAAAGGAGTAAATCGGCACGAAACCAATCCCGAACGCGGACACGCCATCACTCGCCAACAGATGGAAGACGAAATAAAATTGATGCAACGAGCCAACATCAACCACGTGCGAAATTCACACTACCCTGACGACCCGTATTGGTACTATTTGTGCGATAAATACGGCATTTATTTGGAAGATGAAGCCAACATCGAATCGCATCAGTATTACTACGGAAAAGAATCGCTTTCGCACCCCAAAGAATGGGAAAAAGCCCACGTGGCACGGGTAATGGAAATGGCTCACGCTACGGTAAATAGCCCTTCGATTGTGATTTGGTCGCTCGGAAATGAGGCAGGACCGGGCGAAAACTTCGTAACGGCTTACAACGCTCTTAAAAAGTTCGACCCATCGCGCCCTGTTCAGTATGAGCGAAATAACGACATTGTGGATATGGGTTCAAACCAATATCCGTCTATCGCTTGGATGAAAGGAGCTGCGGCAGGAACGCACAATATCAAATATCCGTTCCACATTTCGGAATACGCTCATTCTATGGGAAATGCGGTGGGGAATTTGATAGATTATTGGGAAGCCATCGAGTCGAGCAACTTTATTTGTGGAGGTGCGATTTGGGATTGGATTGACCAAGCGATGTACAATTACACCAAAGACGGTAAACGCTACTTTGCTTACGGAGGTGATTTTGGCGACTTTCCTAATGACGGCCAGTTTGTTATGAACGGGATTATCTTTGCCGATATGACCCCCAAACCGCAATATTACGAGGTGAAAAAAGTGTATCAGTACGTTGGAATGAAAAACTTAGGCAATGAGATTGAAATCTTTAACAAGAACTATTTCAAGGACTTATCGGATTACGAGGTGGAATGGTTTTTGTTTGAAGACGGAAAATCAATCGAAAAAGGAAGTTTAGCCGTTGGCAACATTCCAGCTCGAAATAGAAAAACGGTGAAAGTGCCTTATAATCAATCGCTTTTAAAACCTACTTCGGAATATTTTTTGAAAATTCAGTTCAAACTGAAAGAAGATAAACCTTGGGCTTCAAGAGGTTACGTTCAGGCAGAAGAACAATTTTTGCTGAAATCGCCTTCGCAAAAACCTTCCGTTTTGGAAATAGCCAAAGGCGGGAAAATTCAACTTTCAGATGAAGGAAACCTAAAAGTATTGAAAAACAACGATTTTACGGCAAAATTTGACACAAAAACAGGAACTATTTTCAATCTGCAATATGGGAACGAAGTAATTATCGAAAACGGGAACGGACCTAAAATCAATGCGTTACGGGCTTTCGTAAATAACGATAATTGGTTTTACCAAAAATGGTTTGAGAAAGGACTTCATAACTTAAAGGACGAGGTTATTTCTTACCAGATGATTCATAACAAAAATGGTTCGGTTTCAGTGTATTTCACGGTCGTCTCACAAGCTCCGAATGCGGCTAAAATTCACGGAGGCACCAGTTCGGGCAAAAACAAAATCGAAGAGCTTACCGACCAAAAATTTGGTAAAAACGATTTTAAATTTATTACTAATCAGATATATACCGTTTATCCAGACGGAAGCGTAGAACTACAAGCCGCCATCACTTCCAACGATGAAAGTTTGGTGCTTCCGCGATTAGGCTACACGATGACTATTCCGCAGAAATACGAAAATCTGACCTATTACGGACGAGGAAAACACGACAATTACAACGACCGCAAAACGGGGGCTTTCATTGAGCAGTTTTCCGGCAAAGTAAAAGACGAATTTGTACATTTCCCTAAAACGCAAGATATGGGCAATCACGAAGAAGTACGCTGGGTAGGGCTTACTGATAATCAAGGAAATGGAGCGGTTTTTGTGCCTTCACAACCGATGTCGGTTTCAGCATTGCAGTACACACCAACCGATTTGATTTTAGCTCCGCATCCACACGAGTTGCCTGAGGCTAAGGATACATATTTAAACCTTGATATAGCGGTAACAGGCTTAGGTGGAAATAGTTGCGGTCAAGGAGGTCCACTTCCGCACGACCGCGTTATGGCAAAATCACATCACACAGGTTTCATTATTCGTCCTGCGAAAGGTGATTTATCCCAAGTGGCAAACGTTCGTCCAAGTGGAGAAGTTCCGCTTTCTATTTCACAAAATAACATTGGAAATGTGATGATTACCTCAGCAAATCCGTTTGCTAAAATCGTTTATACTATTGATAAACAGAAGAAACCTTCAAAATACAGCTTGCCAATCCCGCTTCGTTCTGGTGGAACAATCACAGCTTGGTACGAAGATAATCCGAATTCAAAAGTTACTATGACTTTCGGCAGAATTGAAAACGTTCCGATGCGAGTGATTTCGGCAAGCAGCCAAGAATCGGGCGAAGGCGATGCTCAAAATATGATTGACGGCGATGTCAATACCATTTGGCACACGATGTACTCGGTAACTGTGGCGAAACATCCGCATTGGGTGGATTTTGATATGGGCGAAATGCGAAACATCAAAGGATTTACCTATCAGCCACGTACCAGCGGTTGGAACGGAATGGTGAAAGATTACAGCATTTCGGTAAGTACCGACGGCAAAAACTGGACGGAAATCAAAAAAGGAACTTTCCCACGTAGTACCGATTTGCAGCGTATTTTGCTTGATAAAACTCAAAAAGCACGTTACGTTCGCTTTACGGCACTTAGTGAGCAATTTGGGCAAGATTTCGCCAGTGGTGCCGAATTTTCAGTCTTAGAAGAGTAAAAAACTTTAAAAATACTAAGCAAAAACCTCAGAAATTCTCTGAGGTTTTTTTGTATTCTTTAGTGCCGACCCCCTCCTGCCCCTCTACCACTTATGAATGTTTCACATTTTACCGAATAAAGAGTATGATTTAGTTTTAAGCCCAAGTCTTTTATTTTGTTTAGTTTTTTTCTTGCCGTTCTGTCATATACAACATTTTGAATCCAATACACAGCAATAAATAACAGAATAAAAAAAATAGGATATATAAAATTCATTTTGAATGATATTTTTTAAGTGTTTGTTATTTAATGGTTTATATCATTTTTTTATTTAAAAGAGGAGCAAAAACAACTATAAGGAAAGGGATAGAGGTGTTTTCGTATTTTACTTGCTAAAAAGTTATCGGGAGTATTAAAATTACTCTAACATATTGATATAAATGGTCGTGTTATAAAAAGTATGATAATCGTTTCGGTTGTCAGGCTGAGCGAAGTCGAAGCCTGTAATAATAAGGCTTCGACTTCGCTCAGCCTGACAGAAACATCCTCTCTTTTAAGGTATCATACTTTTTTGCATCACTATCATATAAATTAACTTGTTAAGTGAAACTTTGACTGATTCTTGGTTGGTTGTTGTGGATAATTTCTCGTTAATCAAAGTGATTTTAGTTTTTCGATAATCTTTATAAATTCGTTTCCATCACCAATTTCCCTTTCTTTTTCATCGATAAAATTATAGGGAATTCCTCCTTCCACGTATTGTAAAACGCCATTTTTATCCAAAAATAAATTTAGAGGAAACGACTTTATTCCCAGTTCGTTTATTAAATCTTTAGCGTCAATTAAATGTTCAAAATCAAAGGAGTGTGACTTTAGGAAATTTTCGACGATTTCTTTCTTCTCATAGGTAATTGCTATAAAATTAAAATCGTCTTTGTATTTCTCCTTGATTTTATTTAAAACAGGCATCTCATCGATGCAAGGAGCACACCTCGTAAACCAAAAATTTATCATTGTAGGTTTTCCTTTTAATTTTTCCAAATCAAATTTTACGCCTGTCAAGGTGTTCAAACTGAATTTGGGAAATTCTTTATTTTTATGTTCAGAAAGAGGTGTTGACTTAAAAAGCTCGTCGTGTTTTTTGTCACTCATATCAAAGGAAACATTAACAATAATTGAATCTTCCTTGGTTTGCGTTTTCTCTTCCACCAAACAGGCATAAATTTTTACGCCAAGGCTTTTTGTCATTTTCTCTTCCAAATTGGAAATAACTTGTTTTACTTGATGTTCGGTAAGTCTGTTTTTTCCGTCTGTACTATAGTATTTAGTTTGAGAATACGAAACAACTGAAACAAAAAGGATTAATAGTGATGTTAATTTTTTCATTACTTCTGAATATTTTATGATTGGTTTTCATACTTTATTATTATCACTGATTCTTATTTAAGAATTTATTAAATTAAAAATCAGAATAATAGATATTTACAGAGCTAAAGTAAAAATATTTTTTTAAAGAAACAAACTATAAGCAATTTTTTGAAATTACAACATCACTCCTCTTGCTACTCTAATTTCAATTTTTCCACTATTTTTCGGTCGTTGGCAAGGCGTTGTACTTTGTTTTGTCCGCCGAGTTTTCCTAACGATTTCATATAGTCGGAAAAACCATCTTTTGCTACTTTAGTGATTTTCAATGGTTGAAGCACCTTACCTTGAATCAAATCAAAGTAATACGAATTCTGCTCCTGCATCAAAGCATCTACTTTAAGTGCAAATGATTTTAAATCAGAAGGTTCGTTTTCAAATTCAATAAACCATTCGTGGTAAGGCAATTGGTTTGGAGCGGGATTTACCTGCGGAGCAACAGTAAATTCGGTGATGCGAACGTCTGTTCCTGCTGTGGCTTTGCGGATTGCTTCCTCCACTTCCTTGGCAATGACGTGTTCGCCAAAAGCAGAAATAAAATGTTTTATACGCCCCGAAACCACCACTCGATACGGCTTGGTTGAAGTAAATTGCACCGTATCGCCAATGTTATACGCCCATAATCCTGCGTTGGTGGAAATAATCATTGCGTAATTGACCCCTATTTCTACATCTTTGATAGTGAGCCTTTTCGGATTTTCCGAAAAGAAATCATCTGCCTTGATAAATTCATAAAAAATGCCGGAATTCAGCAGCAGAAGCATTCCCTTTTCGGTTTGACTATCCTGATAAGCGAAAAATCCTTCCGAAGCCGGAAAAAGTTCGATACTATCTACCTTTCTGCCAATAAGATGCTCGAATTTTTGTCGGTAGGGTTCGTAATTTACGCCTCCGTAGATGAATAAATGGAAGTTTTTAAACAAATCGCCCACGCTCTTGCCCGATTTCTCACGAAGTTTCTCAAAATACATTTGCACCCACGACGGAATACCGCTGATAACCATCATATCTTCATTTCGAGTTTCCTCAACGATAGCATCTACTTTGGTTTCCCAATCGTCGATGCAATTGGTTTCCCACGATGGCATTCGGTTTTTTTGCAGATATTTGGGAACATAATGTGCCGAAATGCCTGACAAACGCCCTAATTTGATGCCGTTTTTCTCTTCCAAAATAGGGCTTCCTTGCAAGAAAATCATTTTTCCGTTGACAAAATCGGCTTTTTGAGTTTCGTGAATGTAGCACAAAATGGCATCGCGAGCGGCTTCGATATGATAAGGCATTGATGCTTTGGTGATTGGAATGTATTTGGCACCGCTGGTAGTTCCCGAAGTTTTGGCAAAATAAATCGGTTTGCCTTGCCAAAGTATGTTTTCTTCCCCTGCCACAACTCGTTCAATGTAAGGCTTTAACGCTTCATAATCACGAACGGGAACGTTTTTAACAAAATCGGAATGCGAGGTAATCTCCTGAAAATGATGGTCTTTCCCGAATTGAGTATTTTTTGCATTTTGGATAAGTTCCTGAAATACTTTTTCTTGCGTTTGAATAGGATGATTTGCCCATCGGTCGATTTTTTTTCTTACCGAAGCGGCGAATATTTTGGCTAAAAACGATTTTAGTGACATAATTTCAAAGGTTGGAAAAAATTTAAGGTTTTAATGATTAATAAGTTACAATGTTTGATTCTTATTTTTCAGCAGATTATTACTTAAACTCAATATAACTTTTCGGATTCATTGGATAACCGTTGCTCCAAAGTTCAAAATGAAGATGTGCTCCGGTGGAAAGTTCGCCCGTATTACCAACAGTAGCAATAACTTCACCTGCACGAACTTGGTCGCCTTGTTTCTTCACCATTGAAGCATTATGTTTGTAAACAGATACCAAATTCTCCTTATGTTCAATGATGATAACGTTACCTGTAGCTATTGTCCATTCAGCGAAAATAACAGTTCCGTCAGCAACCGATTTTACCGCTGTTCCTTCAGGAGCCACAATATCAATACCATAATGACGCGTTTGCGGACGATATTCGTTGGAAATCACTCCCGAAACAGGCGGAAACAACAAAATCTCTTTATTCTGATAAAGTGCCTTCTCAAAAACGTTGTAGCGGTCTTCCTCAGCAACCTCTTGACGTAATAAAGAATCTTGCTTATTTGGGCTTAAATCAATCGATTTTGGGTCAAATTTATAAGCCTCATAAAGAGAATCCTTTTTGATTTGCTCGTGGTGAATATCGCCTGTAAGCACTTTTTTGATTGAAGTTAAATACACTTCGTTTTTCTTCATTTCGTTTTCAAGTGAATCCAATTTGAAGACCAAATTAATGGTTTCTTGCTTGTTTTTTACTTCTGAAAATCCTAAAATGTACTGTTTCAGAGGAGTATAAATAATCAGCAAAGTAGTGAGAATAATCACCAACAATGAAAAAAGTGAGCCCACTACGAAGATATTAAGCCGACTCAAACGCATAGAAGCCTTTTCCTCAAAGGTTTCCTCATCCATAAACACTAAACGATACTTGCTCAGTAATTTACGCTTGATATACTGTTTTTTGGTTTCCTTCGCTGAACTCATTTTTCAAGGATTTTTAGATGTGTTTACATATCAAAAATCAAAAGTTAGAAAACTGAAAAACAAACCTTCAGAAGACTAACTTTTGAATAATAAAAAACTACGCAATGTTTATAACTTGTTCAATTTGCGGAACGTATTTCTTTATAGTCATTTCAACGCCACTTTTTAAGGTAAGTTGATTCACACTACAACCGATGCAATTTCCTTCCAATTTAACTTTCACAATTTTATCGTCCTCAATATCAACTAAGGTGATATCTCCCCCATCGCTTTGTAAAAATGGTCGGATTTCATCTAAGGCTTTCAAAACGTTTTCTCTTACAGTCTCTGATGTCATCATTTCCAAATTATTTTATACTATTACTTTTTGCTACTGCACCCTGCCATTGTTGTAATTTTGATGGCTTCGGAAGGTGGCAGACTTTTATTGCGTTCTGCCACGCTTTGTACTACATTTCTGGCAAGTTGTACAAAGGCTTCGGCTTGTGGTGTATTTTCCTGCAATGCTGCAGGTCTGCCCACATCACCCGATTCGCGTATACTTTGCACCAACGGAATTTCTCCCAAGAAAGGTACATTCAAATCCTCTGAAAGATGCTTTGCACCTTCTTTACCAAAGATGTAATATTTGTTATTTGGCAATTCTTCAGGAGTGAAATACGCCATATTTTCTACAATTCCTAAAACAGGAACATTGATGGTTTCCTGCTGGAACATTGCTACTCCTTTTTGAGCATCGGCAAGGGCTATTTTTTGCGGGGTACTAACCACTACGGCTCCCGTAACAGGCATCGCTTGCATAATACTCAAATGAATATCACCCGTTCCCGGAGGCAAATCTAACAATAAAAAGTCCAATTCACCCCAATCGGCATCAAAAATCATTTGGTTCAATGCCTTTGCAGCCATTGGTCCTCGCCAAATTACAGCCTGATTCGGATTTGTAAAAAAACCTATTGAAAGTACTTTTACGCCATAATTTTCAATCGGTTTCATTTTTGATTTTCCATCTACGTTTACCGAAATTGGTTTTTCATCGGCAACATCGAACATTATAGGCATCGAAGGACCGTAAATGTCGGCATCCAACAAACCAACACTAAATCCCATTTTTGCCAATGAAACTGCTAAGTTTGCCGTGACGGTTGATTTTCCGACACCACCTTTTCCTGAAGCCACCGCAACGATATTTTTAATTCCCGGAATGGGTTTGCCTTTTATTTCAGGACGCTCGGGAGCAATCACTTTCACATTCACGAACACTTTGGCTTTTTCGTGAACTTCGTTGTGAATTGCTTTCATAATTTCAACTTCAGTACGTTTTTTGGCTTGCAAGCTTGGATTGTTAATTACCACATCCACAACTACTTCATCACCAAAAACAACAATATTTTGTACAGCTCCGCTATCAGCCATATTTTTTCCTTCGCCCGGAACTGTAATTTTGCGTAATGCTTCTAAAACGCTTTTCTTCTCAATCTTTTGCATATTATTTATAATCATTTACTACGGATAAAACCTCAACACAAATAAGAAATTAAACACTAAATTGAGTACAAATTATCCATTTCGCAAATATACAATCTTATTTTGAAAAGCTAAAAATAATGGATTTTTTTTAGAAAGAATAATTGAAGTAATTTGCATATCATCAAAAATCAATTCAACATATTCAATGCAATAAAATTCTTTTAAAATATAAAAAATTACAGTAATTTTGTATTTTCAAAATATTGGTAATGTGTTTTTTAAGATAAAAAAACAGACAAATGAAAAAAATTAAGATTCTTATACTGCTTCTATTTTTTCCTTTTTTCGTTAAAGGACAGAGCTTTATGACCACAAAAAATAAGGAAATTCTGTCAAAAGCTATCACAGAAATCAATCAAAGAAAAGAAAATAAAAATTCGGTTATTCGTATTCATTTTACTGATAATAAGGATAATATAGTTACTGTTTATGTTTTCGAAGACAACAATTTCTATCTGTATGAAAATTATTTCTATATAACACAGCTTGGGGAAAAAGAAGTTGTGATTACTTCGGATATAATGGCTTTTTTGCCCTCGGATAGGTTTGATTATTTCTATACTTTCAAAAAATATTTTCCTGCTCAGTACGACAAATTCCTTTCAGATTATCACCATTTAGGAGAAAATAGTATCATTTTTAAGTATAAAATCAGCAATCAACACAAAGGAATCGCTCTTTACTTTAAAGAAAAACAATTTTTGAGAAAAGAAAATATTTCTTTTGATATAAAAGAGACAGAAAATCCGTTTGAAAATTTTAAAAACGAAACTTTTATAAAGGAATTTAATCGAATATCACGAGATTTTGGTGGAATTACAGAAGTTTCTATATTCAAAACTAAAAAAGGATTCGTTTACAAAATACATAAAACAAAAGACCATTTTTCAAATCGAGAAGATTTTTTCATAGGAAACAAGTTGGATTCTATTCCATATATTTTGACAGACAAAACTTTTTCATACATTGGTGTTGATGAAAAAGAAAAGTTGAATATTTGTAAAAAATATTTTATTAAAGATTATGAGCATTTTTTAAAAACGGGTGAGTTTCTTTTCTTTTTGCCACCTAATGATGAAAAAAAGCCACTTAGCATTTTATATTTCAATGGCAATGTTTTAGATAGTATTATTGACGAAAATTATGAGATTAACGAAAGAATATCAAAATTTTTAGAAGAATATAAATAAATGAAAAAATAATGAGTAAAATAATTTTAATAAATTTTCGTTATTACAATTTAACAACTAACAAGCTGAAGCATTTTAAAACCTAATTAACTTTCTTCTTTAAGTTGGGTAAAAAGTAAGCAATCAAACCTAATAAAGGCAAAAAAGAACACAATTTGTAAACAAACTCAATATCGGTTAAATCAATGATTTTTCCTAAAACAGCCGAAGCAAGTCCGCCCATTCCGAAGGCAAAACCATAAAAAAGCCCGGAAACCATTCCTATCTTTTTAGGAAGTAATTCCTGCACGTACACCAAAATCGCAGGAAAAGCCGATGATATTACCAAACCGATAATAACGATTAAAATAGCTGTCCACTGCTGATTTACATACGGAAGCAACAACGCAAATGGTGCAGCACCTAAGATAGAAAACCAAATCACAAACTTTCTGCCAAATTTATCACCAAACACACCTCCGAGTAATGTTCCTAATGCAGCTGCACCCAAAAAGTAAAATAAATAAACTTGTGCTTGAACCTCTGACAGACCAAATTTATGCATCGTGTAAAACTGAAAATAATTTGTAATTCCGGCAGTGTAGAAATATTTTGAGAAGATTAAAATCAGTAAAATCGCAACAGAATTCGTAACCTGACGGGGTGTTAAGTCAGGCATAACTATCGGCTTTTTAACTGATTTTCTGTATATTTTTAAAACATTACTTCTCCATTTACCTATATATGAGAGAATTACAATTGCCAAAACGGCAAAAATCACAAACCAAAGTACGTATATTTTTCCATTAGGGATAACAATCCAAGCAATGAGAAGCGGAGCAATTGCTGTTCCGGAATTTCCACCCAACTGAAAAATAGATTGTGCCAGACTCCTCTTTCCGCCCGAAGCCAAAAAAGCAACACGCGACGACTCAGGATGAAAAATAGAAGAACCCGTACCCACCAGAAAAACAGCAGTTAATACCCAAGCGTAACTTGTTGAATATGCTAAAATTATGATTCCTAAAGTAGTGAATAACATCCCGAAAACTTGCGAATAAGGCAACGGACGTTTATCAGTAAAGTTCCCTACCAAAGGCTGAAAAATGGAAGCCGAAACCTGATAACAAAGCGTGATGATTCCTACCTGTGTCATTGTAAGCCCGAACTCTTCCCGCAACTGCGGATAACTTGCCGTGATTACCGCTTGAAGTAAATCATTGAGTAAGTGAGCAATAGCTATAGCAAAAAGGATGGAATAAGTTGTTTTGGGTCGTGTTTGTTCCATTGTTTTCTTTAAAAATGAAAGTGCAAAAGTAAATGTAAAAACCCTAAAAACAAAAACTCGTTTTTTTATCAAGCATAAAATAATTAAATTCAAAACCAATTTAAGATAATTATCCTACTAAAAATCAATTACTTGTGAATATTTTTCACATAATATTAAAATATAATTATCTGATTTTCAATAAAACTTAGCAAGCAATTCACAGCATTTCTACACAAAACTGTACAATAATCGTATATTTGCAGTTTGAAATCTGTAAATCAATCACAATGAACACCTACGTTACTGATAATTACAAAAAAGTTTCGTTCTATTTATTATTTCTGCCCATATTTGTAATAATTACAATTGTTGGATTTCTCTACTTACAAAATGCACTAAATGTTGCAGGATATGTGAATATTCAGAAAAATGTTTTTTATTTTCTGAATTCGAACTTATCTCAACTTCCTATTTTACAGAACAATTTAACACAAATTGGTGATGCACTTATTTTTATGTCGCTGTTGAGTGTTTTTATTTTTTACGTTCCAAAAATGTGGGAAGCATTATTCTCGGCATCGTTAATATCTCTTGTTTTTTCAAAAACATTTAAAGAAATTTTTGACATTCCGCGACCGGCTACCATCTTTGACAATGAAAGTTTTACGATTATCGGAGAAACTTTAGTAGGTTATTCAAGTTTGCCTTCAGGACATTCCATAACCACTTTCACCGTAATTACCGTATTGATGTTTGCTTTCGCTCCCAAAAAATCAACTTACAGATATTTATGGTTTATTTCTTCAATTTTATTAGGATTAATCATAGCTTTCACTCGCGTAGGCGTAGGGGCTCATCATCCGCTTGATGTAATCATTGGCAGCACGCTTGGATTTACATCAGGACTTTTAGGAATTCTCATAAATAGAAAATACAAAATATGGAGTTGGATTGCTAACAAAAAATTCTATCCGATTTTCATTTTGATATTTTTAGGTTGTTCCACAGTTGTAATCAAAAAAATAATAGATAATAGTTTATTCGTATTTTACGCAACCTTATTTAGTTTAATCGTTTCTTTATTCATAATAACAAAATCATATGTTGAAAATTTTAAAAAATAACTTGAGTTTAACACGTTTCGCACTGTTAATGAGTTTGCTAAACTTTTTATTATTTCACTATCCTTTCTTCAATTTTGTATTTGAAAATATTGATTACAAAGGTTTCAGTGGAGTTGTAACTATTATCAGCTTGGTGATTTTAATGCTGGTTGCAAACTTTTTTACTTTCTACTTGATATTCTTTTTATCCAGAAAAGTAGGGAAATTTTTACTGGTAGTTTTCTTCATTCTGAATGCAATCGCAGTTTACTTTATCAACACGTACAGCATCATCGTAGATGAAAGTATGATTGGTAATGTGATAAATACCAACTATGAAGAATCGAGCAGTTTCTTTTCGTTTAAAATGATTTTATACGTTATTTTATTGGGAATTGTTCCAAGTATTTACATAATCAAAGCTAAAATAATTAAACCAACCGTAAAGAAATTTTTCACCACTTTATCACTTACTTTGGTATTTATGATTGCTTTGGCTTTTGCAAATGGGAACAGTTGGCTTTGGATTGACAAAAATTCAAAGCAATTAGGAGGACTTGCAATGCCTTGGTCGTACGCGGTAAATACTTCACTTTTTTACATTCACAAATATCAAGAAAATCGGAAAGAAATCTTGCTGCCTGATGCTACAATAAAAGATAATGAGAAATCGGTAGTAGTTTTGGTAATTGGTGAATCAGCTCGAAGTCAGAATTTCTCTTTATACGGCTATTCAAAAAATACAAATCCATTGCTTTCAAAAACTAAAAATGTATTTCACTTTGAAGCTACTTCGTGTGCGACATATACCACAGCCGGAGTAAAATGTATTTTGGAACATCAAAACACAGGTGATTTATATGAAATTCTTCCGAATTATTTATATCGAAATAATGTTGAAGTAGTATGGAGAACCACTAATTCAGGAGAACCGCCAATTCATATCGAAAAATACCAAACAGGAAGTTTCTTAAGGGAAAATTGTGAGGGAGAAGGTTGCAATTACGATGAAGTTCTTATTAACGGATTAAAAGAGCAAATTGCATCAAGCACCAAAGATAAAATATTGATTATACTGCACACCAGCACAAGCCACGGACCTACATACAACAAAAAATATCCGCCACAATTTGAAATTTTCAAACCAGTGTGTAATAGCGTAGAACTTGCAAACTGTACTCAGGAAGAACTCCTAAATGCGTATGATAATACCATAGTTTACACGGACTACATATTACACAAAATAATTGAAAATTTAAAAGAACTGAAAGAATACAAAAGTACGATGCTCTATGTTTCTGACCACGGTGAATCTTTAGGAGAGAAAAACTTGTATATGCACGGACTTCCGATGAGCATTGCACCAAAGGAACAATATGAAATTCCATTTATTGTTTGGGTTTCCGAAGGTTCAAAAAAATTAAAGTCACTTGAGAATTTATCACAAAATCACGTATTCCATAGCATTCTAAATTTCTTGGGAATCGACAGTCCTGTTTACAACGAAGAAATGAACATTTTTGAATAATCAAATTATGATATAAAAACAAAAAAATCCTTTGCTGTTTGGCAAAGGATTTTTCATATCAATGTGTAAAAAATATACTTCTCTCCTACTCTGTCTTTAAAAATTAATTACTGCTAAGTATTATAATTCCTTTCTGCAAAAGCAAATTGTTAGGCAATAGAACTTCTTCACCTTCACTATTTCTGACCAATGTGTAAAATGATTTAATACTTATTATTTCTCCCTCAACAGGAAATTCCTTGTCCACAAATTTTATTCTATCACCAATTTTAAACGGAAATGAAAAAAACACAATAATTCCAGCCGTTATATTACTCAAAATAGACCATTGTGCAAAAAACGCAACTCCAATTACCGTAAGCACTGAAGAAAAAAACAAAAGTAATTGTTCCCGTTTGATTCCCCAGATAGATATAAGCATCACAACAAACAATATAAAAATAAAATAATCAAAATATCGCTTTACCAAAACCGTGCGTGCTTCTGAAAGATTAGATTTTTTCGAAAATTTTCTGATAATAGTTTCAATAGTAAAACGAACGCCAGTAAAAACAATGACAGCAACTAATGTTGCAATAATTTGATTTCCGTAAATAGTAAAAAAATTAGTGTATAAAATCATAATTTAAATATATAAAATTATTTATTCACTGGTTAAAATTCATATTTCTCATTACTTCAATCCATCGAATATTTTATAACAAGAAAATATTTTAATAGAAATTCAACTGCAAAAATAATAAATTTATGTTTATCATAATATATTATCTTATTCCATTTTTAAAATTTTCCTTATTCCTTTTAAGCTATATCAAAAGTTTTTATTTTATTTGTAGTCTCAAAACTTGAGCAATGATAATTATCACAAATCGTTATTTAGTTCCCAGAGGTTACTCTGGAATTACTTTATTTCCCTTTATTTTTGTAGTCAACAAAGAACTTATTAAAAATCCTTATTTTATAAATCACGAACAAATCCATTTACAACAGCAAAAAGAGTTACTAATCATTCCCTTTTATATTTGGTATTTTATTGATTTTATCATAAAACTCTGCAAGTACAAAAACTGGGAAATTGCGTACCGAAATATCATCTTTGAGAAAGAAGCATACAATAATGAAAGAAATTTAAATTATTTAAAAGAAAGAAAAATATTTAATTTTCTTAACCAAAAGAAATAATAAATGTTCCACGTGAAACATTCATCAGAATAAAACTATAAAAAACCACTCAAAGAATATAAAAAAACACATCAACTTTTATAAATAAAACCAAATCTAAAAGTTCCACGTGGAACAATTCTTCATAACAGAAGCAAAATTTAAAAAGAAAATCTCTCAAAAAAATAAGTTTTAAAACATTGTAATCAGAAAACTATTTACTGTTTCTGTTTAGAAAATTGAAATATTTACACAAATAAAAGAACTTCATCTTGTTCCACGTGGAACCTCATTTCTTTAATCAAAATTGATGTTTAATAATTTGATTTTCAAATAGTAAAACAAGAAATAACAGAAAATGAATGTGCTTTTATAAATAAATAGTATATTTGCTTAGTTTATTCCATATTTCATAATGAAAATAAAAGATTATAGCGTTTCACAGGAAGAATTCGAATTAATTTACGACTCAAATTTAGAGCTTTTTAAAACACAACCCATTCCCGAAAACTTACATAAATACTACGAAAGTGATGCTTACATTTCACACACGGATAGTAAAAAAACATTATTCGATAGGGTTTATCAAGCTGTGAAAGGCATTAATTTGAAGAGTAAAATACGCATCATTTCCAAATATAAAAAACAAAAAATCGAATTATTGGACATAGGTGCGGGAACAGGTGATTTTGTTTTGGCTTGCAAAAATGAAATGAATTGGAATGCTTCAGGAATTGAACCCAATGAAAAAGCAAGAAAAGTAGCCGAAAAAAAACAAATCAATCTGCTTAAAAACTACGATAATTTAAAAGAAAAATCATTTGATGTTATCACGCTTTGGCACGTTTTGGAACATATCCCCGACTTGGAAAATGAAATCAATAAAATAAATTCACTTTTAAAAGAAGACGGAATTCTAATTATTGCCGTTCCGAATTACAAATCGTGGGACGCAAAACATTATAAACAATTTTGGGCAGCGTATGACGTTCCTCGGCATTTGTGGCATTTTTCAAAAACAAGCATTCGGAAAATTTTTACCCAAAAAGGATTTCAACTTTTAGAAATAAAACCAATGCTTTTCGATGCTTTTTATGTATCGATACTTTCCGAACAGTACAAAACCGGAAAAAAGAATTTTATTAAAGGAATCATAAATGGAATGCGTTCAAACCTGTACGGAATGCGAAAAAAAGAGTTTTCTTCGCATATTTACGTGCTCCGAAAAGTAAAAAATGATTTTTAAGCCCATTTTTTACACTATCTCAATAGAAAATATAAATCTATACGGAAAATTTTTGAAAATTGAAATTTAAGGCATTTCTGAAAGCCGATTTTTATAAAGTATTTTTATATTTTCAAACTAAACAATAAAAAAATTTGATAATACAAAATAAATAAAGATATTTCACTTTTTGATTTTGAAACAAAACTTTCTTACTTTTGCCCTCAGTACTTAACAGATTTATAAAGATGAAAAAAATAATCATTGGAGGTTTTGTCCTTTTCGGATTGGTGTCGTGCCAACAAAATAAAATTGCGTTTGTTGACAATAGCAAACTACTTAACGAATATCAAGAAAAAAAAGATATTGAAAGCAAACTGAAAGAACAAATCAGCAAATATGAAAAAAAACGTGATAGTATTTCACAGGCATTTCAAGCAGAGGCAAAAGCATTTGATGTAGAGGCAAGAAATTTACCACAAAATGTAGCTCAAAAAAGATACAACGAATTGATGCAAAAAAGTCAAATCTTGCAACAACATTTACAACAAGAAGAACAAAAAATCCAAATGGAAAGCCAAACTCAAATGGATTCTTTGCTCAATAAAGTAAAAAAATCAGTGAAAGAATACGGCAAACAAAAAGGATATAATTTCATTTTGGGAGCTAATGACGGAGGAAGCGTTCTGTACGGAGATGATAAAAAAGACATTACCAACGAAGTAATTAAGCACTTAAACGAGAACTACAAAAAATAATATAAATTTAAAAAGCCCGAAGATTTTATTCTTTGGGCTTTTCTTTTTACCAATTCGGTTATTTTCTAATTCAATTCAGGATTTTCAGTAAAAATTTCATTCAATTTTTCTTTTCCTTCAGGAAAAATACCTTGTGCCAATAAAAATATACCAAAAATTAAAAGAATAATGCTTATCGTTCGTTTTATTTTATAAATATGAAAAGCGGTGAGTTTATTTTTCAATTGTTTGGCTATAAGTATTTTTATCACATCAACCAAAAAATAAATAATCACAATCGACGAAAAGAAAACTATAATTCTGTTAGTATTCATATCCAATTGTGGAGCGAAAACAATAATGATTCCCAGCCAAAAACCTAATACACCGATGTTTATGAAATTGAGTAAAAATCCTTTTACAAAAAGTGCCAAGTAATTAACTTTTTTAGCAGAAAGAACTTCATCTTCCTCAATATTTACCTTCTTATTAAAATCCTTTTTAAGTTTTATGAAAGAAATAATTCCGTAGGAAATCATAATTATTCCGCCAACAATGAACAAAAGCGGGTCATCTTTTACCTTCTGAAGTATGCTACTGGTTGTGAAATAAACTATTAAAATGAAAACAACATCTGCCAAAACTACGCCTCCATCAAAGGCTATCGCAGCCCTAAATCCCTTAGTAATAGCTGTTTCAAGCAAAACGAAGAAAACAGGACCAATAGTAAAAGCCAATAAAACTCCTAAAGGCAAGGCAAGTAATACATCTGCAAACATTTTATTTCTTTTGAAAAAATTGAAATTATTTTTCTGAAAATCAGAAATATAAACACTTTAATTAAAACAACTAACAAAAATAAAGAAAAAAGAATAAAAAGCAAAAAAATAAGGGAAAAACTTTGTAGCTTCTCCCCTATTCCATTTCCAATTATTCAACTTTATTCAAACTCCGTTTGTATTTATACAAAACATAAAGAAAAATCAAATTTCCTATCAAATATGTCATCAAAACATAGATATTCCCCACCAATTGGTCTGGAAAAATGAACCAAATCAAAAAGGTAGCCAAGTAGAATATCAAAAAAGACAATCCAAATTTCTTTCTTATCAACTCATTTCTTGTTTCCATAATGGTAAAAATTAATTATTGAAATTCAAGTGAATATATCTAAAATGACGATACACTCGCAAAATTATAACAAAAAAATTCAAATAACAAAATTTTTATACATATTTCTGAAAAAAAAAACTATAAAATTCTGATTCATATATTTTTAAATAACGAACTCAATTTTATAAACAGATTCATTTACCAAATTTTTAAGTAATTTTTCGTCATAAAAATTAAGTCGTAAACTTTCCGATGCCGTTGATAACCTAATGGAAACCAATCTTCTACGTTTTTGAAAATACGATTGTTTTATTTTTACTTCTTGTATTTTGTTTACTTGCAAATAGGTGGTTGTCAAATCCCAAATACCGCTTTTAAGTATGATAAAATCATCTTTCAAGAAAAGTTTTTCGTTTCGGTATGAAATATAAATGAGTGACAAAACAACGAAAAATAAAAGCGTAGGAATCCACGTAAATCGCAATATATCAATAAAATACATTGTAAAAATAATCATCAAAAAAGCAAAAAACAAATACATCGCTCGGATAACAACTTTCCGAAAACTCGGACGATGAAATTCTTTCAATTCTTCAAAATCTTTATTATACACAAATTGAAATAATTTACTCATTTCCAAATAATTAATTCCAGGAATTAGTAAACCTTGCGTCTTTTTTTCTTTATTTTCAGAAGAATCAATTTGTGAAATTCGCATTTCAAACAAATTCATCAACTTTTGAAAATAATTCTGCTGAAAATGAATCATTTGCACTTTTTTCGGCGGAACTGCCACAATGTGCGAATTTATAAGTCCGTAGGAAGCTAATAGTCGGTTATTTTTAATTTGTATTTCATAATTATAATACGTTAATAATGTACGAATTAAATTAAAAATGATGACGAAAAGTATCAAAATAAATAAGAAAAAAATCCAAAAAAATATGGTTGAAATTGTATTTGAAAACTCAGATATTTGATTAACAAAATCGGAACGTTTTTCGTAAAATGTATCGGTTATGAAATCAATTATCTGATACGAAAAAGCAAACATCAACGAAAGTGTATAAAAATAATTTTGCGTAATCCCGATTTTAAACAAAGTTAAAATACTTATTTTCAGAGGAGTAAATTCTTCTTTGGGCTTTGTGTTTTCTGTCAAAGAAATTTCTTCCCGAATTTCAGAAATGGTTTCTTTTTCTGTTAAAATATCTTTGATAACCAATGCTTTATGATAATCTATTCCATCGATAGAAATTTCCACTTTATCGCTTCCTGCCGTGTCTATATCTAATTTGTATAATCCTACTATTTTATGTATAAACTTCTGATTTAGATGTACTTCGTGAATTTTGTCAAACTTTACCACCGTTTCCGATTTACTTAACCAACCTTCACGAATAATCAGTTCATTATCAATAATTTGATAAGAAAAATACTTGTATTTTATATATTGAAAAATGAATATTAAAATACTGATTACTAAAAATATAGCTGAAAAAATTAAGAAAAATTGAAATTTATCATCAGAATTATTCCCCTTTTTAAAAAGAAATATGGCGAAAACTCCCCAAAAGATTTTGAAATTACTCCAAAAAGCTTTCACCAAAGCCAACCAAAAAGCCTTTTGTGAAAGTTTATTCGGAATTGAAAAATCATAATTCATCATACTCATTTTCAGTAGTTTCAATACGATTTAACAAAAAACCCTTCCAGCGTTCAGCTTCCTGTAAAGACAATCCAGGGATAGAAATATCACCATTGGAAGAAGCCGTATACAGACATAAAGTAGCCATTCCCAAGCGTTTAGCATACCAACCCTGCTTGATAGTAATGTGTTGCAAACGAACATAAGGAATTATGTGTGTTACCTGAAAAACAATACCAGATTTATAAATAGCATCGTGCTGACGAAAAGCATATTTTTTATATTTATAACTTATTGAAATATAAAAAATTAAAAATACAAAAATGAGAAGAATACCAATAATAGCGTAATACTTTTCAACCGCATCAAAAATAACAAAAATTGCTAACAGAAGTACCAATCCAATTCCTGAAGCAATAAGAGCATTCATTTGAGCTATTTTTTTATAGTCGGAATGTAGATTGGTTAATGGTATTTGCTCATAATCAGGAATTTGGTTAATAGTCACTAAATCATTCATAAATAAAATATTTGGTAAATATAAAAAACGAAAACACTAAAAATTGCGAGATTATCGCAAAATCTCGCAATTTTTATTATTTATTTTTTAGATAATAATTCTTTGAGAATCAAATCAAAATTATCTGATTTAATAAAATTTTGTTTCTTTTTATTAACTTGAATAACTGTTAAAAATCCCATTTCAGACAAAAGTTTTAAATCAGTTCGTGCAGTGTAATTAGAAACCTGAAATCTTGATTCTACTTCTTTGATAGTCATTATTCTGTCTGAATCATCATTGAATATTTTTAAAATTTCTGCCATTCGCTCATTAACACCACCTATTTTCAAAAATTGAGCAGATTGCATCACTTGTCTCTGTTTTTTAGCAATATATTGCTTCAATTCCTCAAAAGACTTTTCCATTGCCTTTATATGATAAGTTATAAAATAACTTAAATCATTATTATCTATTTCGGTATATAAGTATGCCTTTTCATATTGATTTTTCGTATTTTTTATTACCTTTGAGATGGTGAGATATTCTGTAAGCCAATATCCTTTTTTTAGCATATACCAATAGAAAATAGCTCTTGCGGTTCGTCCGTTTCCATCCACAAAAGGATGAATCCACCCTAACATAAAATGCAAAATACAAGCCTTCAAAATAGGATGAATGAAATTTTTATCGTCTTTATTAAAAAAAGTAAACAAATCATCAAGTAAATTAGGAATTTCTGTAAAAAAAGGAGGTGTATGAACTACTTCTGAGTTAGAATAATTGACCACATAAATATCATTAGTATCTCTTAATTTTCCTTCATACAATTCATTATCTAATGTATCGTTTGTTAACAACTTATGCAGGTACAAAAAATTTTCTAATGAAATTTCTTGTTCCTTATTGGAAACGATATACTTCATAGCCAAAAAGTTATTAAAAATCATCTGTTCAGATTTATTTTTTGGTTTTTTCTGTTGCTGAATCATTTCCTTTGCTTTTTGTCGGGTGGTATTAGCTCCCTCCATTTGGCTACTTGAAATAGATTCTTCAATAAGCGAAGAAATAATAAATTTATTTTTATCAGTATAGGCTATGCCTATGTTACTACCCAATATTCCACCAAAATACATATCGAAAAAATGTAATTTTTTTTGGATATAATCAGTAATAACATACGAAAATTGATAATTTCCAAATTTTACAAATTTCGACTTGATAAAACGATGTCTCTTGACAAGCTCCCAAAGTTTTTCAGCCGGTAAATTTGTCTTTTTATATTTTACTTTGTCCCAATACAGATAATCGTCTTGTATTTTTTGTAAAATATCTTCATTTTCAGACTTTAACATTAAATAGATTGTTTCTATATCTGTGTTTTCTACATCAAAAAAAGGTGGTTTCTCTAACATAATCTGCCTTTAATAAAGCACAAAAATAATAAAAATTGAGAGATTATCGTAAAATCTCGCAATTTTTATTATTAATTAATTCCTTAGTCAAAAAACTTACTGCACCAACTCAAAATCCAATTGTTTTTTGAGTAAATCAGTATTTTTAACGCGTACAACTACTTCATCTCCAAGCTGATACATATTTTTAGTCACCTCCCCTACTAAAGCGTATTGTTTCTCATCGAAAATATAATAATCGTCCTTAATATCACGGGTTCTGACCAAACCTTCGCATTTGTTTTCCACAATTTCCACATAAATTCCCCATTCGGTAACGCCCGAAATAACACCCGCAAAATGCTGATTCTTATGATTTTCCATATATTTCACCTGCATATACTTAATCGAATCACGCTCGGCAGACGAAGCCAAATTCTCCATCTGTGAAGAATGTTTACATTTAGTTTCGTAAAGTTCCTGTTTTTCAGAAGGTTGATTATCTAAATATTTCTGCAACAATCGGTGTACCATCACATCAGGATAACGACGAATAGGCGAAGTAAAATGCGTATAGAAATCAAACGCCAAACCATAATGACCAATATTATCCGTTGAATATGAGGCTTTTGCCATAGAACGAATAGCAAGCGTATCCACCAAATTCTGTTCCTTTTTGCCTTTTACTTCCTCCAAAAGGGAATTCAGCGAGTGCGTAATACTTTTCTTGTCCTTCATATTGATGCCATAACCGAAACGAGAAATCACCCCGTTAAGCTGCATCAATTTTTCGTCATCGGGCTCATCGTGAACACGATAGACAAAAGTTTTCTTCTGTTTGGCAACAAATTCGGCTACTTTTCGGTTTGCCAACAACATAAATTCCTCAATAAGTTTATTAGCATCTTTGCTTTCTTTGAAATAAACGTGCGTTGGATTGTCGTTTTCATCCAAATGGAATTTCACTTCGATTTTATCAAAAGAGATAGCTCCTAATCGCATTCGTTTGGTACGCAGTTTTTTAGCCAAATCATTGAAGATTAAAATGGTATTTTCTAAGGGAATAGGCAATAGGGAATAGGCATTAGATTCTGTACCACTATTGCCTATTGCCTCTTCCCTATTGCCTTCTGTCTCAATAATTTCCTGTGCTTCTTCGTACGTTAATCGATGGTCTGATTTGATAACCGTTCTTCCGAGCCAAGTATTTAAAATTTCAGCTTTTTTGTTCATTTCAAAAACGGCTGAAAAGGTGTACTTTTCCTCATTCGGACGCAACGAACACGCAAAATTCGACAGTACTTCGGGGAGCATCGGCACTACCCTATCCACCAAATACACGGAAGTAGCTCGGTTATAGGCTTCTTCGTCCAAAATCGTTCCCTCCTGAACATAGTGCGACACGTCGGCGATATGCACCCCGATTTCGTAATTTCCGTTTTCGAGAATTTCAAACGAAAGGGCATCGTCAAAATCCTTGGCATCTTTCGGGTCGATGGTGAAAGTCAGCACATCGCGCATATCTCTGCGTTTGGCGATTTCTTCCGCAGTGATGGAAGTATCCAACTGCTTAGCAAAGGCTTCAACTTCTTCCGGAAAGGCGTACGGCAAGCCATATTCCGCCAAAATGGAATGCATCTCGGTGGTTTGCTCCCCGGGTTTTCCAAGGATTTGCTCAATCACCCCGAAAGGTGAATTGGATTTCCCTTCCCATTTTTCAATACGCACGATGACTTTATCGCCATTTTCTGCTCCGTTGATATCGTTTTTCGACACGAAAATATCGGTGTACATTCGGTGGTCGGTCGGCAACACAAAAGCGAAATTCTTCTGCATTTGCACCACACCCACAAAACGTACTTTATTGCGTTCCAACACTTTAGTAACCTCACCTTCCAATTTTTTTCCATTTCTGAAACGTGGAAAAACGTACACTTCCACCAAATCGCCGTGCAAGGCTTTATTCAGTAAATTTGACGGTACAAAAATATCTTCATCTAACTCATCAACAGCTACATAGGCATTTCCTCGTGAGGTAACATCTACCACTCCTTTATAGTAATTCTGGAACGGAATGGCTTTGTATTTGCCACGTTCTGGCTCCAAGATTCTCTTTTTTTCTTTAAGCTGAACCAATTTTTTTATGAGCATATCTCGCCCTGAAGCGTCAGAAATGTTTAACTTTGCCGCAATCTGTTTGTAATTGAACGATTCTTTTTGGTTGGCTTCCAACACGGAAAAAATACCTTTTGTAAGTTCGTGTTTTTTAATTTTTACCAATTTTTTTTTTCGTTTTGACATAATCTTTATTTATATAAAGTCCGAAAAATAAGAAAAAAAATTGAAAAACCAATATTTTTTTGATTTTATTCCAAAAATTAAAAAAAACGAATTTTTTAAATTATGAACAATTAAATTTAAAGAATAAAATTTTTTTTGAAACAAAAGAAGAGGGTTATTATTATTACTCTGTTGAAATTATTAAAAAATAGAATTTTAAAAATTTGCTTTTTTAAGAATTGACAAATTACCATTAGTTATTAACAATTCTTAATTATATAAAAATTTGAAAATCAGTGATTTTATTTTTATTGTTAATATCTTATTTTATAAATAAACAGCTTCTTTTTGATAAGTTTTACGCTTTAAAATTGTTGATAACTGTTGAATAAGTATGCATATTTTCACAAAAAATAAATTTGCTTTTTTCTTTTTTGTGTTTGTATGTACAACCTGCTGAAAAAAGCAAGTTTTTTATCCGATTTTTACTTTAAAAGTTATCTACAATTTAATATTTTTCAACTTAATTTATTTTCAATAAGTTAATAAAAGTTATTTACAAAGGTGTTGATAGCTATCAAATCACCTTTACAAAATGAAGAAATTTAAAAACGCTTTCTCGTTTCAATCAGCAGAAATATTTTTTTTCATTTTTGGTTAGTCAGCTTTTTTAAAAATTAGGAATATGATTGATGAATTTCATAAATATATTTTCGGACATTAAATATCTCATAAATAGTAAATTATTGTTTTAGAAAGAATGTTGTTTTTTGGCAATTTTTTTATTTCTAATGAAAAATTCTTTCTTCTTTAATTAAAAAAATATTTTTTTGAATGTAATCATTAGTTTTTTTCAAAAAAATATCTTAACTTTAACCTCGAAAAAATATGAAAATTTTAAGTTAAAATTTTCAAAAAACTGAGACTTTAAAAGCATAATAATCAATCTGTTGTTATTTTTTATTATGTTAAAATCACGACTTCTATGTTTTCTATTTTAAAAACAGATACGCTATTACAAAAATTTGCTGATGAAATTCAGGCTCGTCACGCACATTTTCTGCAAACTCAAAAAGTAATGCGAGGAGATTGCGTTCGTTTGTCCGATAATTTGAATTCTCATTTGTTTTACGGATTGCATCTATCAGAAAATCAGTGGATTTTACGCGAATGGGCTCCAAATGCAACGAAAATATATCTGCTTTGCAATAATAACGATTGGCAGACCAACGAAAAATATGCTTTTCAGAAGATAGACAATGAAAATTGGGAAATTCGTTTGCCGAAATCGGAACTTTCGCACGGCGATTTGTACAAATTGTACGTAGAATGGCAAGGTGGCGGAGCGGAAAGGCTTCCTTCGCACGCTCGAAGAGTGGTTCAGGACGAATACACTAAAGTTTTCACCGCTCAAGTTTGGCAGCCCGAAATGGTTTACGAGTGGAAGAATTCGCGTCCCGACAACAATGAACCGCCTTTGATTTACGAGGCACACATCGGGATGGCTTCCGAGCTTCGGAAAGTGGCAACTTTTACCGAATTCCGATTGTTTGTACTGCCTCGCATCGCAGAGTTGGGCTACAATACCATTCAACTGATGGCAATTCAGGAACATCCGTATTACGGTTCGTTCGGTTATCAGGTGGCGAATTTTTTCGCGGTGAGTTCCCGTTTCGGAACGCCCGAAGAACTTAAAGAGTTGATAGACACGGCTCACGGATTGGGAATAAAAGTCATTTTGGATATTGTGCATTCACATTCGGTGAGCAACGAGTCGGAAGGATTGGGCTTTTTTGACGGCACGGATTATCTGTATTTCCATTCGGGAGAGCGGGGAAAACATCCACAGTGGGATTCGCGTTTGTTCGATTACGGAAAACCACAAGTGCTTAATTTTCTGCTTTCTAATTGTAAATATTGGTTGGAAGAATTTCAGTTTGACGGCTTCCGATTTGATGGCGTAACCAGTATGATTTATTTCGACCACGGATTGGGAAAAGCCTTCACGGAATATTCTTTATATTACGATGGAAATCAAGATGTTGATGCGATAACATATCTGACGTTAGCAAATCAGGTTATTCACGAAATATATCCGAAAGCCATCACAGTTGCCGAAGAAATGAGTGGAATCCCGGGTTTGGCATTTCCTATCGAAGGTGGCGGAATGGGATTTGATTACAAAATGCATATGGGCGTGCCTGATTATTGGATAAAACTTTTGGAAGATTACAAGGACGAAGATTGGCACGTGGGTGATATCTATTACGAATTAACCAACAAACGAGCCGAAGAAAAAACTGTAAGTTATGCCGAAAGCCACGACCAAGCTTTGGTGGGTGACAAAACGATTTTTTTCCGTTTGGCAGACAAGGAAATCTACACGGGAATGAGCGTTTTTGACCAAAATTTGGTAATTGACAGAGCCATTGCACTTCATAAGATGATTCGTTTGGTAACCATTACCACAGCTGGAAACGGATATTTGGCGTTTATGGGTAACGAATGGGGACATCCCGAATGGATTGATTTTCCGCGTGAAGGAAATGATTGGAGTTACGACCACGCTCGTCGTTTGTGGAGTTTGCTTGATGATGAAAATCTGAAATTCAAGTATTTGAATAACTTTGATAAGGCGATGATTCATTTCGTGAGAGAAAATCAATTGCTCAAAGAAATGCCAACTATTTTGGTTCGCGACAATGAACGTCAGATTTTAGCTTTTGAACGAAGCGGATTTTTGTTTGTGTTCAATTTCAATCCGTCCGAGTCGTTTAATAATTATGAGTTTGAGGTAGAAGCAGGAAAATACACCTATGTTTTAAATTCGGACAATCCGAACTTTGGAGGGCAAAATCGTATCGATGAAAATGTCGAGCATTTTACGCAGTACAAATACAAAAAGAATCTGATTAGTTTGTACATTCCGTCAAGGTTGGCTATTGTTTTGAAAGTGAATAAATAATAATTAACAATGAACAATGGATGACAATTAACAATGTTCATTATAAAAATTGTTCATTATTCATTGTAAACTGTTCATTGTAAGGTATGAAGAAAGAAAATACATTAAAAATAAAAACTTTTGATTTCTCTTTACGGATTGTCAAACTTACGAAATTATTGGTAGATAATCGAAAAGAATTCATCATAACCAAACAATTATTACGAAGTGGAGCATTGGTAAGAGAGGCTGAATATGCTGAAAGTAAAAGGGATTTCATTCACAAACTGCATATTGCATTGAAAGAAGCGAATGAAACAGAGTATTGGATAGAACTTTTGTATAAATCTGATTATATAAACGTTACAGAATTTGATTCTGTTTCAACGGATTTAAAAGAGATTTTAAAATTACTAATATCAAGTATAAAAACTATTAAGCGAACAATAAATAACAATTAACAATGAGTAGCAAATAACAATTAACAATGAATAGTTATTCAAATAAAATGTTCATTATAAAAATTGTTCATCGACAAAAATTGTTCACTGTTCATTGTAATTTGTTCTTTAAAAAACTAAAATAATATGAGTTATTTAACATTCAAAAAGAAAGAATTAATCAACTTGGAGTATTCTCTTGACAGAGAGCTTCTTGGCACCAATCGCGGGGGCGGATACAGCTCCTCTACCCTTGTGTTTTGCAACACCCGAAAATATCACGGACTTTTAGTCGTTCCGCTTGAAAATTGCAGAGGATTGAATCACGTTTTGCTCTCTTCGCTCGATGAAACCATCATTCAGCACGGACGCGAATTCAATTTTGCGGTGCATCAATATCCCGAAACTTACGAACCTCGCGGACACAAATATATCGTGGACGTTTCCTACGAAAAAGCCTTTACGGTCATTTATCAGGTGGGAGGCGTAACGCTCAAAAAGGAAATCTTGATGGTACATAATGAACCTCAGGTTTTGGTTCGTTACACTTTGCTCGAAGCCCACTCCCCTACTAAGTTGAGGTTGAATCCGTTATTAGCATTTCGGGACATTCATTCGCTTAGTAAAGCCAACGATTTGGCAAATAAAAACATTGAAAAAATTGATGGAGGAATCAAAGCCAAACTTTATCCCGATTTCCCATATTTGCATTTACAATTAAGCCAAGAATCTGATTTTGAATATAATCCGAATTGGAATTACAATATTTTCTATAAGAAAGAAAAAGAACGCGGATACGATTATACGGAAGATTTGCTTACGCTCGGCTATTTCGAGTTGAGCATCAAAAAAGGCGAAAGTGTTGTATTTTCGGCAAGTACGGAGGAAAATAACAGCAAGCAACTCAAACAAAAATTCACCCGACTTATCAATCAGCGACGTGAACGAAATTCCTTTGAGGAATGCCTCCACTACTCTGCCTCGCAGTTTTTGATTCAAAAAGCGGGTGAAATTCGCGTAAAAGAAGGCTATCATTGGTATAACAGCAACACGCGTGACACGTTCATCGCCTTGCCGGGAATTGCCTTGGCGGAAAATACTCAAAAAACGTTTGAAGACGTACTTACATCAACCAAAAAATATTTCTCTAACGGGCTTTTTGAAAAGACGATAAGCACGCACGTAGCTCATCCTCAGTATGATGCCGATACGTCTTTGTGGTTTTTCTGGACGATTCAGCAGTACGAAAAATACACCAAAAAAACGGCAAAACAGCTTTGGAAAGAATTTGGCGAAATGATGCAAACCATTTTGGAAACCTATCGAAATGGGCAACACAAAACCATACGAATGGACAGCAACGGACTCATTTGGTCGGAAGATATTAGCCGTCCGCTTACGTGGGTTGATGCTCAGTTTGACGGCGGTGCGATTGTTCCGCGAAATGGTTACGTGGTGGAGGTTAATGCTTTGTGGTACAACGCCGTATGTTACGCATTGGCTTTGGCAGAAGCCTCAAAGGATAAAGATTTTCTGAAAGAATGGAGCGATTTACCTACGATGATTGCTGAAAATTTCAATCAAACCTTTTGGATTGCTGACAAAAAATACTTGGCAGATTATGTGAATTATGCTCATCAAAATCGTGATGTTCGCCCCAATCAGTTGATAACTTGTGCGTTGGCGTATTCTCCTTTGGATGAGCGAAGTAAGAAACGCGTTTTGGACATTGTCAGACAAGAATTGCTCACACCACGAGGATTGCGTTCGTTATCACCTAAAAATAAAAGTTACGAAAGCGTAAGTATTGGCAACGTGTACGACCGTGACCGAGCTACATTTAACGGGTCGGTACATCCTTGGTTTATAGGATTTTATATAGAAGCTCATTTAAAAATTTATGGAAAAACCTATATCCCTGATGCAGAAGCAATTTTAGCTGATTTTGAGGAAGAATTAAGCGGACACGGTGTAAGTACCATTTCGGCTATTTACGATGGAAATCCGCCATTTCGTTCGCGAGGTTGCATTTCCAAAGCCCGAAATGTAGCCGAAATCCTTCGAGCCAAACAGCTGACAATGAGTTATGAGTTGTAGTAAAAGTAATCTGCGTTTTAGAGAAAAAGATTTTTAAAAATTAGCAAACATAAATATATGAGAAATCTTTTTATAAGTAAAAAAATGATTGAAATAGAATCTGACAGGATGAGTGTATGTATGGCAGATGATATGTATAAACATAATATATTTTCTGAATTTCCTGAGAATATATCAATGGAAGTACTTATTAATAAACTTTTAGAAATTCATCCTCTTACAAAACATTGGGCAGTATGGGCAGGAAATCACGAAACACATATACATATAAAGGACATTGACGGAAATTGGTTGATAGACAAAAAAATGACTATAAAGAAGTTTTTTAGAGATGTTGATAAGTATGTTTATTTTTACAGATAGTAAAGATGGAATGTGTTTCGTCAGAATATTTGTATAAAAAAAAACAAAAAATGAAATAAGTTTTGTGGTAAATACTGATTATAATAAATTGTATGCTCTCATTTTTGAGATTACTAACCGACAAGTAACGGAAGCCGATGATAATTTTCGATTGGAGGAAGATTTAGGAATTTACGGTGATGAGGCAGTTGATTTTATTACTCGTTATGCTGAAATGTTTCAGGTTGATGTAAGTGAGTTTCCTGTTTATGAGTATTTTAATGTGGAGGCTGATTCCGTTTCTCTGTTCTTTCGTAAATTGTTCGGGTTTTCAAAAAAGAAAAAAACACTAACTATTTTTGATTTAAAAAAAGGAATTATAAACAAAAAAATAAATAAAGAATAAAACAGATAATACGTAGAATCTTTATCTTTATAAGAAGAAAATACTTCTACACGTGAAGAAACAAAATCTTCTGATGAAGAAAATATTTCTACTAATGAATATTATGATTATTCTGATAAATTATTTAATTCTTCATTAGAATATAAAAATTCTACTGATGAAGATTTTAATTCTACATCTGTTTTATTAAAAAATCAACAAGAATAACTATTTTTATAATATAAAAACAAATTAAGATGAGAAAAAGGTCATTTGCCGAAATCATCACATCGGCACAACTGTTAGTAAAAGCCCTCACCGAACGAGGTGAAAATTTGCCTGTGGGTGTTACCGCTCAAATGCGTGACAAACTAAACACTGCCTACCAAAAAGCAGCGGAGGTCAATGTAGAACAGGAAAAACTTAAAGCTCAACTCAAAGAAAAAACCGCCGAGTTAGAAAAACATATTGCCGAAACGGAAGAGGTATATGCCTTTTTGAAAAAATACATCAAAATGGGCGAACCGCAAGAACGTTGGCGAGAGTTTGGTTTTGAGGATAAACGATAGGTGGTAAGATTGCAGGGAGTAAGCGTATAAATATCCGTTCGGTTACAGGTGCGTATGCGATACGTACTAACATTCACAATAAATAATGTCTGTTTATTGATGTTAAAAATAAATTTATGAATAAATATCTGATGTTCTTTGTATTGTTGTCATACCATTGTTTTTCGCAACAACATCAAGAAGAGATTATTAAAACCTATTTGAACGATTGTGCGATGAAATACAACTACAATTATCAGATGAAGCAATGGCAAGACTGTTTGGATTTAGGACTTCAAAGAGATAGTACTATTGCTTATTTGTGGCAACAGAAGGCAATGCCCTATTTCAAGGCACAAAAGTACGAAGTCGGAATGTCTTATTTGGACAAGGCAGTTATTTATAATCCGAAGCGTTGGTTGCCTTATCGGGGTTTTATCAAATGTATTTTTTCGAAGTCGTATAAGGAAGCAATTGATGATTTTGAGAAATCAATTCTTTTACTTGGTAATCAGTATGAAATGGATCATACATATCGGTTTTACATAGCTTTATCCTACTTGCAACTTAACGAATTCGAAAAAGCAGAAAGATTATTTGAACAGGATATTTCAGAGCAGGAACAAAAATTCAAAACGGCTCATTACTTGGATTTATTTTATTTTGGGATTTGTAAGTTTGAATTGGAAAAATTTGATGAGGCAATCATCTTTTTTGACAAAGCTCTTGAACAATACCCTCAATTTTCAGATGTTTGGTATTATAAAGCGGTTTGTTTTTTACGTTTGGGACAATCCGAAAAAGCTGTTGAACCTTATGAAAAAGCCAAAGATTACGCAAAACAAGGGTATACCATAAATGAAGACAACGTAGTTTATGAAAAATATCCTTATCAAGTACGATGGTAATTATGAAGTTCTGTAACTTTGTTAAAGTTTAAGAAAAGTTGAAGTTATATAGATGACCTATTGATTACTAATACATAGAAATATCCGCCACATTGTAAGGGCAAAATATATTTTGCTCCTACTTACAATAAAAAACAATGAAGTTATTAACTGATAAAATCTATCGTATTGAAAAATTTGAGGGCAAAGGCGGTTGGACGTTCGTTCGGCTTCCTGAAATCAAACCCAACAAAAACGCCCCTTTTGGTTGGGTACGAGTTTTCGGCACTATTGATGGACATTCTATCGAAAAGTACAATTTACAATCGATGGGAAACGGAAATTTGTTTTTGCCACTGAATGCTCAAATCAGAAAGAAGATAAAGAAACAAGCAGGTGATGATGTGCATATTGTGTTGTATGAAGATAACGTTCCGTCAGAAATTGTTAACGAACTCAAAATGTGTTTACAAGATGAAAAACATCTTTGGGAAACATTTTTGAGCTATTCTGAAACAAAAAGAAAAAAACTAATTGATTGGATTTATCAGTCTAAAAATGAAGATGAAAAAGCAAACCGAATTGTGGAGATAATTAACAGAATAAGTAGTGAAAAAATAAAGGATTGACAATAAATTGGAAAAATCGCAATTGTAGTTCTTTTTTGTAATTAAAAGTTTTTATTTTCATATATTCACAAGTAAAAAAACAGTAAAATTAAACAATGAAGCTATTTACCGATATAAAAGATATTATTTTACAGGCTCGTGAAAAGGCGGTACGCTCAGTCAATAACGCACGTACGCTGATGTATTGGCATATTGGTAAACGTATTTTTGAGGAAGAACAGCAAGGTAAAAAACGAGCAGATTACGGAAGTTACCTCATTAAGGAGCTTTCTGCCAAGTTAGAACCCGACTTCGGGAGTCTTTGTTCATTTCGACAACTGAACTTATATAGGCAATTTTACAAAACTTTCCCAATTGTGAACGCACTGCATTCACAATTGAATTGGACTCAGTATAAGATACTTATGCGAATAGATGACCAACATAAACGAGAGTTTTACATCGCCGAAACAACAAAAAATAATTGGACTTCTCGGCAGTTGGAACGACAAATAAACGCTTCTTTGTACGAAAGACTTTTGCTTTCGAACGATAAAGAAAGCGTGCTTGCCGTTGCTCGAAATGAAAGGCAACCTTCTGACCCAAAGGAAATAATCAAAGACCCTATGGTTTTGGAATTTTTGGGTTTGAAACAACAAAGTACCTATTATGAAAAGGATTTAGAAACTAAAATGCTTTCTCATTTACAGGAGTTTTTGTTGGAATTGGGCAATGGGTTTTCGTTTGTAGCTCGGCAAAAACGCATTCATATTGAGGGAGATGAGTTTTTCGTAGATTTAGTGTTTTACAATCGTTTGTTACAAAGTTTTGTGATTATCGAAATCAAAACCGATAAACTTACCCATCAGGATATAGGGCAGTTACAGATGTACGTCAATTATTATGACCGCACACAGAAACTCAGCCACGAAAACCCAACTATTGGCATTTTACTTTGTGCCGACAAAAATGACGCTGTGGTAAAATATACTCTTCCTGAGAATCAAAAGCATATTATAACAAGTAAATACCAATTGTATTTGCCAACAGAAAAACAACTTTTAGATGAAATACGTAAAGAAATTGAAAATTTTGAAATAAATGAAGAAGATGAAAAACCTGATGAAGTACAATAAAAATCTTTCATCATAAACAAGAAAAACAGCTTAATTCAGCTTGAAAATAGAAAAAATTAGCAAAATCAATAGAATTTTAAATAGAAACACCAAATAAGTAAGAATGATATGAGTGTAAAAGTACTAATGTTCGGTTGGGAGTTTCCGCCCCACATCAGTGGAGGACTTGGCACAGCCTGCTACGGAATCGCCAAAGGCTTGGCAAAGCACGATGTAAATGTTTTGTTCGTGATGCCAAAAGCAGGAGGCGATGAAGATAGTTCCGTTGCCGACATCATAAACGCAAGTGATGTGGAAATGCTTCAAAATATGGAAAACATTGAAGAATTCTGGAAGAACATCAACTTTATGGAAATCGGCTCGAATCTGGTTCCGTATTTAGACCCCGAAACCTTTGCCCGCGAACGCGAAGCTTATCTGAAAACGGGCGAAAGTAAGGAGAAAATTTCTTTCAGAAATAAATTCCAATTCTCGGGAAAGTACGGCGCAAACCTGATGGAGGAAGTCTATCGGTATGCTTTGGTTGCCGGAACCGTGGCAAAGAATCATCAGTTTGATGTTATTCACGCCCACGATTGGCTCACGTACAGCGCAGGGATTGTTGCTAAGAAACTATCGGGAAAACCGCTTGTCGTTCACGTGCACGCTACGGAATATGACAGAGGCGGGGAACACAATCGAAATACATTAGTTTACGACATCGAAAAACGAGGAATGGAAGCCGCCGACATTGTGGTTACGGTGAGTAACTGGACGCGCAACATCGTGGTTGAGAAGTACGGAATCAATCCGGAGAAGGTTATCACGGTGCACAATGCAGTTGACTTTTCGGCAGAGACCACCGAGAAGGAAGAACGAGGCGTTAAAGAGAAAATCGTGACTTTCTTAGGAAGAATCACGCTGCAAAAAGGTCCGGAATACTTCGTTGAAGCCGCCGCAAAGGTGTTAAAACGAACGCCCAATGTGCGTTTTGTAATGGCAGGAAGCGGCGAAAAGATGAATCCGCTTGTCCGACGAGTGGCACAGCTGGGCATCGGAACAAAATTCCATTTCACGGGCTTTCTCAAAGGAGGCGAAGTGCAACGGATGTTCCGTTATAGTGATGTGTATGTAATGCCTTCGGTTTCGGAGCCTTTCGGGATTTCGCCTTTGGAAGCGATGCGTTCGGGCGTGCCTACCATCATTTCAAAACAGTCGGGCGTAGCCGAAGTATTGAATCACGCCATTAAAGTTGATTATTGGGACATTGACGCACTGGCTGACGCTATTCACGGCATTCTCTCCTACCCTACGCTCGCCGAATTTATGTCGCGGGAAGGCTACGACGAGGTAAATCAACTCAAATGGGAAAATGCTTCCTTAAAGCTCAAAACCATTTATGAGATGCTTGTGAGTAAGTAAAGAATGACCAATCAGTAAATTATAAAAACTATAAGATGGCAGAAAATAAAAAAGAATCAAGAAATATCAACATAAAAACAGATAACGATATGAAGAAATCAGTTTGTATTTATTTTCAAATACACCACCCCGAACGACTTAGAAAATATCATTTCTTTGATATAGGAAAGAAACATAACTATTTTGATAATTACGCCAATCGTTCTGAATTAGAAGACCTTGCCGAAAATTGTTATCTCCCTGCCAACGCACTGTTGTTGGATTTGATTAAGAAATACAACGGAAAGTTCAAGGTGGCTTTCTCGATTTCGGGTTCGGCAATCGACCAATTAAATATGCACACCCCTGAGGTAATCCGTTCGTTCCAAGAGCTTGCCGAGACGGGCAATGTGGAATTCTTGGCGGAAACCTATTCGCATTCTTTGGCTTCTCTTTCAGAGGATTCGGACGAGTTTGAACAACAAGTGAAACGCCACGTTGCCACGGTAAAAAGTCTTTTCGGTAAGAAGCCCGTAACTTTCCGCAATACGTCCTTGATTTATTCGGATAAAATCGGAGAGCGGGTAGCAAAACTCGGCTTTAAAACAATGCTTACCGATGGGGCAAAACACGTGTTGGGTTGGAAAAGTCCGAATTTCGTGTATCAAAACCCAACCAGCGAAAACCTAAACTTATTGCTCAAAAACAGCAAGTTAAGTGATGATATTGCCATCAAGTTTTCCGATAGGCAGTGGGGTGAATATCCGCTTACTTCCGAGAAGTACGCCTCGTGGGTAAAACACAGTTTGGCAGAAACCGAAGTGGTCAATTTGTTTATGAATTACGACGTAATCGGTCATTATAATCGCAAAGAAAGTGGCATTTTCGACTTTTTGGAACATTTCGTAAAAAATATGATGGAAGATGATGATTATCAGTTTCTTCTTCCGAAAGAAGTCGTAAAAAAACACAGCCCGAAAGATGTATTGTACGTTCCTTACCCAATTTCGTGGACGGACGAAGAACGCGACACCACCTCTTGGCTCGGAAACGAATTGCAACAGGAGGCGTTCAATCAGTTGTTTAAAATTCAGTCGTTGGTTAAGAAGAAGAAAAACACCGAACTTTCAGACGATTACAGCCGTTTGCAAGCCAGCGAGCATTTTTATCATATGCGGACAAAACTTTTCTCCACTTCGGACTATCACAAGTATTTCTCCCCGTATGATTCTCCGTATGAGGCGTTTATCAACTATATGAACATTCTAAGTGACTTTGAGGTGCGTTTGGAGGCGAAGTAATTTTTTATAAAAACTGCCGTAAGTTAAAACTACGGCAGTTTTTTTTTGCAAGTTCATTACACAAATCACTTGAAGTGATGAGCTATCCTAAGTTTTTGTATAAGTCAAGAACTAAAAATAATTTCGTTCGTTTGACCTAGAAATGCACTAATCAACTTGTTTTTATTCAGTTTAAATAACTATATTTGCACCCTCAAAAAATTAACTAATATTTTATAACGATGAAAAAAATAAGTTTTATGCTGGGATTGGTTCTTTTGGGGCTAACCACGACCTTCGTCTCTTGTGATAAAGACGACAAAAAAGAAATCGAAAAACCTGTTTATAAAGAGATTAAAGTAGATAAAAGCAGTCTGACGCTTTCGGTAGGCAACAGCGAAATCCTTGAAATTACCGAAGGAAACGGAGGATACAAAGTAACATCTTCCGATGAGAGCAAAGCCACTGCTTCCATAAAAAACAATACACAGGTAGTAGTGGAGGCTAAAAAATCGGGAGAGGTTACCCTAATGATAACAGATGCTCAAAGCAAACAGGCTTCCGTAAAAGTAGTTGTTTTTGAATCAATTGCTTTGGATAGCAAAACGGTTATTGCAAAGAAAGGAACTCAGAAAACCGTTACTATCCAATCAGGTTCGGGGGCTTATTCTGTGGATTCGAAAGATAAAACTATCGCTACGGCAACTCTTAGTGGAACAACTTCTGTTGTAATTTCGGCAGTGTCTAACGGAAATACTACCATTGTGGTAACGGATACTAAAACAAACAAAACCGAAGAAATTGCAGTAACAGTTTCTGAACTTTCCATCGGTAAAAATGCAGTTGAATTGAAAGTGGGTGTCACTGAAAATGTAGCTATTACTTCGGGTTCAGGAACTTATGGGATTTCTTCGGATAAAGAAAATGTGGCTTCCGCAGAAATTCTTAATGGTGAGGTAAAAATCAGTGCAAAAGCCGCTGGCACTGCCACAATCACACTTACTGATGAGCAAACAGCTGAGGTGCAGGAAATTTCCGTAAAAGTAATGGAAGAATTACGAATGGAAAAGCAAGAATTATCGGTAAAAAACAAAGACCACGAAATTATAAATATTTTGGGAGCTGATAACGCCAACGGAGATTATCAGTTTGAGATTAGCACACAGCCTGCCGATGTGGTTGAAGTTAAGTCACAATGGTTTGATGCCACACAAGGTCATCATCTGAAGGTAACAGGTTTAAAACCGGGAGAAGCTACCGTTACCGTAAAAGACAAACAAACCAATCAGGTAACGACTTTCAGAGTTACAGTTGAAAAAGCAGATTTTAGTCTTCCTCAAACTGCTTTATCACTTTATGCGGGAGAAAGAACGACAGTAACGATTGCAGGAAATGGGCAATATGAAGTAAATTCGGGTAACAGCTCGGTGGCTACGGCAACAGAAAGCAACGGAGTACTTACTATTGTGGCTGTTGGCGAAGGTTCTACCAATATCACCGTGAAAGATATTTTAAAGAATGAAACCAAAAACATTGCAGTAACAGTGACTGTAAAATCTTTGTTTACAATAGATGAAAACGGTGTTTTAACCGCAGTTGACCCTTCAGCTATTGTTGCTGAGATGGTAATTCCTAAAAATGTGAAAAAGATTAAATATCAACTTTTTTATAATCACAATAGAGATATTATTGAAAGCGTTACAATGGAGGGGATTGAAGAGATAGGTTCTTTTGATTTTGCTTTACAGAAAAAATTAACTAAGGTTATATTAGGAGATAAAGTGAAAAGTATTGGAAATATTGCTTTTGCGTCTTCTACAAAATTAAGTGAAGTTAAAATTAAAGCACAGATTCCTCCTACATTGAAAGGGAATCCTTTTGGTAATATCTCAAAGACAAAAGTATTAAAAGTTCCAATAGGTACAAAAGAGACTTACCATGCGTCGGATTGGGGTAAATTTTTCAAGAGTGAAGAAATCATTGAAGAAAATTAATTCATATAAACACAAAAATAAGAGGAGAATTTTCAATATTCTCCTCTTTTTTGTTTGACGATTAAAGGTCAAATCGTATGCCTAATGAAACTATGTTTTGCTTTGGTGTATTGTTTTCAAATAATGGGTTCAAATCATATTTGAAGTATAGTGTATTACCTTTGTAACCCAAATAAGCACTTAAACCGTATACAAAATCAGAGGTATTGAAATCGTACTTTTGTAAAACTCGGTCATCATTTCTTCGGAAGAAATTTTTTGTTTTTAAATGTGTACCTATAAAACCTCCAACACCTATGCGAAAGTTGCCTAAGTCTTCGTAAAAAGTTCTCCCATTGCGTTCAAATCTTTTTCCCAAATCATATTCAAGATGCAAAGGGAATGTCAGATGTGAATTTCTTCAGAGTAATATGTTTCTTCGGTGTAAAAAAGTTGTTTTTCTGAGCGAAGGAAAGAAATGCATTCGTTGGTAATGATTCTTCGTATCCAACCTTCAAAACTTCCTTGAAAAGAAAAATTCTTCAAATTTGAAAACACTTTTAAAAATGCTGTAATCATCACATCTTCAGATAGATGAATATCTTTGATATATCGGCGACAAACACCCAGCATTTTTGGCGAGTATGTTGTAAAAATGTGCTTTTGTGCCATTCGGTCATTGTTCATAGCCTGCCGAATTAGTTCTTTTTCGTTGTTGTATAAATTTTTCTTTATATTCACATTCGTTTTTTTCTTTTTCAGTATAGACGCAAGAAATGCAAAAAGAGTTGCATCTTGGGCAAAAATAATTTTTTTGTTACTATTTTATTTTTCTGATTTTTCATATTTTTGCCATTCAAAAAACACAATCAGATATGAAAATAGCTATAGGAAATGACCACGCAGGTCCAGCTTACAAAAAAGCCATTGTTACTTACTTAGAAAGTCAAAATATTGAAGTTCTGAACTTTGGAACAGATACGTTTGACAGTGTTGATTATCCCGATTTTGGGCATAAGGTAGCCCAAGCCGTTGCTTCAAAAAATGCAGATTTAGGAATTGTAATCTGCGGAAGTGGCAACGGAATTGCCATAACAGCCAATAAACATCAGCAAATCCGATGTGCTTTGTGTTGGACAAAAGAAATCGCAGCATTGGCACGCCAACACAACGATGCGAATGTGATAAGTATTCCGGCACGTTTTACTGCCATTGAGCAAGCTGTTGAAATTGTTAAAACATTTTTAAATACTGATTTTGAGGGTGGAAGACATTCCAATCGTGTAAACAAAATAACTTGTATGTAAAATGAATTCAAAATCACTTTTTTTTAAATCTCTGACTATAATTCATTTGGCATTACTTACAGGTCAGTTGCTTTTTGGTGTGGTTGTTTATTTTTTGAATAGGGAAATTTGGCAATATCATTTTCCTTCTTCGAACCACTTTTTTTGGGTGGCTATGGCACTTATTTTTGCAGTACTTTTAGGTCATAAAGTATTCTACAAAAAAGGTCTTGAAGAAGTGAGAAACAAAAAATCACTCTCTGAAAAATTGGCTACTTTTCAAGGTGTTTGTATCGTGAAATACGGCTTAATTGAGGCAGCTTCAATTACTTGTATTGTTTTTGCTTTGCTTACTGAAAACATATACTTTCTGCTCATTTCAGGGTGTTTACTTTTGTATTTTATTACTTTGAAGCCAACAAAAGAAAGGGTAATAAACGATTTGGAGCTTAACAGAGAACTTCAAGAGCAGTTTAACAAAGAATGTTAAGAATGGCAAAAAATTGGTTGGAGCGTACTGAACTTCTTGTAAAATCGGAAGGGATTGAAAAACTTAAATCGGCAAATGTGTTGGTTGTGGGGCTTGGCGGTGTAGGCTCGTTTGCTGCGGAATTCATCGCCCGAAGTGGAGTAGGGAAGATGACCATTGTTGATGGCGATGTATTTGATATTACGAATATTAACAGGCAACTTCCTGCTTTGCAGAGTACTGTGGGCAAACCCAAAGCTGAGGTTTTAGCCTCTCGTTTGAAAGATATCAATCCGGATTTGGAACTCACCGTTCTAACAGAATTTCTCTCTCCCGAAAGAGCTTTTGAGTTAGTATCTCCCGAGTTTGATTACGTGCTTGATTGCATTGACAGTATTACGCCAAAGCTGAATTTAATCATTGCTTCTCGTCGGAAAAAAGTAAAACTCGTTAGTTGTATGGGAGCCGGTGGCGTGTTAGACCCTTCCAAGGTAAAAGTATCGGATATTAAAAACACGCGTGATTGTCCACTGGCAAAAAATATTCGGAAACGCCTTAAAAAAGAAGGAATTACATCAGGATTCAAAGCTGTTTTTTCAACAGAAATTGCTCCGAAAGACACAATGCAGCAAACCGACGGCACAAACTACAAGAAATCTTTCTACGGAACGATTAGTTATATGCCTGCTGCTTTCGGGCTGCACGCTGCTGCCACAGTAATAAACTATTTGATAAACAAAGAATCGGAAATTGCTGATTAATTTTCCAAAGAAATTAATTTCAATTTTTATAAATTCTATAATTTTCTTTTTAAAATGGATATAAAAAACGCTCAATTACAGGTAGATAACTGGATTAAGGAACACGGAGTTCGCTATTTTAACGAACTGACTAATATGGCTCAACTTACTGAAGAAGTAGGGGAGGTGGCTCGTATTATCGCTCGCAGATACGGTGAACAATCCGAAAAGGAAAGTGACAAAAATAAGGATTTGGGCGAGGAGCTTGCCGATGTAGTGTTTGTGGTACTTTGTCTTGCCAACCAAACGGGAATTGATTTGCAAGCTGCTTTTGACCGAAAAATGGACAAAAAAACTCAACGTGACCACGACCGTCATCATAACAATGAAAAGTTGAAATAAAAGGCTGTCTGAGAAATCAGATAGCTTTTTTTAAATAAATTTTTCAACCTCAAAAATTTCCTAATACAGAAATAATTCGTAACTTTGAGGCTCGAAAAGAAGTAAAATAATTTAATTCATTACATATTATGATGAAAACCATTGACAATTTTAATTTCAAAGACAAAAAAGCACTTATCCGTGTGGATTTCAACGTGCCTTTAGATGAAAACTTTAAAGTAACCGACAATACACGTATCGAAGCTGCCAAACCAACTATCGAAAAAATATTAAAAGATGGTGGTAGCGTGGTGTTGATGAGTCATTTAGGTCGCCCGAAAGGAGAAAAAAATCAGAAATATTCGCTTAAACACATCGTTGATGAGGTTTCAAAAGAATTAGGAAAACCTGTTATTTTTGTTGATGATTGCGTAGGCGAAAGCGTAGAAAAAGCCGTTGCAGCTGCTCCAAGCGGAAGCGTAATTTTGTTGGAAAATTTACGTTTTTATGCAGAGGAAGAAAAAGGAAATGAAGATTTTTCAGCGAAATTGGCAAAATTGGGAGATATTTACGTAAATGACGCTTTCGGAACGGCACACCGAGCACACGCTTCTACAACTATCGTGGCAAAATTTTTCCCAAATAACAAATGTTTCGGATATTTGCTCGCCAAAGAGATTGAAAGTATCGACAAAGTGATGAAATCTGGCGAAAAACCCGTAACTGCTATTTTGGGAGGTTCAAAAGTTTCGTCAAAAATCACCATCATTGAAAATATTTTAGATAAAGTAGACCATTTGATTATCGGTGGCGGAATGGCGTACACTTTCGTGAAAGCACAAGGCGGAAAAATCGGTGATTCTATCTGCGAGGACGATAAATTACAATTGGCTTTGGATATTTTGGCAAAAGCAAAAAGCAAAGGTGTTGAGGTGCATTTGCCGGTAGATGTGGTTGCTGCTGACGATTTCAATAACGATGCTAAAACACAAGTAGTTGATGTTACCAACATTCCTGACGGATGGCAAGGACTTGATGCAGGACCAAAAAGTTTGGCAAACTTTAAAGAAGTTATTTTAAAATCAAAAACCATTTTGTGGAACGGACCTGTGGGCGTGTTCGAAATGCCTACTTTTGCCAAAGGAACCATTGAAGTGGGGAATTTCATTGCTGAAGCTACCAAAAACGGAGCGTTTTCACTTGTAGGTGGAGGTGATTCTGTGGCTGCTGTGAAACAATTTGGCTTTGAAAACAAAGTAAGTTATGTTTCTACAGGTGGTGGAGCGATGCTTGAGAGCCTTGAAGGTAGAGTTCTACCGGGAATTCAGGCAATTTATGAATAAGTAAATTTTTCATAATATATATAGTTTAAATGGAAAAGATGTTATCCGTGTTTTTGGATAACATCTTTTTACTTTTACTGAGTCTTAGTTTACTTCTTCTCGCAATTACATTCTGTTGAATTCCAGCCTTCAATAAATCTCTCAATAGCATCGCCAGTTTTAACAATAGCAAAAATGGTAATTAAGACAACGAAAATAATTTTAAATACAGACCATTTTTTCTTCTTTTCCATAACATTCTGATTTATAATATTAAACAAAGATTATTGGCTAATTGAGTTTTGATAATTAGCTACAAATTTTCCGATGGCGTATCCCACTTGATAAGCAAAGAAAATACCTAAGACAATCATCAGAATAAATTTTGATAATGACATTCTTCTTTTCTCCATATATTTTCAAGTTTTGTGATTTCTTTGGCAATTATATAAATATTTTTTGATAAAAGCAATAATATGTTGTATATATTTCTTGTTTCTGATAAATATGATAAGAATAATATATCATTGAAAAGTAAATTATTTAACTGAAAAAATTTCAATCTAATTTTTTTACGATATATTTTGAATCAGAATGATATATTTTTAATTAAAAAGTTATCTGTGTTGTTTTTCTGGGATTTTGCTCTTGCAGACTTACCTTTTTGCCTGAAAAATTATGGTTAAAAGCATATTTTGTGCATTGAAAAATCTTTCATAACTTAGCTACCTTAAAAATGACTTCTATCTATGGAAAAAGAGTTAAAAGTTTCGGTCATCGGGGGAGGAAGTTGGGCAACGGCATTGACTAAGATATTAACTACCAACCTTTCGCAGGTGTGTTGGTATATGCGTAATAGTTCGGCAATTGAACATATCAAGAAAACAAATCACAATCCCAATTACATAACCGACGTTGAGTTTGATATAAATAAGTTGAAGCTAACAGATGACATCAATGAGGCTGTTGCTTATGGCGATTACTTGGTTTTTGCCATTCCGTCGGCGTTTTTAAGTTCGGAGCTTGAAAAATTAAACCTTTCGTTGTCGGATAAAAATGTTTTCTCTGCCATTAAAGGCATCGAACCCAAAAGCGGACTGATTGTCGGTGAATATTTTCATAAACTACACCAAGTGCCTTACGATAACATCGGAGTGATTGCCGGTCCGTGCCACGCTGAAGAAGTTGCCCTCGAAAGGTTATCCTATTTAACCATTGCGTGTTTCGACCAAGAGAAAGCAGCTACCTTTGCGGAGGCAATGAAAACTTATTTTGTTAAAACGAAGATATCAGATGACGTTATCGGGATTGAATATGCCGCAATGTTGAAGAACATTTACGCTATCGCAGCCGGAATTGCCCACGGACTGGGATATGGTGACAATTTCCAAAGTGTGTTGATGAGTAACGCGATACGCGAAATGCGTAGATACATTAAAAGAATCCATAAAATTAAACGAAACATCAATAACTCAGCTTATTTAGGGGATTTATTAGTTACGAGTTACTCTCTTTTTAGTCGGAACAGGACATTCGGGAATATGATTGGCAAGGGCTATACTGTAAAGAGTGCAATTATGGAGATGAATATGGTTGCTGAAGGATATTATGCTGTAAAAAGTGCTTATGAAATTAATAATAAACATACGAGAAAGAGTCGTACTCCCATTTTAGATGCAGTGTATGAGATTTTGTATGAAAATAAGAAAGCAAAAAGGGTCTTTGCTGAGCTTGTAAATGAGTTGAATTAATGATTGATGATTTTTGTAATTTCTTTACCTAAAAAGGAAATTTAAATTAATGTTCTTGTTTTTATTTAATACAGTTTGTCAGGCTGAGCGTAGTCGAAGCCATTTTTGTTGCTCAATCTTCGACTCCGCTCAGATTGACAGAGTTCCAATTTGCTTAAAAAGGTAATTCAAATAAATGTTCTTGTTTTTATTTAATACAGTTTGTCAGGCTGAGCGTAGTCGAAGCCCTTTTTTTGTTCAATCTTCGACTCCGCTCAGATTGACAGAGTGTTGATTTGCTTAAAAAGGCAATTCAAACAGATGTTCTTGTTTTTATTTAATACAGTCTGTCAGGCTGAGCGTAGTCAAAACCCTTTTTGTTGCTCAATCTTCGACTCCGCTCAGATTGACAGAGTGTTGATTTGCCTAAAAAGGTAATTCAAATAAATGTTCTTGTTTTTATTTAATACAGTTTGTCAGGCTGAGCGTAGTCGAAGCCATTTTTGTTGCTCAATCTTCAACTCCACTCAGATTGACAGAGTGTTGATTTGCCTAAAAAGGTAATTCAAATAAATGTTCTTGTTTTTATTTAATACAGTTTGTCAGGCTGAGCGTAGTCGAAGCCATTTTTGTTGCTCAATCTTCGACTCCGCTCAGATTGACAGAGTGTTGATTTGCTTAAAAAGGTAATTTGTTTTACGATTTATAAAATTAAAACAACAAAAACAAATCTCCTTTTTGTGTCAAATAAAATATTTTAGAATGATAAAGATATAAATCTATATATAAATAAAAATAAATAAACAAAGTTAAATTAAATTTATAAGTTATGAGAAATAGTAATTTAATAGCCTTAGATGTTTCTAAGTTGTATAATGCTGAATTGGCTCAGTTGATAACTCGTTTTTTAGATGATTTTTTAAAAAGTAACTTAGATTTAGAGCACGATGCTGATTTTAAAAGAGTGTTAGAGTCATTGAAGTCTCAATTACCTACTTTTAATGCTGCATCTGACCAAATCAGAGGAAGTAGTGATTCTTCCAAAATTAGAAAAGCTGATTATGAAAGAGGATTTGCATTTAAAGCATTAAGTAATGCATTAAAAGCATATCAAAAAACAAATGAACCAAATGAAAAAGATGCTTATGAGGCACTTAATTTGATTGTTTCAGAATATAAAGGGATAAACAGTAACAGTTATGAGGTTCAGACAAATCGTTTGGCTAATCTGGTAGAGCGTTTGCAGAGTAATGCTTATAAAAATCACGTAAAGGAACTTTCTATTGAAAAATTTGTAATTCGTTTGTCAAATGCAAATACTCATTTTGATGAATTATTTGCAAAACGCTCTTTTGAGATTTCCCAACGACAAAACTATGATACAAAAAGCCTTAGAAAAGCTATCTTAGAAGATTATAGAAAGTTAGTAAACTATGTAGCTGCTATTGCTGAGGTTCGTGAGAATAGTTTTTATAAAGATACATTAGTAATTATTAATAACTCTCGTAAATATTTTGCAGATACAATACTTGCAAGACGAACTAAAAAGAAAGAAGCTAAAAAGGAAGATAAAAATAAGGAAAATGAAATGTAGATAACTAAAAAGGGGTTCTTTATTATTTGTATTAATAATGTTGTGTATAAATATTAATATAGGATTAGGCTTTTGTAGATACGATAAACAATTAAATTAACAATACTATGTTTAAATTAAAACGAATATTTTCAGTTGCTTTACTGTCTTTACTTGTTTGGAGTTGTGAAGATAAAAAAAGTATTCCTGTTGAATCTTCTGATTTAAAAGAAGAAAAGTCATTCACCTTTTCAACTTGGATAACATACAATCCGCAACGGACTGCTGACAGTTATCACGAAGAATTTAAGAAATACAAAACACACGGAATTACAGAGGTTTTAGTAAATACAGAAGCCGATGCAGAGGCACTCAAATGGCTTGTTCCTATTGCAAAAGCCGAAGGAATTAAACTGCACGCTTGGATAATGACTGTAAATCGCCCAGGAGATAAAGTAGCGTTAGAAAATCCTGAATGGTATATGGTTAGCAGGGAAGGCAAATCGTGCCACGATGTCCGTCCGTATGTAGATTACTATCAGTGGTTATGTCCCACGCGTAAGGAATCGCGAGAGCATATCCTGAATTTGGTGAGCGAACTTGCAGAAGTGGAAGGCATAGAGAGTGTTCACTTGGATTATATTCGTTTTCCTGATATTTATCTCCCGATTGGGCTGTTGCCAAATTATAATCTTGTTCAGGAAGAAGAACTACCGCAATTTGATTTCTGTTACTGTGATGCGTGTACCTCTGAATTCGAGAAATTACATCATAAGAACCCAAAATCATTCTCAAATCCGGCTATTGATATGGAATGGAAGCAATTTCGTTTGAATAAAATACGTGATTTGGTTAACGAGGCTTCGGAAATAGTTCGTAAAAAGGGTAAAAAGATTACAGCAGCTGTATTTCCATATCCTGAAATGGCTGACCATATGGTAAGACAGCGATGGGATAAATGGAATATAGACCGCGTATATCCGATGATATATCATAACTTCTATAATGAGGAAACCGATTGGGTAGGATTTGCAACAAGGCAAGGAGTTGAGGATTTGAAAAACAATAATACCGAATTGCATACGGGAATTTATGTGCCACCAATTTCGGCAGACGAGTTAAGACAAGCGATTTTGTTTGCCAAAGAAAACGGAGCCACAGGAGTTTCCTTTTATGATGGTCCTGAAATTACGGAAGAACAGTTGAAAGTAATTCAAGAGCTAAGCAAATAAATTTAAGCTATTTCTGTTTGCCCGATAAGGCAGATTGATTTTGGTTTGCTTTGTTTGGTAAACAGAAATAGGATTTTTAAAATGAATTAACCTCAAAATTTATACCTTATGAAGAGAATCATAATAGCTTTGCTTGTTACAGTTGCCTCAGTGTCTTTCTCATATTCACAAGAAATTGAAATTAAAAAAACATTTGGCGAGAATAGATTCTATCAAGATGGAAAGCGACTGTATATGAAGGATGTAATTGCACTGATGGAAAACAATCAGGAAGCTTGGGCACTTATGAAACAAGCCAAGAAAAACTATGATATAAATATGCCTATTGCTTTAGCAGGAGGTGGTTTGATTGGCTGGAATTTGGTAAAATTAATGGTGGGAGGTAAACCGAATTGGGTTTCATCCGGAATTGGAGTTGTACTAACCGGAATTTCTATCAAGATAAACTCAAATATAAATAAGAAGTCAAAAAAGGCTGTTGAAATTTATAATTCTTCTTTGGTTAGGGGTAGTTTATATTCATTCCAACCTGAATTCAAGCTTATTACCAACGAAAGGGGAGTGGGTTTGTGTGTTAAATTTTAGAAATTGCCGTTTATATTTCTTGTAAAAGCTAATTTAGGTTAGTTTATTTCAAAAGGAATTGGTTTTAAAAATATTTTTAATAAAAAGGGTTAATTATTTGTTTTTTCTGTTATTTTTGTGTTACATTTGCCTTTTGTATTCAAAATTTATTGCTTTTGATTAATGAAAATTTATTGAATAAATATCCATTTTCATAAAAAAGTGAATTATAATTATTTTTTTAACATAAAAACTGGCTTCGTATGAAAAAAGGACTTGTATTACTTTTCTTTTTGCTTACCGCTTTTGGTTGGGCTCAAAAAAATGTGGAAGGAGTGGTGAAAGACCATCAGGGTATGCCTATCATTGGTGTAAATGTTGTTGTCAAAGGAACTAAAAAAGGGGTTTCTACCGGCTTTGAGGGGACTTTTGGTTTGACGACCAATGTGGGAGATGTGCTTGTGTTTTCGGCAATTGGTTATAAAACGCAAGAGGTAAAAATAACCAAGAAAGGCTCATTCATTTCGGTTGTAATGGAAGAAGACCTGATGGAAATGGAGGAAGTGGTAGTTACGGGGTATCAAACTGTTGACCCTACCAAAGTAGCAACTGCTTATACAAAGATTGATACCAAGAGTTTTGAAAGAAGAGGAACAGCAGATGTCATTTCGGGAATAGAAGGGCTATCGGCGGCTTTGGTTTTATCAACAAACCCAAACAACCCAACAGGTTCTAAGGAGTTTTCTATTCGTGGTATTTCTACACTTTCGGGCGATACGCGTCCGCTTATTGTTTTGGACGGATTTCAATACGGAGGAAGATTGGAAGACATCAACCCCTATGAGGTAGAGAGTATTACCCTACTGAAAGACGCAGCTTCGGCTTCTATCTACGGAGCGAAATCGTCCAACGGGGTAATTGTAATTACCACCCGAAAAGGAAGAGCCGGAAAAACACAAGTGCGTTATACCAGCAACCTTACCTTTCAGGACAAAATGGATGTAAACTATATGCTGAATCGGGTGTCCTCGTCGAAATTGGTGGATATTGAGCATCAATATGCCAAAGAAAATGATAATAATATAATAAACTACCGACATCTTTTAGAAACCAATGACCCGTATATGAGTTACTATGTAGGGAATACGAATCGGGTGTATCATCTCTACGGACTTAAAAAATACGGATACATAACCGAGCAAGACTTTGATAGTCAGTTGGCTCAATTGCGTTTGTATGACAATACCAAAGATATTGAACGATTGTATTTGCAAAACCCGATTACCAACCAGCAAAACATTTCTGTTTCGGGAGGTTCGGAGTCATTCAAGTTTCGGAGCTCATTAAACTACACCAATAGTTTAAAAGATGTAAAGAATAATGCAACACAGCGGATTATCTTTGATTTTGTTTCGAATTTGAAATTCAGTCCCAAAGTGAATTTGGATTTCCAAACCAGTTTAACGTCGAATGATGATTCTTATAAACTTATTGATTATGAAAATATTGGCTTATCATCAAGTGATGATATTTTTAGAGTGGCTTCATACGACCGTCTCTTTGATGAAAACGGGAATCCTTTGTCGGTGTTCAGACCCGCAGACGGTAGCGGAACTAATTCGGGAGGGCTTTTTGGAGGGAAAGACCCTTATGAAATTCAAAGATTAGTGGCTGCAGGGCTTTTGGACGAAACGTACTATCCGGCAAATGATTTTGGGAAGTACAGTTTGAACGAAACTAATTGGAGTGCTCACGTTCAAGGACTTTTAAATATAGACATTACCCCTGACCTGACAGCCAAAATAGGGGGACAGATCAGAAAAGGAGCTTTTAAAACAACCCGAATAGCTGCCACAGATTCGTGGTTTATGAAGAGCCTGATAAATAATACAACTCCCTTGTACTATTCGGGAGACACACGATCTTTGAATGTCCCTTACGGAGACCGAATTAAGGAGTCAAGAGGCGAATCCATAAACTATTTGTTCCGTACGCAATTGGAGTACCAAAAAACATTCGGAGAACATAACATACACCTATTTGCAGGAGCAGAAATGCAAGAAACTAAATCAGAATCAACACAGATTGACCGTTTGGGATATGACCCTAAATCAAACCTATACCTCCCTACTGATTACGATAGGTTACGCAATGACATCAATAGCGTATATCACCCCAACGGCTCTATCTCTGGTGGTATTAATTTCTCCGAAGGTTTTGGATACAGCCAAAACAGGTATGTTGCTGGATATGCAAACTTTACATATATGTACACAAACAAATACGTACTATCGGGAAGCATTCGTATGGATCAATCCAACCTCTTCGGAACTGACCCAAGATATCGTTATAAGCCGTTTTGGTCATTGGCAGGACGTTGGCGTTTAGGAGAAGAAGACTTTTTTAAAAATAAAAACATTAGGGCAGACGTGCGTCTTTCTTATGGAATTAACGGAAATATCGCCAATAAATACGGTCCTTTTGACATAGCCAGAAAGATTTTTGATTATCGTGCAGGGAATATTCTTACGTTGGGTATTCAGAATCTGAAAGTCAATAATTTGCGATGGGAAAGGTCTGAAACCACAAATTTCGGAACTGACTTATCTTTCTTTGACAACCGTTTGGAATTGGTTTTGGATTATTACTATAAAAGAACCATAGATGCCTTGGCAAAAGTGGATTCTGACCCTACGTTTGGTTCTAATTTAGTGTATCGGAACGATGCCTCTCTCATCAATAACGGTTACGAGGTGATGCTGACTTCACGAAACATTCGTACACCCAACACCCTATGGGAAACACAGTTGTTTTTCAGATACAATAAATCAAAAATTACCGAGGCGAGTTTTGACACCAGTCAGGGTAAAGCATATCGCTTTGCCGGGCAAGTTCTCAATATAAAGGGAAGCGAACCAAATTCATTGTATGTATTTGATTATGAAGGTGTTAGTGATACGGGAGAGGGACAAATCCGCAAAGCAGATGGCAATATCGTAAAAGTGGATTACAGTTATGATCCTCCGGGATTGTTTAATTATGACGATTTAAAACCTGTCGGAACGGTTGTACCCAAATACGTAGCTTCTGTAAACAATAACTTTTCTTACAAAGGCATTGGTCTTTCTTTCTTGTTCGTTTATCAAGGGGGACATATTATGATGAAAGATAGTTATAATGGATCAACCACCGCTTATACCATTACGCTTATGAATAAGGATGCCGAAAGAACTTGGCAAAAACCAGGCGATGAAGCAGTTACAGACATACCGAGATTCAGCTCGGCACTTTACAGTGGCATAATCAAAGGCTCGACTAAAAACGTGCTTCCTGCTGATTTTATCCGTTTGCGAGATGTGGTGCTGAGCTACACAGTCCCCACAAGCCTTCTTGGAGGACTCAAAATTCAAGAATTGACCTTTAACGTTAGAGCCGCAAACCTTTGGATGTGGACTAAAAACAACGAAGGAATTGACCCTGAAACACAAGGTTTAGGATTTAGAACGGCACGATTGCCTAAAAGTTATACAATGGGAATCAATCTAATCTTTTAAATTTGAATCAAGATGAAAAAAATATTCTTTTTAACCATATTGGTAGGAGCGATGGCTTCTTGCGATAAGTATTTGGATATTGAACCCAAAGGACACGTAATACCCAATACCATAGAGGATTACGATTTATTGCTCAACGGCATACACACCATTTCCAACGAAGAAGTTTTGGCTCTCACAGCAGACGATTACAAAATGTATAACGATGGTTCTTCGGTACAAATAGACACAAAAAATCCTGATAGCCAAAGTTTTCAACTGTTTTCTTGGGGAGAATTTCGGTTTTATAACCCAACGCAGTCCGTGAGTGCTTGGAACAATCCGTATAGTAACATCTATACCTGTAACAAAATCATCAATGAGGTGATGCAAGCAGCTTCTTCTTTGAGATACTCCGAAACGGACAAACCGCAAATACAAGCGGAGGCGTATTACAACAGGGCGTTGGATTATTTTTACTTGGTAAATATCTTTGCCAAAGCCTATTCTGCTTCGGCAAGTTCGGATTTGGCTGTCCCCATTGTTACTGTTGCCGATGCTACGCAAACGACTTTTCCCAGAGCAACCGTGGCTGAGGTGTACGACTTTATCATTGCCGATTTGGAAAAAGCCTTAAAAAACTTGCCCACTAAATCAAAAGCGATTGTACGCCCTAATATGGGGTCTGCCTATTCGCTGTTATCAAGGGTATATCTTTATAAAGGAGATTATGAAAAATCGTTAGAATACGCCAACAAAGCCATTAATTTCAACGGAACTTTGCAAAATTACGTGAATTCTACCCGAGAAACGATAGGCGATGAGTATCGTCTCGGGCAATATTCCTTACGATATTTCGGAGGAACAGCAGGGTATCAAGGGGGATTGAGTGATGACCTTAAATCGGTTTTAAACACCACCAACGACTCTCGTTATTACAGTTTCTACCGCTACTATACTGGCTATGGAGAGTTTAAGGTAACGTATAAAATCAGACCCAACGCTGGAGCTTCCATAGGTGAAATGTACGTAACGCGTGCCGAGTGTTATGCACGTTTAGGTAAAAAAGATTTGGCAATTACCGATTTGAACACCCTACGAGCCAAACGCCTTAAAGAGCACACGCCTTTGCAAGAGGCTGATTTTAATACAGATAAAGAGTTAATTAAATTCTGTTTGGAAGAGCGAAGAAGAGAAACATTTATGTCACATCTTCGGTTATTAGACATAAAACGGATGAATTTGGAGCCTGATTTTGCCATAACTCTTGTAAAAGAATTTCAAGGAGAAACATATAAAGCTGAACCAAATTCCGGAAAATTGGTATTGCCCATTCCAGCACAAGTACTGAAATTTAATCCATCTTGGGAAAAATAATTAATTTTATGATGAAAAAAATAAGCGTATTTTTGGCTTTGGCTATGGCAATTGGCTGTGGCACACCAGAGAAGAAAAGCAATTTGCTTTCAGGGAAAGTTTCCGGAAGTGCAAATAGCAAAGTATTGGTTAACTTGCCTGTGGAAGGAAAATATTTTGTAGCTAATAGCCAAGAAATCAGTATTCAACCTGATGGAAGTTATTCTACTGAAATTCCAACGGGAACAACAGGAATGATTTTATTATACAACCATCTTACGCCTGCTTACTTATTTGCTGATAATCAAGAACAGTATGTTGTGGACTTTCAGGGGGAGAGAGTTACGTACGATTCCAAAAATGAGAAAATGTTCCAGCTATTCAATGACTTAGGATTACTTGATGATGTTCGCAGTACCGTAGATGTGGAAAAACACACCGATTTAGATAGCAAAAACAAGTATTATTCCGAATTGTTGCAGAGCAGAAAAGAAGTTTTGGATAAGGCTCGTGGTGAATTACAACTTTCGGATGTGGCTTATGAAAAGTTAAAAAACTTGCTGGAATTGAAAGTTGCTGACCTGAAATCGGCTGATTTTTTCTTTACTTTCCGACTTTTTTATGAGCAAACTCCTGAGAAAAATAAAGAATTTGCCGACATTTATTTGAATCCTTGGGAAGAAACATATAAAAAAGCGTTCGAGAATCCTGATTTTTCGGCTTACGACGGGCAAACAGCCTTTCTTTCTCGTTACAAAATGCTTCAAGACATCAAAAATACGGGAAAATTACAATTTGTATCCTCTGACAAACCTTATTTTATCCGAGAAATTGACTTTTTCAGAGCCAATTTACCTCAAAATTTGGTTGAATATGCTTGGGCAAACACAATGTACGAAGGAGTAATGCAAGGAAAGTTTGAAAAAGATTGGATTGCGAATTTTGAGGAGTTTAAAACGCAATTTCCAAATAGCAAGCTAACCGATTTGCTGGTTCCGTATATAAACAAAGTTGTTGAATATCACAATGATGATAAAGGTTTTGCTGTAAATTTTGTAGAAAATTATGAAAACATCAATACTTTAGATGAACTTTTTGCAAAATATCAAGGAAAAGTGTTGTACATTGATTTCTGGGCAACTTGGTGCGTGCCTTGCCGTAAAGAACTGCAATATTCCAAAGAAAATCATCATACTTTGGAGGAAATGGGAGTAGTTCCTATTTATCTTTCTATTGACCAAGATAGTGCTGACAGTCAATGGAAAACGATGATTAAAAACTTAAAACTGGAAGGAATACACATCAGAGCTAACGCAACATTGCAGAAAGAGTTAAGTCAGTTCGTGAAAGCAATTCCTCATTATATCATTGTTGGGAAAGATGGCAAAATTAAAGAGAAAACAGCCAAACGACCCAGCGATAAACAGGAGTTATTTGACCAGTTGAAGAAGTATTTATAATTGAACTTTCAATGGTTTGATTTGAATTCGTTACAGAACTTATTCTTGATTTTTCAGAAGTTCTGTAACGAGTTCTTTTTTTGTAAAACAAATAGATAATTACAAACAGATTTTCGTATTTCTTGCAAATCGGATTACATATTTTAAAATATTTATTTTCAATTTATTGCCGATTTACGATGCAGAATCTAAAAATTGGACTTTTGTATTTTGCTTTCAACTTATTTTTCGTATCTTTGCCCGCGAATCCTCAAACCACTTGAGGATTTTTCGTTTTTTTAAAAATAAAGAAATTATGAGTAACGTATCGTATTACACCGCTGATGGTTTAAAAAAGTTGAGAGAAGAACTGAATCAACTGAAAGATGTTGAACGTCCTAAGGCTTCGCAAGCTATCGCTGAAGCAAGAGATAAAGGAGATTTATCTGAAAATGCAGAATATGATGCAGCCAAAGAGGCTCAAGGGCTTTTGGAAATGAAAATAGCCAAATTGGAAACGCTTTTGGCAAACGCCAGATTGATTGATGAGTCACAGCTTGACACATCAAAAGTGTTGGTGCTTTCCACAGTTAAGATAAAAAATTTGAGCAACAATATGCAAATGACGTACACTTTGGTTGCTGAAAGCGAGGCTGATTTAAAGTCAGGGAAAATCTCCGTAAGTTCTCCTATCGGTAAGGGATTGTTAGGGAAAGAAGTCGGGGAAATAGCAGAAATTAAAGTTCCGAATGGGATTTTGAAAATGGAAATCTTGGAAATTACCAGATAGAAAGCTTATGGCAACAATTTTTACAAAAATCATAAACGGAGAAATTCCTTGTTATAAAATCACGGAAAACGATGATTTTATAGCTTTTTTGGATATTAGTCCAAACGCTAAAGGTCACACGCTTTGTGTTCCTAAAAAGGAAATAGACAAAATCTTCGATTTGGATGATGATTTATATCTGAAATTGATGTCTTTTTCTAAAAAGGTGGCAAAAGCATTAGAAAAAACTATCCCTTGCAACAGAGTAGGAATGGCTGTTGTAGGTTTGGAAGTGCCTCACGTTCACGTACATCTCATCCCGATTAGTAGAATGGGAGAAATGACTTTCAATGAGAAAGTAAAACTCACTGATGATGAGTTCAAGGATATCGCTGAGCGAGTTAGGAAAGCCTTGTAAAATGGTTTTTTTACCTTGTGTGTTAAAAATTTGTTAGGAATTGCTTTAAACTTGGAAAATTGGAGTCAATATTATACTTTTGGCGTTGGTTATTCTGACCTAAGTATAATTACTTGATAAAATTATAGTATCAATTTAGGTTGGAAAAGTCTGTTATTGTAAATTTAATAAAAACTAAATAATGAAGAGAGTATTAATCTTATTTTGTGCAAGTTTGTTATTGTTTTCTTGTGCGTCAAGGGATAAGGTAGCTTATTTTACTAATGCTAAGAATAACAAAGTTGAAACTTTAAAATCGTATGTTTCAAGACTTCAACCAGATGATTTATTGAGCATTATCGTAAACTCCAAAAGTGATGAATTATTGAGTGAATTCAACAGAGGGTTGGTAACACTTCAGCCTTCTATGGGGGCAAGGGTGTCACAGTCAATGTTACAGACTTATTTGATAGATAAGGATGGATACATTCATTATCCAACTATCGGGAAAATAAAGTTAGGAGGGCTTACAAGACAAGAGGCTGTAGATTTGCTTACAAATGCCATAAAGCCTTATATAACGGATGCAACAATTAACTTGAGAATTCTCAACTTTAAGGTAACGATAGAGGGTGAAGTTAACCGACCTGGTACTTACACTATAGAATCAGAAAGGATTACACTTCTTCAAGCTCTAAGTCTTGCCGGAGATTTAACGATTTATGGTAAAAGAAAAAATATCTTGATTATACGAGAGCAAGATAATCAACGAGTTTATAAAACGGTAGACATCACTTCCACGGATTTTATGAATTCTGAATATTACTACCTAAACCAAAATGATATTGTTTACGTAGAACCTAATAAAACGAGAGTTAATTCTTCAGTTGTGGGACCTAATACAACTACAATAATTTCGTCTATTTCAGTGCTTGTAGCTGTGGTAGCTTTAATAGTGAATATAAGTAGATAATTTTTATGGATAATAGAGTAAAATTAAGCTCAGAAGAAACGTCAGGTAATTTTAATCTTATGGAGCAAATCGCTCCCTACGTTTCTCGGTGGAAGTGGTTTGTAGCAGGAGGTTTTTTGGCTTTGCTTGCTGCTTTCTTATATTTGAGATATGCCACCCCACTTTATAAGGCATCAACTATCATTATGCTTAAGGATGATAACAAGGGTGGAACAGTCAATGAATTTTCGATTCTCTCCGATTTAGATATTGGAGTGAAAGACAATGTTGAAAATGAGGTAGAAGTATTGCGTTCCAGAACTCTATCGGAAAAAGCAGTCAAAAAACTAAATTTGAACATTTCTTATTTTCCTTTAGGAAAGACGAAACCAGATTTGTATAACGAATCTCCGGTAAATATTACAATAGATAAGCTATCAGAAGCATTTGAGAAAGAAACTCCTTTAGACTTAGAAATTAAGGGATTAAATGATATTGCTTATAATATTTACAATGATGGAAAGTTGTTAGGAAAATATAACTACGGGGAGCCAGTTAAAAATGAAATAGGGCAGTTTGTAGTAAACAAATCTGAGAAGCATTTTAGCAAGCCCGATTATGGACTATCTGTGAAGGTTGAAGGCTTGGAGGGTGCAGCTCAAGCGTACAGAAGGGCATTGAATGTGAATCTGATGGGAAAAAATACGAGTGTTTTGGAACTCTCATCAACAAATTCTAACAAAGAAAAGGCAAAAGATTATTTGAATACTCTTGTTGATATTTATAATTCAGATGCAATTGCTGACAGACGTTTTATTTCTGAAAACACATCCGATTTCTTAACACAACGTCTTGATATCTTGACTAAAGAAATAGATGCCGTAGAGAAAACTACTGAGAAGTTCAAAAAAGATAATCAAGTTACAGACATCGTTTCTGAAGCGAATTTGTACACTCAAAACACGAGTGAATTTGAGAAAAGATACATAGATATAAATACTCGAGTAGAGCTTATTGACAACGTAATAAAAGGATTTATTGATACAGAGACTACAGGAAAAACTTTCCCAATGTTAGATGCTCTTACTGCGGATCCTGCATTGTCAGCAGCGATTAATGAACACAACAAATTGGTATTATCTCGTAATGAATCAGCGGTTAATGCGGGTCCGGAGAACTTCAGGATAAAACAAATGGACGAGCAAATAAAATCGTTGAAAAAGGCAATTAAGGAGAACCTTGTTTTGTTGAAATCTAACCTGAATATTCAAAAGTCTGATATCAGCAGACAACAAAGAGTATTGAGCGGAAGGGTTAGTTCTGTACCTACTTTGGAAAGAGAGTTTAGGGAAATTACAAGACAACAAGGGGTAAAAGATGCTTTGTATCTGTATTTATTAGAGAAAAGAGAAGAGGCTGAAATTTCAACAGTAGCTTTGGCTCCGAATGCTAAAGTGATTGATGGGGCTTTCTCTTCAAACATTCCGGTATCTCCGAAGAAGAAGATAATTTATTTGGCCGCACTGGTTCTTGGTTTAGCCATTCCTTTTATTATTATATATCTTAGCACTTTATTTGACAATAAGATTAAGAGCAAGTCTGATATAGAAAAGTACTTATCTGCCCCTTACTTGGGTGATGTTCCTCGTACCAAATCAGATGAGAAAATTATCAAAGCCAACAGTAATTCTGAATTTGCTGAGGCACTTCGTATCATAAGAACCAATATGGATTTTGTCCTTGGTAATATTGCAGAAAACAGAAGCAAATCAATATTTGTAACGTCAAGTTTGCCAAAAGAAGGAAAAACCTTTATGGCAATGAACCTTGCTGGAACGTTTGCTCTTTCTGGTAAAAAAACCTTACTTATTGAGATGGATATCCGTAATCCTAAGATAGGTCAGTATTTGAAATTACCTTCTCAAGGACTTACTAATTATTTGGCATCTGGTGATATAGATATTAATTCGGTTATAGTTAAGGTTCCGGATTTCAAAGAGCTATACGTGATTCCTGCAAAAGTAGTTCCACCGAATCCTGCGGAATTACTTATGAATCCGAAAGTTACAGAGATGTTCGATTACTTAAAAACAAAATTTGATTATATAATCGTTGATACAGCTCCTGTGAATTTGGTTGCGGACACTTTACTAACGGCTAAAAATGCAGATGCGTTCGTTTATGTGGTAAGAGAAAATCAAACAACTAAGGAAATGCTACAAAAAGCACAAAAATTGCATAAGGAAAACAAACTTCCTAATATGTGTGTGCTATTGAATGATACAACTGCTAAGGCTAACGATAGTTATGGTTATGGTTACTTTCAAGAGAAGTATCAGAAGAAACCTTGGTGGAAACGAATTTTAGGATAAGTTTCAAATCATAAGAATAAAAAGCTGGCAATTTGCCAGCTTTTTTTGTTTTTTCACAAAATTCTATATTTGTGGTGTTTTTCATAATTGTAAAGTCCAACGAATTAGGATTTTTTCTACCAAAATACATTTCAAAAATGTATTTATCCTTCGTAACATTATCGATTCTAAAATCTGATTTAAATTGTATTTTCTTTATATTTCTTATTTAAAATATTTAAAAATTATTAGTGTTAAAATACTTGTATTTTTTTGAGATATAATTTAAGCTAATTATCTTTGTAACAATAAATAATTAACAAAAATAAACATTATGAAAGCAAAAAAAGCATTATTATTTATGTTGTTGCTACTGGGGTGTTTTCACTTTTCGGTTGCACAGACGTTATTGGTAAGAGGAACCGTAACGGATGAAAGTAAAATACCTTTGTCAGGTGTGGGAGTTGTGGTAAAAAATACAACTCGGGGAGTAAGTACTGATTTTGACGGAAAATTTGAGATTCAAGCCAAAGCAGGCGATGTACTCGAATTTACTTCTCTTGGTTTTATAACTCAGGAAAGAACTGTCAAAGGTATTCAAAATCAAACAATTAATATTGTTTTGAAAGAAGACACACAACAGCTAAAAGAGGTTGTAGTTGTGGGGTTTGGTTCTCAAAAGAAAGAAAACCTCACAGGTTCAGTAGCCTCAGTGGACGCAAAAGTTCTTGAGGCTCGCCCTGTAAATAGTGCAGTGCAAGCATTACAAGGTGCAGTTTCCGGGATGAACTTTAATGTTGGCAGAGGTGGAGGAGAGTTAGATAACAATCTGGCTTTCAATATCAGGGGAGCAGGTACCATTGGTTCAGGTTCAACAGCCAAACCGCTGATACTCATTGATGGAATGGAAGGAGACCTCAATGCACTTAATCCACAAGATATTGAAAGTATTTCTATCTTGAAAGACGCTGCTTCTTCTTCCATCTATGGTTCAAGAGCTCCTTTTGGAGTGGTTTTGGTTACAACCAAATCAGGAAGAGAAGGGCGAGTGGTTATTAATTACAGTAATAATTTCCGCTTTAGCAACCCGACAAATATTCCAAGGATGTTAGATTCTGAAAGTTTTGCATATTATTGGAATGATGCTGATTTGAATTCAGGCAGCGAACCCACTTTTACGCCGGATATTATTGAAAAAATAAAGCTTTATAAAGAGGGTAAACTCACAGAAGCAACCGATTGGAATGATGAAAATGGCGATTGGAACAAAGGAGCTAAGAGCTGGGCAAATGTAGATTGGTTCAAAGAGGCATATCGTGAGTGGGCTCCGGCAACAGAACACAATTTCAGCGTTCGCGGAGGAACAGAAAAAACAAATTATTACGTATCTGCCGGATTACTCAATCAAGAAGGATTGTTCAGATATAATACGGATACTTTTGACAGATACACTTTCAATGCGAAGCTTTCTTCTCAAATTCTTCCGTATTTACGCTTGAATTATAATGGAAGATTTACCCGAACAGGTTATGAAAGGTCTTCATTTTTGATAGGATATGACGGGTTGTTTTTTCACAATATAGGTCGTAAATGGCCAACTTTACCTAAATACGACCCTAATGGGCATTATATTTACAACAACGATTTGGCTAACTTTGAAAACGGGAGAGCTAAAGACAGAAATGACATAATGGTACAGCAATTAGCCTTCGTGTTTACTCCTATCAAGGACTGGGTTACCAACGTGGAGCTAAATTACAGTTTGGACAACGAACATAGCCATATTCCTTGGTTGCCAATTTACAGGTATGATAAAGAGGGCAGACCGATTCCCGCAGCACTCATAGAAGGATATTTTAACAATCCCGGAGCTTCTCGAATTTATGAATCAACAAAAACGACGGATTTTTATAACGTGAATGTCTATACTTCTTATCAAAAAGAAATCAACGGTCATTTCTTGAAAGGAATGGTAGGCTTTCAGTCCGAATTGCAAAAAACACGCTTTTTGTCAGCATCACGTGAAGGAGTTTACAGCACAGATGTACTTGCAATTGATGCAACAGGAAGTGAAAATGATAACGTTGGCGGAAATTACCAGCATTGGGCAACTGCAGGGCTTTTCGGTAGGATAAATTACGATTATAAAGGAAAATATCTGTTTGAGGGAAATATCCGTTATGATGGTACAAGCCGATTCCTAAAAGACCAACGTTGGAATACCTTTGTTTCGGCTTCTGCCGGATGGAACATTGCCAAAGAAAATTTTTGGGCAAGTTTAGGTGAATTCGGAAGAAAAGTTTCTGAATTTAAACTAAAAGCTTCTTACGGAGAATTGGGTAATCAAAATACGGATAATTGGTATCCATTCTATTCCAAAATGAAGCTACGACCTTCTGCAGGAAGTTGGTTCTTAAACGGGCAAAAACCTAATGTTGCTTATGCACCAGATTTAATATCCACGTCATTGACTTGGGAAAAAGTTGCTTCTTGGAATGCCGGTATTGATGTTTCAGCTTTTCAAAACAGACTTAATTTATCTTTCGAACTTTTTAAAAGAACGACATACAATATGGTGGGACCCGCTCCGCAACTTCCGCCTACTCTGGGTATCAAGCCTCCGCAAATCAACAATACGGATATGGAATCAAAAGGATTTGATGCTCAAATTTCGTGGAGAGACCGCATAGGAGAAGATTTTTCATACGGAATTGTCTTCAACCTTACTGATAGCCGACAAAAGATAACCAAATACCCTAATGAAATAGGAAGTTTATCTGCTCCTTACTACGCTGGGAAATACATAGGAGAAATTTGGGGTTATACCACGCGAGGAATTGCAAAAACTGATGAAGAAATGGCTAATTGGGTGAAAGACCACAATCAAAACCGATTAGGAAGCGATTGGAGAGCAGGGGACATTATGTATGAAAACCTCGATGACAAAGACGAAATTAGTAACGGAGCCAACACCCTAACTGACCACGGAGATTTGAGAATCATAGGTAACAGTACTCCTCGTTACAACTACGGGCTGATGCTTGATTTCAAATATAAAAATATTGATTTTAGCTTATTCTTACAAGGAACAGCCAAAAGAGACTATTATATTAACACACCTCACTTCAGAGGGGCAAATGGTCCTAACAGCTATTACAAAGCACAGGCACACGCATTTCCTGAGCATTTGGATTATTTCCGACCCGAAGGAACAAACCATCCACTGGGAGCCAATGTCGATTCTTATTACCCAAGACCATCATTTACAAGAGGTTCTAAAAACTTTCATACACAAACAAGATGGTTGCAAGATGCTTCCTACCTCCGTGTAAAAAATATTCAAATGGGATATACATTTTCTCCGGATATTATGAATACTATCGGTGTGGATAAACTGCGTATCTTCGTATCGGTTGAAAATGCTTTCACATTTACAAAATTGGCGAAAATGTTTGACCCTGAGGCTCTTGAAGCTCGGTTAGGAGGTACTGGAAAGGTTTATCCTCTTTCACGTGTAATTTCTACAGGACTTAGTATAACTTTTTAAAAAATAAAATTATGAGATTAATACATAAAACGATATTTACAGCGGTATTGGCGGGAATGATTTCGTGCAATGATTTTCTTGAAAGAGAACCATTATCGGATGTTTCTCCGAAACAATTTTTTGAAACAGAATCGGATTTGGCAGCTTACACGATAGCTTGCTATAATTTTCCTACGCACGCAGGTTGGGGTGCAGGAACATTTGTTATTGATAATGGAACTGATAACCAGGCAGGAGGAAATGCCTCTGAGAGATGGAAAAAAGGAGAATGGCGTGTTCCCTCAGCCAATGCAAAGGATAGGCAAGGAAACGAAAATGATAATGAAGATGAATTTTCATTTGTAAAAATCAGAAGTGTTAACTATTTCCTCGAGCAAGTAGAACCTAAAATAGCCGAAGGAAAAATAAAGGGAAATACAGCCAACATAAATCATTATTTGGGTGAAGCTTATTTCTTAAGAGCTTACGAATATTTTAAAAAATTGAGGCATTTTGGAGATTATCCGATTATAAAAACGGTACTTTCAGAAGACAAACAAGTGCTCATTGAATCGGCACGTCGTCGTCCTCGTAATGAAGTAGCAAGATTTATTTTAGAAGATTTGGACAAAGCGGTAAGCTTGCTCAAGCCAAGTCCCGTTGAAAATAAAAACAGAATCAGCAAGGAGGTTGCATTGTTATTACGTTCAAGAGTAGCACTTTATGAAGGAACTTGGCTTAAATATCATAAAGGGACTGCTCGCGTTCCGGGAGGTCCGGACTGGCCGGGAGCAAAGGCTTCCTATCTTTCAGGTTTTTCCATAAATATCGATTCAGAAATAGATTATTTTCTGACAGAAGCGATAAATTCTGCAAAAGCGGTAGCTGATGGAGCAACATTAACACCTAATAATCACGTATTGTCTGGAAAAGAAGTATTTAGCAATCCGTATTTCAAAATGTTCGGAGATGTGAATATGGCTTCTTATTCTGATGTACTTTTATGGAGAGGCTACAATGCAGACCAAAATGGAGGGCATAGAGTAATGAATTACATAAAGTTAGGAGCTGGTTCAGGATATACACGTGGTTTTGTCGATTCATTTTTGACAATCAACGGATTACCTATTTATGCCGATGCAAGCTATCAAGGAGATGAAACTTTGTCAAAAACTAAACAAAATCGAGATGAGCGATTGCAGCTATTTATGCGTGCTCCAGGCGATTATATTGCACTGACTCCGATTGAAACCATAGCGAATTATCCTGATTTTTTAATTGTTTCAGAGCAAAAATCCGTAACGGGATACAATATTTCAAAGGGACTTAATGTTAACTCAAACTACTTAGAAACTACTAATTTAACAGAAACAGGAAGCATCGTTTATAGATTATCCGAGGCGTATTTAAATTACATAGAAGCATCTTACGAGAAAAATGGAAACCTTGATGGAACTGCACTTAATTACTGGGGGCAACTTCGTACAAGGGCTGGTCTTCCACAAGACCCTAACGTAACAATCTCTGCGACTGATTTAAGCAAAGAGAATGACTGGGCTAAATACTCTGCCGGAAAGTTAGTTGATCCAACGTTGTATAATATTCGTCGTGAGCGTCGTTGTGAATTTATTGCCGAAGGAATGCGTTACGATGATTTGAAACGCTGGAGAGCTTTGGATCAGGTTCAGAATTACCAAATAGAAGGAATGAATCTTTGGACTCAAATGCACAATGAGCCTTTCTACAAAAATGCCGATGGAACAAGCAAATTCAAAACGCTTCCTGACTCACAGCCTAATATGTCGTCTTCAACTTTAAGTATGTATGTTCGTCCTTATCAGGTGGTTCAGGCAAATAATGTTTATTATGATGGTTTTACTTGGACGCCGGCACATTATTTGGTGCCAATTGCGTATGAAAATTTCTTGCTAACCTCGGCAAACGGAAATGCATCATCGTCTGAAATTTATCAAAATCCGGGTTGGCCGGTATCTGCAAACGGAACTCCTGAGTAGAGATATAACATCTTAAATAATCAGAAGGATTCATATTTTTAAATTATTTTAGTGTCAATACTAATGCTTTTTTGTTAGTATTGACACTAATGTTTTTCTGCTCAGAAATTATGCAATTCTTTTTGTTTTAATCATCCTTTTTCACTAACTTTGAGGCAATGAAAATTAAAACTTAAAGAAATGGCTAAGAAAACGTATCAAACAATGGGTGAGTTTATCATCCAAAATCAGAAAGATTTTAAGTATTCCACTGGGGAACTTACAAGGCTTTTGAGTTCTATTCGATTGGCTTCCAAAGCGGTAAATCGTGAAGTAAACAAAGCAGGATTGGTGGAAGACATTTTAGGCGATATGGGCGAGGAAAACATTCAAGGCGAAGTTCAAAAAAAATTAGATGTTTTCGCTAATGAAATTTTCATTAAAGCCCTGACACAGCGTGAAGTAGTTTGCGGAATTGCTTCGGAGGAGAATGAATTTTTTATTCCTGTGGAAGCCTCTGAAAACAGTCATTTGAGTAAATATGTGGTTCTTATTGACCCTCTTGATGGCTCAAGCAATGCCGATGTAAATGTAACTGTCGGAACGATTTTTTCAATCTATCGAAGAATCACTCCGGAAGGAACTCCTGTACAGTTAGAAGATTTTCTTCAGCCGGGAAATCAACAGGTTGCAGCTGGTTACATCGTTTACGGACTTTCTACAATGTTGGTTTACACTACGGGTAGAGGTGTAAATGGCTTTACATTAGACCCTTCCATCGGAACTTATTACCTCTCTCATCCAAATATGCAATTTCCAAAAGATGGCTCTATCTATTCCATAAATGAGGGAAATTACGTGCATTTTCCGCAAGGTGTGAAAGATTACATTAAGTATTGCCAAGAGTTGGAAGAAAATCGTCCTTATACCTCACGTTATATTGGTTCATTAGTTTCTGATTTTCATAGAAATATGCTAAAAGGAGGAATTTATATTTATCCTTCGGGAACACGTACGCCACAAGGAAAGCTACGTTTGCTTTACGAATGTAATCCTATTGCGTTTTTAACGGAACAAGCCGGAGGAAAAGCCTCTGATGGATATAATCGAATTATGGATATCCAAGCAACCACTTTGCACCAACGCGTACCGTTTTTCTGTGGTTCGGTGAATATGGTAGAAAAAGCGGAAGAATTTATGGCAAAATATCCCGAAGATAGACCGGTTTATTAAAGAAGAAGACTCACGAGCAATTGTTCAGCTTTTTCGATGAACAATTGCTCGTAATTTATTGATTTATTCTGTTTCGAGAGGCAATGTCATTTTTTCCATTTCTTTTATTTCAATAGAAAACTCATCACCTAATTGCAAAGTATTTCTGTACCAGTATTTTTTTGGCTTAACCTCATTACTAATGAAATCTTTTGCAACAAAATCTAAATCAATTTCATTTTTTGTGCCATTATTTATGATGGTTGTAATCAAATGAATACTTCCTTTTGAAATAACTGCGGAAATTACCTCACCTTTTAGCGATAATTCAATACCAATGCTTGGGTTATGGTCAAAATAGTCTTCTTGGTCATTTTCTTGAGTGATTTCTGGAGAGTTTTCGGTAATTTCTTTGACTTTTACTAAAAACTTATCACCTAAATATAATTTTTTCCGATACCAACGCGGATATGTGTTGTTTTTTACATCATATCCTCCGAAATTAACTTCCAAATAGTTGCGATTATCACGTATAATCCTATCCACAATAATCGAAGAAACTCCGTTTTTAATGACTGCACTAAAAGTATTATTGCCTTTGATAAGTTCAAATCCAATCATAATTTATTCTATTCTTCTGCTATTAATGTGTTTTTTGTTTTTTTTCTTTTCCCAAAATGTTTCTTACGCAAGGAGAAAAACATAGAAATTGTGCAAAATACAATAATAGTTAACCAAAACAAATTCCTATACGAAAAATTACCATTAATTAAATCTTTTACAAAGAAAAAGATTCCTGCGATAGATACTAATAGAAATAAAACAAACTTGCTCATAGAATTAATATTTTAGTTATAATCTTTGGATTTGGTAGATATTTTTTATAATTCTGATGCGTATCTAGCATACATAATTGCCACAAATATAATACTTTAATTTTTGAAAATCAAAAATATTTTATTCATATTCGTTTCCATCAAATAAAACCAATTCATCTTTCTCTTATGATTTTTTACTTTTGATAAACAGGGAAATTTATAAATTCATACATTTGCCGTTAATTTAATGAAAAATGAAAATCGCTATTACAGGAATGGGGTCAGTTTCGGCATTAGGGAATTCTTTGGCAGAAATCACCCAATCCTACGAAAATAATAAAACGCATATTTCTGTAAATAATTCACTTCCAATGGCAAAACTTTCTGAAAGTAGCCGTTTGGAGGTTGAAAACTTAAAAAACACAACCGAAAGTTATAGGAATCTGGATATATCTGTTTTGTATGCCATTTGTGCTTCACGCAAGGCTGTGTCTCAAGCTGGCTGGCAAGATGTGCAATTTGGGATAAATATTGGTTCATCACGTGGGGCGACTTCTCTTTTTGAAGAACATTATTCGTACTTCTCTCAAAATCAAAAATGTATGACGTTGGCATCTCCCACAACCACACTCGGAAATATCGCTACGTGGGTAGGGCAGGATTTGAAAGCTACAGGATTTGAAATGTCACATTCCATTACTTGTTCAACGGCTTTGCACGCTGTGGCAAACGGAATTGCTTGGCTTAAAAGCGGAATGGAAAATCGTTTTTTAGTGGGCGGAAGTGAAGCTCCTTTAACTCCATTCACGATTGCCCAAGCCCAAGCCTTGAAAATTTATAGTAACCTTACTTCTGATTTTCCTTGCAGAGCTATGGATGTGACCAAAAAGCAAAACACAATGGTTTTGGGAGAGGGAGCTGGTGTGTTTTGTTTGGAAAAAGATGCAAAATCAAACCGATTAGCACTCATCACAGGATTAGGATTTGCCACTGAAAAACTAACTCATAGCGTTTCTCTTTCGGCAAACGGCGAATGTTTGCAAAAATCGATGCAAATGGCTTTGGAAAATACAAGTTTGGAAGAAATTGATGTAATTGTAACACATACTCCGGGAACAATTAAAGGAGATTTGGCAGAAATTAATGCAATTCGTGAGGTTTTTGGAGAAAAAATACCGATTTTGACCAATAATAAATGGAAATTAGGGCATACTTTTGGAGCAAGCGGAGCTTTGAGCCTCGAAATGGCAATTTTAATGCTACAAAATCAAACCTTTTACGGAGTTCCTTATATTGAAAATCAAAAAAATATCCCTCAGAAAATCAAAAAGATATTGATAAATGCCGTAGGATTTGGCGGAAATGCAATAAGCCTACTTATTGAAAAATAACAAGTAGGCTTATTTATTCTGCAAAGAGATAATTCTCTATTTTTCAAACTCTTGTAACTTTCCGTCTTGCATAATTACAAGTATTTTTCCTGAAAAAGGACTTTTAACGGATATATTCCAAAAATGTGGATTATCATTGAATGTTGCTGTTATTTTCTTTCCGAAAACGGTTGTTCCTTTCTTGATTTTTTGAGCTAATGCAGTTTTTGTATTTGACTTACTTAAGTGATACAAATCGTACAAATATCTTTTGATGGTTTCATCTTTTGGAACTTCAAAATAGTCCTTTTCACCTACTTTTTTGTCTGAAAAATACACATATCCCCATAATTCGGGTTCGTGCATACTAATTTTCCACTGAGGTGACCAAACCCAGTTATATTCGGGCAAGTACTTTCCGTCAGTTCCTCGTTTTTTGTCGTATTTTCCGTTAGCCAAATCAAAATCCCAATGAACACGTGAGAAGTTCACTCGCCAAAATTTCTTCGTTGGAATATTATTTTGCATATGTGCCTCCCGCATTGCAGCCCACGGAATAGCCACTTCTACGCTCCAAAATTTGTCAATATCAGTGGAGTTGTTAAGCGTCCCGTTGATATACACAGCTGATTTTAATCCGTTTATATCCCAACCGTCAAGCACTTTGTTAGTTTCGCGGTAAGGTTTCGTGAGGAATAAATCCCAAACCGTATTCAAAGCATTGATTTCAAATTCATAGTAATTATGTGAGTCATTATCAGGGTCTAAGAAAATTTCAAAATCATTGTTGTGAAAAATGACTGTATCTCGTTGTTTGAGCGTTGCCCAAATGTGTGGGTCTTCCATTTTTGCAAAGAAATAGAAATAATCATCATCGTAAAGCATTTTTACATTAGTTTTGAAATGCGGAATTTTTTCTCCTTCAATATCAATAAAATTATCTGTAAATTCAGCTGATTTCCAAGATGTTTCGTTGTCTTTTCCGTCAATTTCTATTTTTTCATTAATCCGATAAGCAATGTACGATTTCGGTTCGGGTTTGGTTTGAGCAAAAATGTTCAAACTAAATGCGAAAACTAAAAGTGTAAAAATTTTCCTTTTCATAATATGAATAATTTGGGTCAGATTTTCGTTTTATATACTTTCATAAGTTCTTCAAAAACAGATTCATCTGTGAATTTCTGAACATATTCAAAACCTTTTTCGGTCATCAATTTTCGTTTCTCTTCATTTGTGGTAATATCCAAAATGGCTTGTTTTATTTCTTCGGAAGCGTTGTTTAGGTTGATATAAACGGAATGTTCCCCGCCTGCCTCAGGAAAACAACTTCCCAAAGAGGTAATTACCGGAACTTTTGAAAATAAGGCTTCAGTAATCGGAATTCCAAATCCCTCAAAAACAGAAGGATAACAAAAAACAGTCGCCAACTGATAAATTATCGCCAAATCTTCCATCGAAACATTTTTCAAAACAAAAACCCGATTTTGCATCTTATTCTCAACGCAAAATTTTTCGATTTTCTCGAAATACTTCGTTTTTTTACCTATCAAAACCAAAGAAATATCCAAATCTTTAATGGCTTTTACAATTTCCAAAGCATTTTTGCGAGGTTCTATGGCTCCTACGTTTAACACGAATTTTTCCGGAAGATGGTATTTTTGGCGGATTTCTTGCTTTTTTTCTTCCGAATAAAATTGCTTAAAAGCCTTGTGGCAACCTTGATAAACCACAGAAATTTTTTCTTCAGGAATATTTAAAAACTTAACAATATCTCTTTTGGTTTGCTCGCTAATTGCAATAATGTGATGTGATTTTTGTGCCGCATATAGGAATTTCCAAAAATGGATTTTCCTGTCAAAAAACGAATATAAATGCGGATAGCGAAGAAAAATCAAATCGTGAATGGTAACAATAGTTCGGGTGTTTTTGTAAATGCCCAAGGGAATTTCACCCGAAAGTCCGTGATAGATATCTAAATTCTCTTTTTTTGATAACGAGCTAATTTTCAATATTCTCCAAATGCTTTTTAGTTTTTTCCAGAAGAATGATTTTGGCGTAATTACTTTTGTTTTTTCAGTAAAATTTATGCGTTTGTCCTTTTTTTCTTTCGGGTTGAACAAAACAAGTTCACAATCAGTTTGCTCCTGCAAAATGCGAATCAAGTCGCGGCTGTAATTTCCCAATCCGCGATTGTTGTGAAAAGCTCTTTTGGCATCAAAACCTATTTTCATTGGCAAAAAATTAAATATTAATTTTTCTGAAAAATCCTGATAATATTGTTTTTCAGTTAAAATAACCGAAATTTTTTATCTATAATTTATTTTCGGATTAGTCAGCTACAAACATAATGAAATTTTTTAACAAAATCTTATTTGTTCGCTTTAAAAAAATCCGTACCTTTCGCAACCAATTGTTATTCACTGTTTTTTAAAAAAATATTTGTCAAATTAATGAGAAACAATTAGTTGTATTTTGGTGGATAAACCATTGAAGTACAAACTATTCAAAAAAAATATTTGTATGAAAAGAAGGTCATTTTTCAAAAAAGGAGCGTTAGCAACTCTGGGAGGTGTGCTAATATCTCCGTTTGATTTAAGAGCTAATGCTGTTAAAGAGGAATTTAGAGGCAAAAAAGCTAAAAACATCATCTATATGGTAAGTGATGGAATGAGTTCGGGAACGCTTGCAATGGCTGATTTGTACTCACGGAGAATTTTAGGCAAGCCTTCCAACTGGATAAACCTTTACCAACAAAATTTAGCCACGAAAGCCCTTATGGATATGCAATCGCTTAACTCTGTGGTGACGGATTCGGCTGCTGCAAGTTCGTCTTGGGGTGGCGGATATCGTGTCCCGAACGGCAGGCTTAACATAGGAGCTAACGGTGAGGTGTACACGCCCATCTTGCAGAAGTTTAAAGCAGGCGGAAAGAAAGTGGGTTGTGTTACTACCGTGATGATTACCCACGCTACACCGGCAGGTTTCTGTGTGAACAGCAAAGCCAGAAACGCTCAGCCAGAAATCGCTGAGAAATACTTGGACTTACGATTTGATGTAATGATGGGCGGAGGTGACGATTACTTCAGTCCAGACCACAGAAAGGAAAAGAGAGACTTGTACAAAGAGTTCCTAAACAGTGGTTTTACCGTTGCCAGAGATAAAGTACAGATGCAAAAGGCACCTAAAAATAAGCCCCTGTTAGGCGTGTTTGATAGTCAAGGACTTCCGTACTCATTGGATTATAAGTATGATAAGGCTTTACACAACCGCCCAACATTAGCAGAGATGACTAGAAAAGCAATAGAACTAATGAAAGACCATAAAGAGGGTTTTGTGTTACAGGTAGAAGGAGGTAAAGTGGATTGGGCAGCTCACGGGAATGACATTGGTGCATTGCTTTTTGACCAGCTTGCATTTGATGAGGCTGTGGGCGTAGCCATTGAGTTTGCAAAACAGGACAAAAATACACTTGTAGTTATAACTACTGACCACGGTAACGCCAACCCTGGTTTGATTTATGGTAAGAATTGCAATGACAACTTTGACAATCTGCAACATTTCAGACATACAAACGAATGGGTACTTAACAATATACTCCCAGAAAGCTCAACGAGCTTCATAAAAGACATAATGGCAGAGAACTTCGGGAATATGAAACTCACTGACGAGCAAGCTAAAGCATTGCAAGCATATTACTTAGACAAAGGCAAGGAGGACGGGCTTTACAATCACAAGCATCTACCTTTCCGTCTGTTGGCAGAGATACAGAAGGAACACACCTCCGTAGGCTGGATAAGTATGAATCACTCGTCGGATTATGTGGAGCTGGCGATGTTCGGTCCGGGAAGCGAGAAGCTAAAACCATTCATACATAATTACGAGATGCACAACTTCCTGTTGGAGGCAGCCGAAATGGAAAGCAAGTACTTCAACAAGAAGCAAACATATTGATTTTAACTGATTAATGCACAAATCCCTTTCCTTTCAGAGACTTGTAGCCTTTGTTGGCGTTGCTTTATTTGTCGGCAAACTTATTGCGTGGCGATTGACCAATTCTGACGCAGTGTTTTCTGATGCTATGGAAAGTACCGTTAATATAGTCTCGGCGTTTATGGGGTTGTATTCACTGTACTTGGCAGCCAAGCCCAGAGATAATGACCATCCGTACGGGCACGGGAAGGTGGAGTTCGTCACAGCAGGCATTGAGGGCGTTCTGATAGTAATTGCAGGACTCCTTATCATCATCCAGTCGGTTCATTCCTTGCTTACTGGCATATCGCTCCGGCAGCTGGATTGGGGAATCGGTATTGTGGGAGCTACCGCCGTGATTAACTACATAATGGGATATATATCCTGGAGGAAAGGAAAGAGGGAAAATTCCTTAGTGCTAATAAGCTCAGGAAAGCATTTGCAGAGCGATACTATATCTACCATCGGTGTAGTACTGAGCTTACTGCTGGTTTATGTGACAGGCTGGCTTTGGTTGGATGCCGTTGTAGCTCTTTTATTTGGTGGGTATATCATAGTGGTAGGTTACAAAATCGTTCGTAAAGCCTTAGGCGGTATTATGGACGAGAGGGACGAACTGCTTTTACTGCAAATCGTGGAGGTACTCAAAGCGAACAGATGTGCCGAATGGATTGACATACATAATATGAAGGTTCAGCAGTTTGGTGCTCATCTGCACATTGATGCACATATTACCCTTCCATACTATTACTCCTTACAGGAAGCACATCAGGAAATGGAAAAAGTTATCCGATTACTACTTAAAAATACTGACAGAACTGTTGAATTTAATTTCCATATGGATGATTGCAAGCCTTTCTCGTGTGAAATTTGCAATATGCAGTGTGCTTTCCGTAAGAAACCTTTTGTAAAAAAGATAGAATGGAATGAAAAGAATATCTCACAAGTGCAAAAGCATAAGTTGAGAGAAGAAAGTTAATCAATTTTAGGTATTTTATTTTTTTAATGGCATTCCAGTATCGCTGAATGATAGTTTTGAATAGTTTAAATTATATTTCAGTGGTGCTGGATTGTTTTTTTAAGAGGTAAAAATCGGAATGCAGATAGTGGTGAATCATTGTTTTTAAATTCTAAAATTATCGTCCAGAGATGCTGGAATATTGTTTTTATATTCTGAAACTAAAGTACAGTAATGCAGGACTGTTAATTTATATATCTGAAACCATTAAAATATATCATCTGCAAATAAATTTGGTTAATTGAAATTATCTTCCTATCTTTGTGGAAACTATCTTAATTCATTTAAATTTCAAGAATATGAAAACACTTTTAGAAGTAAAGTCAGTAAAATTTGAGCAACTGAATAATGATGAGTATGCTCAATTTATGAAAAGCGTGCTGAATTTGATTCAGAATGCTTCTTTGGAAAAGTTGAGTTTGGATCAGGAAGTATATGATATGCTTCAAAAACATCACGAAGACCTTACAGAGGCTACGCGTCAGAATCGTTTTAGTAATGAAACCAAACGCATTACAGAACTGGATAAGCAACGGTGTAATTATCTTGTTTTTCTGCTTTCCTCGTTTCGGTTTGAACAAAAAAATGCCATTGTAGAGCGTAAGGAGGCTGCCTCAGTACTTCACAAAAATATGAGGACGTACTCTGGGATTCAGTCTTTGCCACTTAGGCAGAAATCACAAACTATCGAAGGATTTCTAAAAGATATTAACAAACCCGAGTTTGAGCAGTATGTAAATACCTTGGGCGTAAGGCAAACCATTACTTCACTTGCAGAGGTAAACAAAGAGTGCCAAAAACTCATTGAAGGGCGTGCTGAAAGCCAGATAACAAACACGCTTATTAATACCAAGAAGGTAAGGAGGGAAGCCACTAAGCTATATAGGTATTTGACGAAATGTGCAGTAAGTAGCCACACTGTATTTCAATCATCAGAAAGTGCTACATTTATTACTCTTTTGAATAAATTAGTAACCGACACGATGAATGCCCATAAGCTGCGAACTTTGCAACCTACTGCCAAGCCTACCTTGACGGAAGATAAAACAGATGAAACACAACGATAAGACAGTATGAAGATAAAAGAGAGAAGTCGAGCTCAGGAGTCCACAAATGCTATTGAGCGTATGTATGTTACAATGCGTCATCTCTTTGCTCGCGGATTTTACAAGCCGATGGGCGTATCAGGAGAAGCGTTACGTGAATCGTTGTTGCTGCTTCGTCCTGAAATATATGGTACTATTGCCGAAAGCAAAGCAGAACTTAGCGGGCTGAGCTATGTACTTGACCGCTTGCCTGAGGGTATCGAACAATGCACGTATATTAACTTGATTTCTGATGAAGGCTATCGGAAGTCGCATTTCAAACCTATTATCCCTCCAAAAAGAAGACGTAATTGCTATCGCATCGACCAGCAGCAGATGAATATCGAAATTACACGCGGAAGGTCAGATATCTATGATGCGTTAACACATTTAACGTTCTTATTTATAGAATCGCATAAAATAGCCAGAAATGTACTGATAGAAGAGACAGGGGGGCTGTCGCGTGATTGGGAAAAGCTGGAACAGGCGTTCAGTAAGAACAAACTTACGCAAGCAGAACGCGAAACAACCCTCATACATATCGGGAATATCTTAGGACGTACTTTTGAAGAAATTCTGGAAGTATATCACTCCTTTGCTACACCTTCACAGCCCGAGCGGTTTATTCATATCGTGTATTGGCTGGGAAAATTAGCATTAGATGAGATACTGGAAGATAAAAAAAGGGTTATTACATTCAGTACCGTACTTCGCGAACGGTTAGGGCATCATTTGCACGGAGAAATCTGGGCAGATACTATTAAGAAAACCTTATATGCCAACGGATTACTAACACGCCCGTTACATATTATCAGTGCCAATATGCATAGTGTAATGAATAGTATCTTTGCGGAAAAAGCATTGAAAACGGAAGTCAAGGGCAAAAGTCCGATGGAAATATTTGAGCTTTTAAGCAATCCTGAGAACGAGAAACTTCGTAAAAAGGTAAAGGAATACGCTCACAAGAATGGTATGATATCAATTCCTGATGCTTCGGGGACAAACATTGATGTACAGATATTCGATACAGAGAAGATAGACTTCAAGGATACACCCTATGCTGTGAGTTCAGCAAATAAGCCAGTGCTTTTTGTGATGGACTACGCCTTTGGTGAGCAAGCCTATGAAACTATTGATGAACTCTTGAAACCATTTCATATTGATGGAATCACTTATTTTATGAACGTGGACTCAGTTTCTATAATGGGAAAAGCAGGTATTTTAGAAGGAAGCAAAGGAGATTTGATGATTCCTACGGCACACATATTCGAAGGGACATCAGATAATTATCCTTTTAAGAATGAGCTTTCAAAGCAGGACTTTGAGAATCACGGTTTACAAGTATTTGAAGGTTCTATGATAACGGTACTCGGGACTTCATTACAGAATAAAGACGTACTTAGCTATTTCCTTCGCTCTACTTGGAATGTTGTTGGGCTTGAAATGGAGGGAGTTCACTACCAGAAAGCTATTCAGTCAGCATCGAAGATACGTAAGAGCATACGTGAAGATGTAAAGGTGCGTTATGCTTACTATGCGTCAGATAATCCGTTAGAAACAGGCAGTACATTAGCATCAGGAGGTTTGGGTACCACAGGAGTTAAGCCTACATACCTGATAACACTTAAAATATTAGAGCAAATATTTGCAAGTGAGTAAGGCATTAGTGATTTGTTAATCTAAATGAAGTAAAAATAGTACTGAATGTCAGTCTGAGTATAGTCGAAGACTGAGCAAGCATAACCAAAATAAAAGGCTTTGACTTCGCTCAGCTTGATAAGTGTTACTGAATGTCAGTCTGAGCGTAGTCGAAGACTGAGCAAGTATAACCAAAATAAAAGGTTTTGACTTCGCTTAGCTTGATAAGTGTTACTGAATGTCAGTCTGAGCGTAGTCGAAGACTAAGCAAGCATAACCAAAATAAAAGGCTTTGACTTCGCTCAGCTTGATAAGTGTTACTGAATGTCAGTCTGAGCGTAGTTGAAGACTGAGCAAGCATAACCAAAATAAAAGGCTTTGACTTCGCTTAGCTTGACAAGTACCGCTAAAATTGCTTGCAAGAATTATCTATAAAGTGCTTGCTGCACTGGATTATTGTTTCAAGTGTAAAAAAGAATTCTCCCTTAGAAAAAGTATCTAAGGGAGAATTTTTGTAATATAGGCTTATGTAATTAGCTTATCGTTTCGTTAATTAAAAGTATATCGCACGGATAGTCCGGTTCTGATTGTAGTCATCGGGAACGCAGTGGATATAGCCGATTTCGAGAAGTTATATTGCAGGTAATAAGATGCCAGTAGGTTCTTACTGAGGTTATACTCTGCTGAAAAATTCCCCAGCCAGTTCGTTTGCCCTGCTGTTACCTGATTGTTGAATACTTCCATATTCCTGATTACGGTAAATTCATCACGGTACGAAAGGGTTCCTTTAAGGATTAAGTCACTTTTTAATGTGGTTTTCACGCCACCTATCTTGGTAACAAACCGTAGGTCTTTGATACGATATCCTAGCCCTAATTTATATTCTTTCCCGATGATTTCAGTTAAGTAATCGTTATCCAAGCTGATGGATACGGTACGGTCACGCGTTAGCTCAGCAAGCACGTTAATGGAATTTTTCATTTCCATATTGGCTCTGATAAGCGGGTTAAATTGTTCCACTAAGGTAACATTCGTAAATAGCTTTTCTGTTAGGAAGTTTTCTGCTGCATTTACCTTGTTTAGGTCATTCGGGTCGTATTCCAAATTTGTTCTGAATTCGCTTAAAGAATAGCTCGCACGGTAACTATGGTCTAAGGTAAACCTTCTGAAAGCCTTTTTGATAGGTTCCAAACGCATCAGCCCTGTATATGTAATGCTCCATTCAGGTATAGGAATGTTTCTAAAAGCTCCCAATGATACTTTATCAGGGTTTTCTCCCGAATAAGCAGCCAAAAATGCTGGTATCATTACTGCTTGACTGGTTTTGCCATAACCTTTGGGGAACCCTTCGCTGTCCAAGTTATTAGCATCGTTTAGGTTGATGCCTCGCTCGGTAGCTAAACGGCGTGCTATGGTAATGCGGTTCTGCTTGAAACGTTCAAAGCCTGCCGAATAGTACTCGTCCACCTTGTCGAAAGTGGTTGCAAGTAGGTTGGTTGAAATGTTGAAGTTCCCTACTTGGTTGCCAATAAGTTTGTTGTACACGAAGTTCCTTACTTCAAAGGTTTCCGTGTAGTTGTCGGTATATTGGCGTCCTGCTTTCAGAGTGATTTGCAAATCAGGAATAGGTTGCAAGTTTGCCGTGATAGTTAGGTTTCTTTCTTTGGACTGTAAGAATTGGTCATTGAAGTCCGCAAAATTGGTCAGATATCCTCTTTTAGCCATCTCGTAACGCACATCGGACTGGTCTCCGAACATAAACCCGAAGGAAGGCTTGGTAGTTCCTAAGAAGCCAACGCTTTGTGTGTAGCCTGGGAGCGTTTTTCCGTTGGTCTCGGAGTAATTGATACCAATGTTTTTAATCATCGTTGCCAATGATTTCCATAGTTTCTGTTTCTCTGTCCTTGCACTTGGCTTAATGCCTATGTAGCGATAGAGCTGGTCGAAGGTCATATTAGCTGTAAAATTGTGCGTGTTAGCGTTCTGTAAGGTGTTAATATCGTGCTTGGCGAGCTGTAATAGTGTTTGCGAACCGCGTTGCCAGTCAAAGTCGCCTGAGTACGTGTAGTTCGCTTTGATGAATTGCAGGAATGGGAACTTCGAGAACGGAAGCTCGTAATTTACTTGGAACTTGGAGAAGAAATGGTCTGGGTCTCCCAAATCCCAGAAATTATCCCACAGACCTACATCCCTGCGTGTTCCAGAAACATTACCGTTAGCGTCATACGTATAGTAGTTACGTATGATGCTGTTATTTGTGGCATTGAAATTCACACGCAGTGAGCGAGTCAGGTTATAGTTGATACCCAGTTGATAGTCCATTAGGTAGTTTCTCTGTTGAAGTTCAGGCATAGCCTTTTGTTGAGTAATATCAACTCCTTCAAAGTACACATCTCGGAATAGTTGTTTTGAGAATGACCTTGTGATATTAGAAGAAAACATTACGCTTGCGGGTAGCAGGTTGAGGTTTAGCTCGGATAGCCATTGCCAGTATTTCTTACCTTCAAAGCGTTTCATTTTCTTGAAAGGCTCTAACGGCTTCGCTTCAAAAGCATAATTATATAGCAGACCTGCCCGTACGTTTTGCTCGTTTTCGTATTTTAGCTCGTAATCCCTGTGGTTTACTTCATTGTAAGCATAGTTTAGTGTCAGGTTTTCAATGTTATAGAATCGCTTTTTTTGTCCTTCTGATAAGTTTTTCTTCACCCCGATTAGGTTTACGCCACGTCGCACAGTAACATTCTCCGCTTGTTCTTTGATGGCTTGTCGTTCCTGAGCAGTTTGGGCTACGCTTAGCCTATCTTCCAAGCGTATATCCTGATAAACGGGGTCGTACTCGGGTGTAGATACTTTCTGTGAATGATTCAGAGTAACGGGTACTTGCATATTCCACTTGGTTGGAAGTAGTTTGCCCGCATTGATGTTCATCATAACATCATATTCCTTAGTGCTTTCAATAGCTCGCTGGTTAGGAGCTTGGTCAACAGCACCAAATCCAACGGTATTCATACGTCCTGTGGCTGAGATATTCAGTAGTTCAGAAGCATTGGCATCTAATGAACCTACCATTGCCCACCCTCCGGAATTAGAAAGCTCGGCTACTCGCAGTTCGTTAAACCAAAATTCACCGCTGGCAGTATGTCCTGATACGTTCTTCACGCCTATCATTACTGAGCGTATGCTTCCCAGTGAAGGATTTCCTTTTATTGCATATCGGTTTTCACCAAAGACGTAAGGCGTATTTTCCGATACTACGTTAAGGTTTGCATCATAATACGTGGCGTTATTTAAGGTTTGGTTTCTCAGCCCGATAGCTTTGAGCTTGGTTAAAACTTCCATAGGAACTATTAGTTCATTTTCTTTTGGCCAAACGAGTGCCTGTGAGGACGTTCCTGCGGGAGTTACTCGAAGAGGGATTTCTACCTGATAATAGTTTTCGTTAAAATCCGTACCGATGCGTATAAAGGCAACCATTTGCCCGTCACTCAGTGACTTGTTATTGTAAGCCTCAGCGTGTGTGAACATTTTGATGTACTTGTATTGCCTCAAATCAATACTCATTACCTTGTAAACGGCTCTGCTATCATAGGATTCTAAGTTATCAACAATGTATGACAGGGATTGCTCATTTTGTTCTATGAGCGTATTATTGGTATTGATTCTTTCCCGATAAACTCCCGGAGGCATCACGTATGGAATGGGTGTACGGGTTTCATTCTCGATGAGATTTACGGAATTGATTTCAGTATGAGTGTTATCATCTGTCGGGTCGTCCAAATCACTACTCAGGGTGTAGTTATAATAACGCCAATCACCACGCACTAAGTCCAGCGTCCCGAATCGCAGTAGCATATCCTGTGAGAATCCAGTCATATACATTCGCATATGCGTTATGGAATTGATGATATCTATCTCATCATTAGGGCTTACGGGGAATGTGTATCCTTCACGTACCATTTTTCCTTCGGCGATAGGTATTTTAAACTGAATCCAGCGTGCCGAGATATTTCTTCCGTTAGGAGCTTCCACTGAAACTGTACGAATATCGTTTACATATTTATCGCTACGTGAAATATTAGGTTTTATGGCAAGTCGATACTCATAGTAATTATTTGCCGTGTTCATTGTAAAATCGGCGTTAATGTCCTCATAATCGGGAACTGTTGTTGAGCCTCTGTCGTTATTACCCACTGCAACGGGTGAGTTACCTTCCGTTCCGTTGTAATTGTAGTATCTGTTAAGAATACCACCACTGCGAGCCAGATAATATTCGTAATTATCCAAAGCAGGGTCGTTCGGTGAATCTGTATTATTGTTGTATATGCTTGCTTCTTGTGAGCTTGGAAGTCCGTCTAAACCAACATCTTGCAGGGTTCTGTTTTCACTGCTTGCGTCAAAGGCATACAATAGTGATTGTGCCCCAGGAGTTTTCCCCCAAGAAGAAGTATTGACAGTTGATGAAGATGAAAGTCCCGGTAATCCGTTTTCGTACTGTTTGCGTCCGTCTTTCAGAACATCTTCGGAAATATTTCCCAAGTTGAAAACCAATTCTCCTGTCCCTGAGTATTCTCCTGATGTATAGGGGTCAAGCATCCAGAATTGGATGTATTCAATGTTACTTTCCTGAAAATCGGAATAAGTCATTCCACGCATAATTCCTCCCCATTTTTCATCGGCATTGGCAGCTCCAAACGCGGGATTGTTGTTGTATTGTCCTTTGGCATTCGGATAATATGCAAGGTCTAAAGTTGTTTGTACAAGTGTTTGTCCCTGTGCTACTTGTTGCTCTGGGAAGATTTCTTCAATATAAATACGTCGAGTGCTGTTCTTTGAAATCTCCTCACTGCTAATGTCCGATGGTTTTTGTGTAGAATAGAATATTGGGTCGATAGTGTACCAAGCCATTTTAGCACGACCATAGCCGTTTTTGAGGTTCTCAGGGTCATCGGGTGATTTTCCGTACAATGTTCTTGGTTGTGTTCCGCTTCCAGAGCCAAATTCCAGCGGGGTGCTGGCGAGTTTCCAAGCCAACGGGGAACGTATGTCGATGGTTGTCTGAGCCGATTCAAAATCGTCCAAATAAACGGTCGTTTCTCCGTCGAAATTATCACCTTTTGGTGTTCCTGGAATGAGGTAAGCGAATTCACCACGTAAAGAAAGATTTGAAGCTACGTCCGATTTTATGGTAGGAATACGATTTACCAAACGGGTTAAGAAGGGAAGTTCTGTTGAGTAAGTTCCTCCGAAACCAAAAATGGTATTATTTACCGATTCTTGTCCGTAGCTTGTTTTCTGAGTGTATGGGCGTTCTCGAAGATTCACTACCGAGGCTCCGAGTATGAACTTATCATTGAATTTATGTTCAATATTCAACCCCATAAAACGCGTGGTTTGTCCTCCGAAAATTAGATTATTTTCAACCGAAACTTGTATTGGCAGATTTGAAGCTTCCAAACTCGGATTTGTAATTTCAACTATTCCTGATTGATAATCAACTAAATAATCAAGACCTTCTACCAAAATACGTCCGCCAGCAGTAACCGTAACCGAACCACGCGGAACGTTAAACGCTCCTAATGATATTCCTCTTCTTCCCGACGATTTGTATCGTCCTTTGAGTTGGAATTTGTTTTTGTTTCCATCCATCTGAGCTTGGGTTTTGGTATTGGAATACAAACTCGGATATACGTATTTTCGTTGGTTTTCATTGTAAGTGCTTGGGTCAGAATAATCTCCTCCGCCTAATGTTTTGTGCAAAAACTCTCCGAAAGGTTCTACTTTGGTGAAGAAAATCTTTCCGTACTGTTCATCAACCGTAATTCCGGGAAGAAAGTCGAAAAATCCGTCTCCGCCGGGTTGCGGGTCGTTGTATTTGTTCAATCGGTCGAAGTTAAATAAATTTAGTAATATCTTGTCTTCCAGACCCGAAGGCCAGCCCACATCAGACACTTTTGTAATATAGTTGATGGGTGATGGGTCGGAATAGTAGATATTCATTCTGAAATCCTCAGGGTCTAACTGAGCCGTTCCTAAAGAATAGACGTTTTTCATCATCAAATCCCATATAGGGTCTTTGACGCTCAATCGATTACTCTTTAACATTTTCAGAACCAACAAGTTATTTGTGATAGCATTATTGTTTGCTGAAATGTTGTAACTCGTAGCCGAGATTCCGTCATTGGCAAATTCCCCAACTTGATATACTTGGCTTCCGTAAGTGTATTGGTACGCCACAGCAAGGACTTCATCACTGCTCAAAGCGATATTAAGTGAGATGTATCCCAGTTTTGTATCTACTTTGTAATCAGTGCCTTCTTCAAGTTTTCGGGCATTTTCAATCACGGCATAGTCATACCCTTGATTTACAATAGCTGAAATACTTCCAAAACCTTGCTGCAAGGTTGCTACATCACGAATAGCTTCTGTAAGAATAGAAGTTTTTCCAATTTGTGTTGGGTCGTAGCGATTGGCACTATTGGTAGGCATATTATTTGTGGTGGAAGAGAAAAAGCCTGAAGGAGCATTTTGGTTGATGCGTGTATTTTCGGGTTGAACCTCTCCTAAATCCTGTAAAGCCAATATGTTACGAATATTTCCCGTACGATTATTCCTATTAGTTACCCAAACTTCCAAACGTGTAATTTGTACTTTACTGTTGATGAAAGGGTAATTTTCCAGAGCTTTGTCATATTGGTCACGGAAGAATTGTGCCAGAAAGAAGTTTCGGTTTTCGTCATAATCCAAAGCTGTAAAATCAAATTCGGTTACGGTTCCGCCTCCTTGTGCCGTTACGGTTTTTCGCTCTGATTTTTGTTCCGAAAATACGCCTGTGATGGTCGTCCGCCCAAATTTCAATTCGGTTTTTACTCCAAACAGACTTTGTGAACCCGTAATCAGAGAGTTAGACATTGGCATAGATATATTTCCCAGTTCTATTTTCTGAATAATGTCGTCTTCGTTGGGTTCGTATTCCAATTTAAAAACGTTTTGGAAGTCAAACGAAGCCTGCGTGTCATACTGGGCGTTGAGTTGCAAACGCGTACCGATTTTTCCAGTAAGTCCAAGGCTGATACGTTGGTCGAAATCAAGCCCCCAAGTGCTTCTGTTTCGGGGTGTTATGGCAGGATTGTCGTTTTTTGTGTAGCGTAAACCCAAATCAATTCCTACGCTCCCTTGCGGAATGATTTCAATATTTCTACCCCCGAAGATACTCTCAAAAAAGTCGGAATTTACATACAAATCGGGGAGTAAATCGCGTTGTACTTTTTTCTTGTTTTCGCTTGCTTTGCTGTCATCAACCGCGTCCCATTTTTCTTTGTAGTAAGCTCGCATTTGCTCACGAAGCATCAAATTTTCATATTCCTTAACGGTCAAAAACATCGGGACAGAGAGGTCATACTCGCCCAACTTTTCTGTGTAAACGTACTTGTTTAGTTGCGGATTGTAGGTGTACTTATGAATGATACTCTCGGGTTTTTTTAGCCCGATTTTCGGTATGTTGTTTTTGACTTTAACACTGTCTTTTTGAGGTTCTTGTCCCCAAGCTGTTGCACTTAAAAAGAGCAACATCAGCGTTATATTTTTTAGATTTTTATACATAAATCTTTTGTTTTAACTGAAAGACGTACAATTGATTATTGTTTATTGTCACAAACTTTTGAGAGATTGCTTTATAATTTCTTCTACAGAGATTTCTCCCGAAGCTGATTTTACAATTTTGTCTACCACTTTTTCGGCTTGTTTTCGGGCAAATCCTAAGACTTCTAATGCTGCGAGAGCTTCTTCCTTGTTGGTATTCAGTTCGTTGTGAGGAATATCTTCAAAATCTTGTAATTTCATCATTTTGTCTTTCAAATCTAAAATTATACGTTGAGCCGTTTTTGCTCCGATTCCTTTAACAGATTGAATACTAACTACATCTCCGTTTATGATGGCACTTCGTACGTGGGCTGCCGTTAGTGAAGAAAGCATCGTTCGGGCTGTACTTGCTCCAACCCCTGAAACTGATAGCAATAGCACAAAAACTTCACGTTCCGCTTTGGTCAGAAATCCGTAAAGTGTGTGGGAATCTTCTTTGATTTGCAAATGCGTGTATAGCTTAATAGATTCACTATCAGGGAGTGATGAGAAAGTGTGCAGTGTAATATTCACAAAATACCCCACCCCGCCACAATCTATAACCACATAGGTTAGATTTTTTTCAACGAGCTTTCCTTGTAATTGAGTAATCATTTCTATAAATTCTGATTTTCTTGCCAAACTGAACCGCTAAGGTATGAAATATATTTTTATGTAGAAATATTTTTAATAAAAACGATTTTTTTTTAAGATTTAATCCTAAAAATTTAACAATATAGTATAAAGAAAAGATTGTTTATTTTAAAAGTAGAATTACAGTTTTTGCAAAGAAAGTAATAGTAAGGAGAATAAAAAAAGCCTCAACAAATTCGTTGAGGCTTTTTGTTTTATAAAACTTTATATTATTTCGCAGGGAAAACAACACGGAATCCGATATTTGCTTGTCCGTCACGAGCAATGTAAGTTCCTCGGTTAGCAATGCGACATTTATCGTGCAAACAAGAGAAACTCGCTCCACGACGAACACGATAAGTTCCTCTCTCAGGTCCTGTAGGATTCGTTTGGTCAGTACTTGGGTAATATCCGTACCAATCAGCAGTCCATTCCCAAACGTTTCCATTAACATCGTATAGCCCTAATTCGTTCGGTTTTTTCTCTCCAACTGGATGTAATCTTCCACCCGAATTAGCTCTGTACCAAGCATAATCACCGATGTTATCACCAATACCATCTTCGTCGGCAAAAATACCATCTTGGTTTACTCTTTTGTTTCCTCCTCTTAGGATGTACTCAAATTCAGCTTCAGTAGGTAATTTACCACCTAACCATTCAGCATATGCTTTAGCTCCATACCAAGAAACACGTACCACAGGATGATTTTCCATTCCGTCTTTTGGTGTAAAAACATCTCCTTTTTGTTCAATATCAAAACCTTGATACCATTTTTTTCTGTCTTCGGTTTGATTACCTTTTGCAGTTAAGAATTTTGCATATTGTGCATTAGTGATTTCGTACTTACTTACTTTAAAATCACTTAAAGTCACATTATGTTGAGGTTTTTCATCTCCTTGACTTTGTTTATCTTTGGTTGAGCTTCCCATAAGGAAAGTCCCTCCTTCAACAAGCACAACATCTAACTCTTTAAGAAGAGGATTTAGTGTCTCTGCATTGGGTGTTTCAGGTGTTTCATTCTTTGGTTCTTGAGTGTTCTCAACTGATGGTTTTTGTGTTATTTCTTCTTCTTTTTTATTACAACTAGCCAATGAAATCATTGCTACTGATATCGAAATTGTGATAACACCTTTCGTTAACTTTATGATGTTCTTTTTCATAAGTAATAGTATTAAATTATTAATCTTTTATTGGTAAACTATTATTGTTGAAATAATCTCATCGCTATAAAAGTTTATAAAATCTCTTTTAAGTGGTTGAAATACAATTCCAAAAGCAATAGTTTTGAGGGTGCAAATATACAAATTAATTTTACACAAAAAATGGTTTAATCATAAAAAAGATGTAAACTTTAATGTTATAAAGTTAAAATGTTTAAAAAAATATAAGAAGGAAATTTGTTTTTGTGGTGCTTTGTGATTTATTCAGCTTTTGGAAATAGCTTGTTAATCAATCCAATAAAAAAATCCACCTCTTAAAAAAGGTGGATTTATACTATAATTTTTTATACTTATCTTGCTGGGAAAACAACACGGAAACCTAAGTTGTGGCGTACACCGTTAGGAGCACGTTTGCTTCGATATATAGTACGGCAAGTTGCTGGAGTACAGAAGGCACTGGCTCCACGTCTTACGCGTAAACTTCCCTGATTAGCACCTTTCGGGTTTGTTTGTTGAGTTCTTGGTAGAGAGCCAAACCAATCAGCAGTCCATTCCCAAGCATTTCCGCTCATATCATAAATTCCTAACTCATTGGGTTTCTTCGTTCCCACAGGATGCATTCTTCCTCCTGAATTTTTCACATACCAAGCAACTTCATCTATGTTGTTACTTCCGCTCCACATATAGCCTTTGCTTTTTTTACCTCCACGGGCAGCATATTCCCATTCTGCTTCGGTTGGGATTCTTCCTCCTGCCCATTCTGCGTATGCCTTAGCTCCGTTCCAAGTAACAAAAATTACAGGAAGATTTTCTTTACCAGCTCGAGCCTTAAATGTTTTTCCTTCTTGAACGATGTCTTTCCCTTGATACCATTTGGCTCCGTTTTCAATCTTATTTTCTTTTTTTGAATTTAAAAATTGTGCATACTCAGCGTTGGTAATTTCGTACTTAGTGATTCTGAAGTTGCTTAAAGTCACCTTATGGGCACTTACTGTTCCCATATTAAAAGTTCCTCCTTCAACAAAAACAGTGTTGTCTTTTATTGATTTTGAAAAAAGATTGGGTGAAATTTCCGGCTGTGTTTCAACCGTTACAGTGTCAGAGGGGGTGAAGTCTTGCTCCTCTTTGTTACAACTTGTTAGTGTGGTTGTCGCCATTACTGTTAATACGGCAATACCTTTCGAAAATTTGTGCAGTTTAAAAGCATCCCACTTTTTTACTGCGGTTTGAACGTTTTTTTTCATACTATATTTAATTTGTTTTAATTAATCCAGAGGAATTATCGTGACCATTGATTTTAAAATCGGTCTTATGTGTTACATAGTTTCTTTCGGGGGCAAAACTATAAAAGAAAGTTGTTCTGAAAAATATTTATGCAGACTTTATAAGAAGTTAATAAAAATTAAAGGTCAGTATATTCTTTTTAGAAGCCTTATTTATAATGATTTAATATAAAAATATGTTTTGCACGTGCAGAATTTTTTTCTGAATATTGACAATACACATAATCAAATCGGTTGTTTCTTAATATATGTATAATAAATATGTTAAAAATCCCGCTTATTATAAAAATAAACGGGATTTTTTAAATTAACAAGTTCTTTTTATCGTTAGTCAAAAACTACACGAAAACCTAAATTGTGACGTACTCCATTAGGGGCTCTGTTACTACGATTTGCAGAACGATTGTTGTGAGGAGTACAGAAGGCACTGGCACCGCGTCGTGAACGAGCCTTGCCTGTAGAGGGACCTTTAGGGTTCGTTTTGGCTTCTTTCGTGTAGGCACCATACCAATCAGCAGTCCACTCCCATACATTCCCGCTCATATCATATATCCCTAACTCATTTGGTTTTTTTTCACCCACATTGTGAAGTCTTTGTCCTGAATTACCCACGTGCCAAGCAACTTCATTGATGTTGTTGCTTCCGCTCCAGGTGTAACCTTTACTTTTTTTGCCTCCTCTTGCTGCGTATTCCCACTCGGCTTCGGTTGGGATTCTCCCTTTTGCCCACTTGGCATAGGCATTGGCTCCGTTCCAGCTAACGAATCGCACGGGCATTCTTTCCTTCCCTTTTTTAGGAGTGAACTTTTTCCCCTTTACATCAAAATCTGTTCCCTGATACCACTTCACTCCGTTTTCAGTCTGATTCCCTCTTTCAGATAAAAACTTGGCGTACTGCTCATTAGTGATTTCGTACTTGGTGATTTTGAAGCTTTTAAGGGTTACTTTGTGTTGTGGGCGTTCGTCCCCGTCACCTGAACCAGCGGGGCTTCCCATTAGGAATGTGCCTCCTTCCACAAAAATTAAATCTGAATCGGGCTTGGAGTTAGTTCCTCCAGAATTGGATTTCTCCCCTCCTGAAGATGAAGAATTTGAATTTGTAATAGGATTGATTAGCTCTTCTTGTTCCTTCTTACAACTTGTTAATGAAATCATTCCTACCATTGCTGTGTAGGTGAAGAATCTGAAAAGATTCTGTTTTTGAATTAAACTCCGTAGAGTAAGCGTAGCGTTTTTCATGACTATATTTGAGTTGATTTATTCTTGCTATATATTTTTGTTCTGATTTTAATCACATAAAAAACAGGTTTTTAAAAACTAATAACAAAGGGCAAATGTTAAAAAAAACCAAAAAAAACTAAAAAACATTTACTTATCTGGGGACAAAAATATAAATAAGTTTCATATGAAAAACTTTTTTTTGAAAAAATTGATACACAATTACAAATAATTTAACAAGCTGAAATAGCGTATGTTATAAAACACTGTATTTATATATTTGATTATCAGTTACTTGTAATTTTGTTTTGAAAGAATAAAAAATGAAGTGCAATATTGCCGTAGAATGGTTTTTAATCCTATAAAAATGAAAAAAGAAGATACTTTTGGGTATCTTCTTGAGAAAAGTGGTAGCACAATGTTAAGCTCCTAAGTATTGGAAGTGAATATATAATACTAAAAACCTGTCTAAACTTTTTAAGAGGAAAATTAAAAGTTCCAAGAATTTTTAGCATTTTTGTTTTGCATAACAAAATGAAAATCAAGGAACTTTGAGCAAAGATATAATAAAAAAATGGATTATTTCCCATTTGAGTATTGGAAAAAGAGGATTTAAAACAAAATTTGATTTATCATTAATTTTTCTTCTGATAGTCAAACGATTAAAAACAGGTTGCCAGTGGAGGGAACTTCCGGTAGAAGTGTATTTTAAAGACCAAAAAATAAGCTATCAAACAGTCTATTATTATTTCAATAAATGGAGTAAAGATGGTAGTTTTAAGCGAATTTGGCTTAATTTGTTGCTTGAGAATCGGAGAAAATTAGATTTATCAAGCGTCCAACTTGATGGTAGTCATACTCGATGTCGAATGGGAGGACAATCTGTTGGTTATCAGTTAAGAAAAAAGTCAAAGACCACGAATTCTATCTTTCTGTGTGATAATTTGGGGCAAATTTTAGCAATGGGTAGTCCAAAATCCGGTAATCATCACGATTTGAATAATATAGACTTTGTTTTAAAAGAGATTTTGAATCTTTTGGAGGAAGCGAAAATAGAGCATAAAGGCTTGTTTGTCAATGCAGATGCAGGTTTTGATAGCCGAGACTTAAAAAGTTTTTTACAGGAAAAAGAAATAATACCTAATATCAAACAAAATCCCAGAAATGGACAAAATGAAAATATTTATTTTGACGAAGAATTATATAAAAATCGGTTTAAAATAGAGAGAAGTTTTGCGTGGCTTGATGGTTTTAAAGGATTGATTATAAGATATGAAACCCTAAACACAACTTGGATGGCTATGTTGTATCTAGGGATTATACTAACATTTATTCGAAAAGTTTAAACAAGTTTTAATAAAAAATGCTACGTGATTAAGGAGCTTAGAAGTTTTTCTTTTAATTTTTGTAAACAGTAAAGTTATCTATCTGAAAATCATCTAATATGATGTCAAAATCTAAAAGGTCATTTTTAAGATTAATCTTCAAATCGTTAGAAAACTTTTGAGGTTCTTTTACAATGCTCAGTAAATCAACACCTGATGTTTCCAAATAATTTCTGAATCTTTTAATAATGAAATTGTTGAACCATCTTTCTTGAGAATCAACTTCTTGGTCCTTTATCAAGTTTTCTATAAATGCAGAAGGATTTGGTTTTACACAAAAACTGTATCTGCCTGAGGTTTCGATGGCTACAGATTTTAACTTCTGATCCTCAAGAGGGAAAGGATAAAGAGTAGACCAGTTTTGGTTATTAAATGTTGCAGTATTTATGAAATAAACTTCCGCTTCAAACGCAGAGGCGTGATTGTATTTCCATCCTTTGAGTGTCGCGAAAATTGGCATATTGGAGGCAACCAATTCGTGTTGACCACAACTATACATATCCGCCAACCGACCACCACTCACAAGTGCTGCAACGTGTGTGTTATCAACAACAAGTTTCGCTCCATTTTTGATGGTTGCTGGGGAAGAGAAAACATTCCACAATTTGTTTTTGTTTTCCATACACTTTATTACATCAACATTTCGATGTAATAATTTGAATCCTAGAGATTTAATTTTACCAAGCAAATTCATAACCTCAAAATTTAATAGTTATTAGTTAATAAAAATCTACAGTTCGCAGTTGTGGCTGTGGCATCAGTAACACAACCACAACTCAGAACCGTACCTACGCAATGTGAAAAATCAAGTTTCATAAAATCACTCTCTCAACTCGTCTAGTCTTTTAGTTTAATTCAGGTGCTAATCTCTTGGGACAAAATTATGCTACCGAGTGATCAAACCTTTGTAAAAAGTGAATATTTATTTGTATATATCACGCATTAACATTTTTCAGATTTGTATATATCACGCATACTTTTTGTACAACTCATTGAAAATGATGAATAAAAAAATACAAATAAATCTTTTAATCTTATTTGTAAAGAAATGAAAGGAATTGTATTTTTTTGATTTGAAAAGATTATAAAAACATAAAAACAATCAGAGTCGAAAAATAATTTGGAAAAAATACAGGTCGGTTATTGTCGTTGAAAGTGTTTTTTGCAGTCTTTTTCGTGAATTTTTATCTTCTGTGATTTTAATATTTTCGTTTTTTACCTGATTTGATAATCAATTAGTTATATGCATAACTAATTTTTTTTGTTAAATTTCATAAATTATTCATACCTATTACATATTTTTGTTTTCTATTAATTTCGTTTGCAATGGATATTTTCGTCAGAATAAGAATGTCATTTCTGTTGATGTGCACTTTCGTTTTTCTTGATGCTTGCTCTCCTGAAAAAGAACAAATCAGGAAGAGTGCTTCCAAAGAAGAATATTTGGAAGCACTCAATGGTATTTCAAAAAAGGAAGATTCTTTGAAAATTATGCTTCAAAAGCAAATTGAAGCAGGAGATGATATTGGTATGATGTTGTCATACAAGTATTTGGGGAAAAACCAGCGAGAAAATGCGAAATTTGCAGAAGCAATTGAGTCTCATCAAGAGTATTTGGAACTTGCTTTAAAAATAAAAGATACAGTTGAAATTATTCAGGCGTTCAATGATTTAGGAACTGATTTTAGGCGCATTGGAGCAACATCTGAGGCTTCAAACTACCATTATGAGGCACTTCGGTATGCAGATGCTTTTTCAGATTTGAAAAACAGCGGAAGAAAAGCTCGTGTTGTGGCTTTAAACGGAATAGGTAACATTAGTCAGCAACTTGGTTATTTATCTGATGCTGAAAGATATTTTCGCGAAGCTCTCGCCGAAGAAACTGCATTGGGAAGTGAATTAGGAGAGGCGATAAATTACGCAAATATAGGTTCCGTGTTCAGAGGCAGGCAAGAGTACGATTCTGCAAGAGTGTATTATCAGCGTTCATTGGAGAAAAATATCAAAGCTAATTCGGAATTAGGCATAGGATTATGCTACATTCACCTTGGAAATTTGTATAGTATTGAACAAAAATACGACCTTGCAGAAGAAGAGTACCAAAAGGCATACGATTTAATGGATAAGTTTGCCGATAAATGGCATTGGCTTAATGCGTGTGTTGCCCTTGCTACCGTATATCAAGAACAGGGAAATGTTGGGAAATACAAGAAGTACATTCAACTTGCTGAAGAAACTGCAAACCGAATTGGCTCTATGGGGCATATTTCGGAGGTGAATGAACTAAAATACAATCAAGCCATAAAGCAACGTAATTTCCGAGAGGCACTTGATTGTTACAAGAAAAGCATTATGATGCGTGATAGCGTTCAGGGTATCAAAAATGCAAATCATTATATGGATTTGCGTGTAAATTATGAAAGAGAACAAAACTCACGCAGGCTCAAGCAAGTTGAGGCTGAAAGCATAATCAAAGAAGGGAAAAGACAATTTTTGCTGAAGATATCTTGGGCGGTAGTTTTGGTGGTAGTAATCATATTGGGGCTTTTGTATTACGCTTATAGGCAACGTGCCATCAGCAACCGAATACTCAGAAATGTAGAAAAAGCCAGAACAGACTTCTTTACGAACCTCACCCACGAGTTCCGAACGCCTCTTACAGTAATTCAAGGGCTTAATCGTCAGCTACAAATACGAAAAGACCTTTCCGAAAAAGAGAAATCAAAATTTATGGATGCCATCGCTCGGCAGAGTAGCAATTTGCTAAATTTGGTTAATCAACTATTGGACGTCACAAAATTGAAAAGCGGAACCGAAAAACCCGAATGGAGAAGAGACGATATCATTCCTTATTTACGAATGACGGCAGAAACTTTTCGGTTATACGCTCAGGAGAGAAACATAAATCTGATTTTTTACACCGATATTGCCAAACAAGAAATGGATTTTGTTCCTTTCTATATTGATAAAATAGTTGGGAATTTGCTTTCCAATGCCATCAAACATACCGAAGATGGCGACAAAATTGATTTTATCGTTGTAAAAGGTTCAAAACCAGATACTATAGTTATCCGTGTTACAGACAACGGAGTAGGAATTCCAAAGGGTGAATTAACACACATTTTTGAATTGTTCTACCAAAGTCCGAATGCAAAAAACACCTCAGGAACGGGCATTGGGCTGGCATTTACCAAAATGTTGGTTGAGAAAATGCACGGGAAAATTACTGTGGAAAGCGAGCTTGGAAAAGGAACAACATTTACGGTTACCTTGCCTTTAAAAAATAAAGACGTAAAAGTAACTCTAATTTCAGAAAACATTAAAAAAGAAGTAATTACGCTTCCAAAAATCGCAGAAAGTGAGCCGGAGGAAGATTCTGCTTGTAATGATAACGCAAAGCATTCCCACCTGCCTACGGTATTGGTTGTGGAGGACAATAAAGATGTAACATTGTACGTAAAATCCTTATTAAGAGAAAATTACAACGTTATCACAGCTAAGAACGGAAAAGAAGGAATGGAATTGGCTGAGAAATGCGTGCCTGATTTGGTAATTACAGACGTGATGATGCCCGTTAAAAACGGATATGAGTTGTGTAAATATATGAAAGATAGTGTGTTACTAAATCATATTCCTATCATTATGCTTACTGCAAAAACTTCAAAAGAAGACCGTTTGCAAGGATTGAAATACGGAGTGGAAGCCTACATAGAAAAACCTTTCTCTTCTAAGGAATTATTAATTCGTGTTCATAATATTTTGGAAAACAGAAAGATATTGAAAGAAAAATATTTGAATATTACCGATAGTAACTCTCAAGCTCGTTTGCATAATGATGAAAATTTGAAGTTTTTACAAAAGGTGGTTGAAATAATTCATTCCGAATTAAATAACCCTAATTTCAATGCGGCTTTTGTTGCGGATAAAATGGCAGTAAGTCCTTCACAGTTAAGTAGAAAGCTGAATCAAATAACAGGATTCCCTACATCTTCGTATATTCTTCAAGTGAAACTGAACAAAGCCAAGAAAATGCTTCACGATACGTCGGTTAGTTTGGGCGAGGTAGCTGACGTTTGCGGTTTCTATGATTTGAGCTATTTTTCGCGAGTATTTAAAAAAGAATTTGGCATCACGCCAAGCCAATATCAGAAAAATGTTTCGATGAATGTGAAGTAAATCAATATTATGAATTATTTTTGTACTTCATTTATTACGTTAAAGATTTTTTATGATAACATTTAATTACGAAACCGAATTTGAACTCCCCGAGCAAGAAGCCGTTTTTCAGTCGTGGATTGAAAAGATAATAATTTCCGAAGAAAAAGAATTGGGCGAGCTGAATTATATTTTCTGTGATGATGCGTATTTACATCAAATCAATGTGCAATATCTTGACCACGATACACTTACCGATATCATAACGTTTGATTATACGGAAGAGGAAACGATTTCAGGAGATATTTTTATTTCGGTGGAACGAGTTGCCGATAACGCCCAAGATTTCAATGTGGATTTTCAAACCGAATTGTTGCGAGTGATGGCTCACGGTGTGCTACACTTATGCGGTTACAAAGACAAAACCGACGCAGAAAGCCAGCAAATGCGGAATAAAGAAGAAGAAAAAATGGGATTGTTTGTGTAGGTAAATTGGTGATTATTCTACTAACTGCTTTTGGAGTTGTAGCTATTTCGGGGACTGAACGGAAATTACTGGTGTAACTGTTGGAGCTAGTTTTTTGGTAACAACAGAAGTTGCCACTGTAGGTGTCTATCCTAGTGGGTTTAGAGTTATAGAAGGAACTACAAAAACTCCTTTTAATTTAAAATACCATTGGTATCCCAATATAGACATAGGAGCATATAATTTTCCAAAAGAAGTGTTACCTCATATAAAATCTAAACTAAAATTATGACGTTATCATTAGATAGAAAATACCATTTTAATGCCCTCTTATTTATCAAAAAAAGTATATTTTTACCTAATACAACAAGCCCAAAAGATGATGTCGTCAACCGGCTTTTTTTACAAATAGAAGAAAATCTATACGGATTTGTTTACAAAACGTTGAATGAAAATTTCGCTCAATATGAGAAACCTTTTGATGTAGAAATTTCTATTTTTGCTTTTGATTTTATGAAAACAAGTATAGGGTTAGGTAATGTTTATAAGGTTTTTAGAGGTCAAGAAGAAGTTGGTTGGATAGAAATACGAAGAAAAGTCGAATAGAATTAGTTTTAAAGTAGTGATTATGGGTATGAGGAAGGGTGGTGATTCCTCCATCGTATGAGTTTAAGTTTAAACAAATAAAAAAATAGTATGTTTCAAGAAATGTCTGAAGGTATCAAGCTTATAGCTATTTTATCATTAATTTTATTGACTCTGTCTCTTGTCGTTCCCAAGGTAATGAAAAAAGTTGATAAATAAGAAGTTACCTTAACAATAATATTGCTTTTCTCTATTTCAGGTCTGCTAGTAATCATGAAATTTAGAGACGATAAGTTTTACAGATTAACCGATAATTACGCTATAACCAAAGGATATATAGATGGTTATTTTGTTGGCGGTAAAGTTAGCATACCAACAATGGGAGTGAGCGCACCAAACAATAGTGTAGAATATAGTTACTTTGTTGGTGAAGATTTTTATATTGAAAAGTATAGTGAGCCAGGACGAGTAGAGATACCTGATATAAAACCAGATTTGTCTGCTAATTATATAGTTATTTATGAAAAGACAAATCCTCAAAATAGCTTCATATTATTGAATTATCCTGTTAAAGATGATATTCAACTTAAAGAGTATCAGAAAGTTTTTGAAAAGACAATCCCTGATAACGTTTTTAAGAATTATAAGCACGAAAAGAGATAGATTAAGAACAAAGAAAAGTTATTGCTTCTGAATATTCCTACTAAATTTTACATTGAAAGTTTATAAAAAACTATAACCATTTAACCTAAATAACAATGAAAAAAATTATTCTTTTATTCGCTGTAATGCTTTCATTTTCTGGTTTTTCGCAAGAGATAAAACATTCTCATTTTTATTACCAACGTGCCGATTTTTTCGATAAGTTCCCTGTTACTTCAAAAGATATTGTTTTCTTAGGGAACAGCATTACTAACGGGTGCGAATGGGCGGAACTCTTCGGAAAGAAAAACATAAAAAACAGAGGTATTAGCGGCGATATTTCGCAGGGAGTTTATGAAAGATTGGACAATATCGTAAACGGAAAGCCTAAAAAAATATTTCTGCTCATTGGAGTGAATGACATTGCCCGAAAAATTCCGTTGGAAACCACTTCGCAAAACATCGAAAAAATTGTGATGAAAATACAGCAAGTTTCGCCAAAAACCAAGATTTATTTGCAAAGTGTTTTGCCGGTAAATTCTGATTTTAAGATGTTTGAGGCTCATCAACAACCCGAAAAAATACACGAGCTTAACGCTGAAATTCGCCGAATTTGCCAGAAATATAAAGTCGCTTATGTGGATTTGTACTCGCATTTTATCGTACCCAACACCGACAAGCTAAAACCCGAACTCACCAACGACGGACTTCATCTAATGGCGGAAGGATACTTGCTGTGGAAGAAAATCGTTTTGCCTTATTTGTAGTTTAAGGCTCGTAACTTCCTTAAAAAATGTAATTTCTTTCAGCTAAAAATCAACAAGATTTTTAGACAGTAATTCTTTTTCTCTAAATTATCGTATTTTTGTCGCCCTAATTGTAAAGTTATTAGGAATTAAGCCAGTGGAATTTTAAATCACAATTGCCCATTGCCTAATCCCTATTGCCTAAAAAAAGAAAAAAATGTTTCAAGAAAAATACGACGTTATCGTAGTTGGGGGCGGACACGCAGGAGCCGAAGCTGCCGCTGCCGCTGCCAATATGGGAGCAAAAACCTTGCTCATCACAATGCAATTACAAAATATCGCACAAATGTCGTGCAACCCAGCCATTGGTGGAATTGCCAAGGGGCAAATCGTTCGTGAGATTGACGCTTTGGGCGGATACACGGGCATCATTACTGACAAAACCGCCATTCAGTTTAAAATGCTCAATCAGTCCAAAGGACCGGCAATGTGGAGTCCGCGAGCTCAGTCCGACCGTATGCGATTTGCCGAAGAATGGCGTCTCCAACTCGAAAGATTGCCCAATCTCGACTTCTATCAGGATATGGTTTCCGACCTCATTATCGAAAATCATCAGGTAAAAGGTGTGAAAACTTCGCTCGGGATTTCCATTTTTGCCAAAACGGTAATTCTCACTAACGGAACTTTCCTAAATGGAGTTATTCACATCGGGATGAAGCAATTTGGAGGCGGAAGAGCAGGAGAAAAGGCTTCCAAAGGAATTACCGAATGCCTTGTAAATCACGGATTTGAGTCAGGAAGAATGAAAACAGGAACGCCGCCTCGCGTGGATAGCCGTTCACTCGACTATTCCAAAATGATACCACAGCCTGGCGATGACAAACCCGAAAAGTTTTCCTTCTCGGAAGAAACCCAACCGCTTCAAATTCAGAAGGATTGCTTTATGACCTACACCAGCGAGGAGGTACACGACTTGCTCCGTACAGGATTCGACCGTTCACCGATGTTCAGAGGTGCCATTCAGGGCGTAGGACCGCGATACTGCCCTTCAATTGAGGACAAAATCAACCGATTTGCCGACAAAGACCGCCATCAAATCTTCGTCGAACCCGAAGGCTGGGACACGGTGGAGGTGTACGTAAACGGATTCTCCACATCACTGCCCGAAGAGGTTCAGTTTGAGGCACTTCGCAAGGTAGAAGGCTTTGAAAACGTGAAGTTTTTCCGCCCAGGGTACGCCATTGAGTACGATTATTTTCCGCCAACGCAACTCAAACATACATTAGAGACCAAACTGGTTGAAAATCTGTATTTCGCAGGGCAAATCAACGGAACAACAGGCTACGAGGAGGCTGCTGCACAAGGACTTATGGCAGGAATCAATGCAGTACGCAAAATCCGTGAGCAAGAGGAAATTATCTTAAAGCGAAGTGAAGCCTACATCGGTGTTTTGATTGACGATTTAATCACAAAAGGCACGGAAGAACCCTACCGAATGTTCACCTCACGAGCGGAATATCGCACCCTTTTGCGACAAGACAACGCCGATGCACGACTCACCCCACTGGGCTTTTCGCTCGGTTTGGCATCGCCACGAAGAATGGAGGTTTTGGAGAAAAAACAAGCCCAAACCAACGCTTTTGTTGATTTCTTTAAGGAAACGAGCATCCGCCCTGAGGAAGCGAATCCGATTTTGGCAAAATACGATTCGTCCCCAATGAAACAGGGCGACAAGATGTACAAAGTGCTTTCCAGACCCAACATAACCATTGCCGATTTGCAGGAATTGGACAGCGTAAAATCATTCGTGGAAGCTAATGAAATTAACAAAGAAATCATTGAACAAACCGAAATTGAGGTCAAATACGCGGGTTACATCGAAAAGGAGAAAAACAACGCTGACAAACTCAACCGCTTGGAAGACATTCGCATACCCGAGAATTTCAATTACGACAAGCTGACGTCGCTTTCGTTTGAGAGCCGCGAGAAGCTGAAAAAAATCCGCCCGACGAGCCTTTCCCAAGCCTCGCGTATCAGTGGCGTTTCCCCCGCGGATATTAGTATTTTGTTGGTGTATATGGGGAGGTAGTGAGTCTAAAACTTTAAAACTATGACAAAAGAACAATTCATAACACAGTACGAAAAAGCAATCAAGTTACGAGATACAAATAGCACACAAGAAGCAATAACTCTGTTTGAGGAAATTCTTTCCCAAGTGGAAAAAAATCCTGAAATGTTGACCGATGATGAAGTTATCCTAACCGAATACGGAACGCTTATTTGCAAAGCCTTGTTTTACAGCGATTTCGCTTGTGCTCTTGATGATAGCGGGGATTTGAAAGGAGCTTTACAAATGGAACGTCGTGCTTTGGAACAAATGTCAAAAATGAAAAATAGAGATTATTTGGGAGCCAGTTATCTCAACTATTCTGACTATTGTATGCAGTCAAAAGATTTTCAAGAGGCACTTTCGGTACTTCAAAAAGGAATTGATGATATTGAAAAAGAGGATTTTAAACAAAGAATTGAAATCATAATAGGAATTTATATCAACACAGGACTTTGTAATTATTTCTTGGGGAATAAAAACGAAGCAGAAAAATATTTGGAAATTGCACTTGATTATTTGAAAACTGCAAAAGAAGAACTAAATTTTGTGTACGAAGAGTTTGACCAAGATTATTTCGAGGTAAACTATTTCCTGAGTGAAATCCACAAAGAAAAAGGGAATAATTCTGATTATGAAAGATATAGAGATGAAACCATAGAATCAGCATCTTGTATTTCAAACGATGATGTGGAATATTTCACCGCCATTTACCCAGATGAAATAAAGCAAAAACTCAAAGAATTTTTATTCAAATAGCAAATAAATTCAAAAAAATATCCGAAATTTGTAGAGAAAAATTCCCAAACATTATGATTTCTATTTACAAAGAAAAACTACAGGAAGCGACCATCAACTATCAAAAGCTAACCAAAAAATACAACCTGATTAGTTTTTTAAGGCTCGTTGTTACGGTGCTTGCTATTGTATTGATTTACTTCTGTTTTCAAGATTTTAATATAAAATCTGTTTTTGGAGTTGCTTTTTTGGTTGTTTTGTTCTTATTTCTTGTCGTTTGGCATAAAAAAATCTCTTTTTTTCGTAAATTGGAGAAGTCAAAGATAGAAATTAATGCAAAAGAGATTCGTTTTTTGGAAAAAAATGAATATTTTTCAGATAATGGAGCTGAATTTCAGGAAGAATCACATTCTTACGCGTATGATTTGGATGTTTTTGGCGAAAAATCTTTATTTCATCATATTAATCGGGCTAAAACTTTCCTCGGTAAGAAGCATTTAGCATCTTGTTTTTTAAATCCAGAAATGGAAAATATTGCTGAAAATCAGCAAAGTATTTCTGAATTATCAGAAAAAATAGATTGGAGACAGAATTTTTCCGCACTGACTTCACAGGTGAGCGATTCCGCTGATTTTTACGAAAAAATTGAGATGTGGACTCAAAAAAAGGAAATTTCTTTTCCAAAATGGATGCAATTTTTCGCTTATATATCTCCTTTATTATTAATTAGTTGCACTATTTTAGGATTTATTTCGGACGCCTTTCCGTTTCATAATTGGGCAAAATTGTTATTTCTGGTTAATTTGGTGATTTTTGGTTACGTATTCGGAGTTATCCAACGCAATAAGATAAGTTTTGAAGGAGCATACAAAATTTTATATTCTTACAGAAAAAGTATTGCTTTTGTTGAAAATTCAGACTTTAAATCGGATAAATTGAATAAAATCCAACAAAAATTGTATCAAAAAGAACAAAAATCGAGTGTTTTAATCAAAAAACTATCCAATTTACTTGATGATTTGGATAATTTGAGCAATGTTTTGGTGTCAATTCCGTTAAATTGCTTTACTTTTTATCATTTTCACGTATATATTCAGTTAATTCGTTGGAAAAATCAATATTCAAGTTACATAAAAGATTGGTTAGACGTTGTTGGAGAGATGGAAGCACTTGGTAGTTTCGCTAATTTTAAGTATAACAATCCGAAATATGTTTTCCCCGAGATAAATTCAGATTATCAGATATATTTTGAAGAAGTTGGTCATCCGCTTATTTCTGAAAAACAAAGAGTTACAAATTCTATTTCCTTTATTGAAAATTCGTTTGTAATTTTAACGGGTTCAAATATGTCAGGAAAAAGCACCTTTTTACGAACCTTGGGCGTGAATATGCTTCTGACATCGATGGGTTTGCCTGTTTGTGCTAAGAGGGCGGTTGTCCATCCTATGAAAATATTGGTTTCTATGCGGTTATCCGATTCTCTGAACGACGGAAAATCGTACTTTTTTGCAGAAATACGTAGGATTCAAGGAATTATACAAAGCCTTGAAAATCAAATTTGTTTTGTGCTTTTAGATGAGCTTTTACGCGGAACAAATTCGGAAGATAAACAATTGGGAACCATTAAAATAATTGAGAAAATCATCCGCTTGAATGCCATTGGCGTTGTTGCCACACACGATGTTGAAGTTTGCCAGCTCACAAAAAAATATCCGCAAACGCTTCAAAATAAATGCTTTGAAGTACAAATTGAAAATGATTCGCTCCATTTTGACTATAAAATCAGAGATGGCGTTTGCCGGAATAAAAATGCTACTTTTTTGATGAAAAAATTGGAAATAATTGATTAAATTGCTTTCTGATTTTTTGTAAGAAATACTTCCATATTTTGGTTTTGTAAAATAGAATTATTATAAATAATGATTTTTGTTGTAAAAATTTCAATTGTTAAAATGTGTTGAATTGTATTGTTTTTGTAATACTTAAGTGGTTTATTTGACAAAAAGAAATTTTGTGAAAAGTGTCTTTAACAAAGTGGTAAATAATTCTAAAATATTGATGAAATAATAGAAAGGATATTTGATTGAATATTTTTTATTTCATCAAAACATTTCGTACATTTGCGAGTACATAAAACTAAAAAATTACATTTATGGCATTTGATATTGAAATGATAAAAAAAGTGTACGAGCGTATGCCCGAAAGAGTTTCGAAAGCACGTGAACTTGTGGGACGTCCGCTGACACTTTCTGAGAAAATTCTTTACGCTCACCTTTGGGACGGAATGCCCGAAAAAGCGTACGGGCGTGCAAAGGATTATGTGGATTTTGCTCCTGACCGTATTGCTTGCCAGGACGCAACTGCCCAAATGGCTTTATTGCAGTTTATGCACGCTGGAAAATCAAAAGTTGCAGTGCCTACAACGGTACATTGCGACCACCTTATCCAAGCAAAAGTTGGGGCAGAGCAAGATTTGAAAGTTGCCCAAGAACAATCAAAAGAGGTTTTTGATTTTCTTTCTTCAGTATCAAATAAATACGGAATTGGTTTCTGGAAGCCCGGAGCGGGAATCATTCACCAAGTGGTTTTGGAAAATTATGCATTCCCTGGGGGAATGATGATAGGTACAGACTCACACACGCCCAACGCAGGTGGTCTTGGAATGATTGCCATTGGAGTTGGTGGTGCCGATGCTGTAGATGTAATGGCAGGAATGCCGTGGGAGCTTAAATTCCCGAAAATAATCGGGGTGAAACTTACAGGAGAGCTCAACGGTTGGACTGCTCCTAAGGATATCATTCTGCGTGTTGCCGATATTCTCACAGTAAAAGGAGGTACGGGAGCGATAATCGAATATTTCGGGGAAGGAGCTAAATCAATTTCTTGTACTGCAAAAGGAACAATTTGTAATATGGGGGCAGAAATCGGGGCAACAACTTCTACTTTCGGGTATGATGATTCAATGAGAAGATATTTGCGTGCCACAGGTCGTGAAGATGTAGTGCTTGAGGCTGACAAAGTAGCGAGCCATCTTACGGCTGATGCTGAAGTATATGCAAATCCTGAAAAATATTTCGATCAATTAATTGAGATAAATCTTTCTGAATTAGAGCCTTACGTAAATGGTCCTTTCACTCCGGACAGAGGAACGCCGGTTTCAAAAATGAAAAAAGTTGCCGTTGAAAATGGCTGGCCATTGAAGGTAGAGTGGGGCTTGATAGGTTCTTGCACAAACTCTTCATACGAGGATATGACACGAGCTGTTTCTATCGTGGAGCAAGCCTTGGACTTGGGAATCACACCAAAAGCAGAACTTGGGATAAATCCTGGTTCTCAGCAAATTAAATATACTATTGAGCGTGATGGAATTATCGATGCGTTCAAAAAACTTGGCACAAAAGTGTTTACCAATGCTTGTGGTCCTTGCATCGGTCAGTGGGATAGAGAAGGAGCTGAAAAACAAGAAAAAAACACGATTATTCACTCTTTCAACCGTAACTTTTCTAAAAGAGCAGACGGGAATCCGAACACGCACGCATTTGTTACTTCACCTGAAATGGTTGCTGCTTTGGCAATTGCAGGGCGTTTGGATTTTAACCCAATGACAGATAAACTGTTAAACGATAAAGGAGAAGAAGTTATGTTCAAGCCTCCTTTTGGGGAAGAACTTCCGGAGAAAGGATTCGATGTTGATGACCCTGGCTATCAATCTCCTGCGGCAGACGGTTCATCTGTTCAGGTGGTGGTACGTCCTGATTCACAGCGTTTACAATTGCTTGAGCCTTTTCAACCTTGGGACGGAAAAAATATCACAGGAGCTAAATTACTTATCAAAGCTGAAGGAAAATGTACCACAGACCACATTTCGATGGCAGGACCTTGGTTGCGTTTCCGTGGGCATTTGGATAACATTTCAAACAATATGCTTATTGGAGCCGTAAATGCTTTCAATTCAAAGACTAATTCCGTAAAAAATCAACTTACAGAAACATACGGCGAAGTACCAGCAGTGCAACGTCAGTACAAAGCCAACAACATTCCTACCATCGTAGTGGGTGACCAAAACTACGGAGAGGGTTCGTCACGTGAGCACGCAGCTATGGAACCTCGTCATTTGGGAGTTCGGGCAGTTTTGGTAAAATCGTTTGCACGTATTCACGAAACGAATTTGAAAAAACAAGGAATGCTTGCTTTAACATTTGCTAACGAAGCCGATTATGACAAAATTCAAGAAGATGACACAATTAACTTTTTGGATTTGACAGAATTTGCTCCGAACAAACCATTGCATTTGGAATTTGTTCACGCTGACGGCACAAAAGACATTATTGTAGCAAACCATACTTACAATGATAGCCAAATTGAGTGGTTTAAAGCAGGAAGTGCTTTGAACTTGATAGCGGCAAGTGCAGCAAAATAAATAACTGAGAACTAATTACCATAATATTTATTTTTTAGTGAAGAAGCAGGCTCTTTGAGGGTCTGCTTTTTTGTATTGAAAGAATGGAAATAAATTTTATTCCTCTTTTGCTCTTTATGTTAAAATTCATATTTTTGTACTTTCAAAATTGAGAAAAGATATTCAACAGATGATAAACAAAATTAAAGAACATATTGCCGAAATTGAGAATTTTAACGCTTCAACAAAGGAAGAAATAGAGCAATTAAGAATTCAATATTTAGGAAAAAAAGGAATTTTGAACGATTTTTTTGCTGCGTTTAAGCAAGTCCCTAACGAAGAAAAGAAAGCATTTGGGCAAGTCATAAATGAGCTTAAAAACAAGGTGGAAAACAAAGTACAAGAACTTCGTGATGCTTTGGATCAAAAGCAGGAAAGTAAAGGCGTTTATGGCGATTTAACGCGTCCTGCCACTCCCATTGCTATTGGGGCAAGACACCCGATATCGCTGGTAAAAAAACAAATCGTAGAAATTTTTTCCAATATTGGGTTTAACGTTTCCGAAGGTCCTGAAATTGAAGACGATTGGCATAACTTCACGGCACTTAACTTGCCTGAATATCACCCCGCTCGTGATATGCAGGATACGTTTTTCATCCAAACCAATCCGGATATTTTGCTTCGCACACATACCAGCTCGGTGCAGGTTCGTTATATGGAAAATCACAAACCACCAATTCGTACCATTTCTCCGGGGCGTGTGTTCAGAAATGAAGCTATTTCATCACGTTCGCACTGTTTGTTCCATCAAGTGGAAGGATTGTACATCGACAAAGATGTATCATTTGCTGATTTGAAACAAACACTTTTGTATTTTACGAAAGAAATGTTCGGGAAGTCGAAAATTCGTTTGCGTCCGTCGTATTTCCCATTTACAGAGCCTTCTGCGGAAGTGGATATTTATTGGGGATTGAACAACGAAATCGATTATCGCATCACAAAAGGAACGGGCTGGCTTGAAATTATGGGTTGCGGAATGGTTGACCCTAACGTATTGAAAAACTGCGGTATAAATCACGAAGAATATAGCGGTTTTGCTTTCGGTATGGGCGTGGAACGTATCGCGATGCTATTGTACCAAATCGGAGATATTCGTATGTTCTACGAGAATGATATGCAATTTTTAGAGCAATTCAAAGGTGCTTTGTAAGATGTAAATAAATGAAATCAAACATTGTACATTTTCTTCTACGTTTTGTAGGTTTCCTTTTAATTTATTTGATTATACGATACATTTTTTCAAAAATAGATGACATCAAAATGGAGAGGATTTTGTTTCTATCTATTTTTCTGTGGAGTGCGATTTCTTCTTTATATTTGATGGCAGAATCCTACTTTTTACTGACTAAAAAACGAAAAACTAAAGGTTTCATTAGTCTTGGTATAGGTGTTATGACAATTATTTACACTTTAATTGGGTTGAATCTGCTTATAGAAGTGTATTTTATGATAGCTTAAAGTTTATACAATGACTTTACAATAAAAAAGCAAGTTTTTAAGACTTGCTTTTTTGTTAATGTTTTCACAGAAAAATAAAGCTATATCATTTTGAATTTAAAATAACCGATATAAAAGTCTTCGACTTCGCTCAGACTGACACGGAGTTTGTCTTGCTGAGCGGAGTCGAAGCATCAATAGTCATTATAGTAAATTTCATTACTTTTCTTTGACGGGTACTGGAGGAGGTGGCGGAACTGGCAACTCCATATAGCTCACTTTTTTAGTAGGTATTGAAGGAGCAGGTGGCGGAGGTGGTGGCGGAGGCGGTAATTGTAAGCCATACTTCTTCGTAAAAGCCTGTCGTTCTGCTTTATTTGTGATTTGCTCCACAATTTCATTACCGGCTTCATCTGTCAAAGTAACAGTTGTTTTTTCTCCCTTTCCGTTAGGAAGACCTACGCCTTGTACCTTCATTATTTTGTATTTACCAGAAGGTTGTGAAGGTGAAACTTCTTTTTGTTTTTCCACTTCTTGGGCGTAGCTTTTTTCGGCGAAAACTACAAGGAATAGAACACTTGTTGGAATAAGCAACGCCACCTTACATAAATTACGAAAATGATTTACTTTTGTCTGTAACATAATCAAACGTTTTTTCGTGTTGTAAAAATTGAAATAATTATAAATCGAGATATTTGCAGAAGCAGCTCTTTTGAGTATAAGTATTTGATATTCTGCAATATTTGTGTGTTTAGAAACCACACAAGCATCGGCTAAAAACTCGTGATTGATTCGGATGGCTTTTCCAAACAAATGCACCACAGGGTGAAACCAAAACACGATTTTCAAAAGCTCGACAAAAAGCAAATCAACGGAATGCTTCTGCCGAATGTGTGTCAGTTCGTGTAATAAAACTTTCTGTTCATAGGCATCTTTTTTATTGATAAAAATGTAATTCCAAAATGAATGAGGAGCACATTCTTCTTCCAAAATGACCAAATAAGCTCCTTCGTAAACTTGTTTAGGATGTTTTTTGATTTTATTGAAGATTTTAAACAAGTTACGTAAGAATCGAAATAACATCAGAAACGCAATCACTCCATATAAACATATGATAATCAGATTTGTAAAGTTGTTATTTTCTGTAATGAGTTGCTCTGTTGTTGGATTTGCGTAAATTGAGGAATTGTTAACCTCTTGTGTAACAGCTGTTTGCTCGAATATTTTTTCGAATATGGGTTCAAAAGGCATTTCTATGGTAATCAGCGGAAAAACAAACGATGCTATCAAAGCCGAAAGCAAGAAAAACCGATTGAATATCAACATTTTCTCTCGTGATAAAAGAAAGTGATACAATGTGTAAAAACACATTCCACATAATAGCGTTTTGATAAGATATGGTATCATTTTATTCCTTTTTAAGGTTTGAATCTACTATTTTTTTTAATTCTTCCCATTGCTCGGGAGTCATTGAAATTTCCTTAGCAAAAAAGGAAGCAAACTGAAAGGCTGAATTTCCGAAATAATCACTGATAATGGTTTTCATTTTTCGCGAAAAATAAGCACTTTTAGAAACTTTCGGATAGTACTCGCGTGAGTTTCCTCGCTGATGATATCCTACCATCTCCTTGTCAATCATTCGTTTAAGGAGCGTGGCGATGGTTGTATTTGCTGGCTTTGGGTCAGGATAAGCCTCTATCAAATCCTTCATATAAGCGGTTTGCTTCTGCCATAAATACTCCATAAGCTGCTCTTCTGTATTTGATAATTTTTTCATATTCTACAATTTTAGATTTTACACTACAAATGTAGAAACAAATTTTTGATAGAAAAAATTTTTCAACAACTTTTTTCAAAATAATTTTCATTTGAGCTAAAATTAATTTCGTAAATGTTTGATTATGTGTTAGTATTGTGGTTTTAGTTATTTCCTATATATTTGCCTTTTTTTAAACGATGCTCGAAGTTAATAACATATCATACACACACGATGGCTCCGATGCGGGCTTTCGTAACATTTCTTTTCAGCTCAAACAAGGTGAACATTTGTCGATTATGGGTGAGAGTGGCTGCGGTAAAAGTACCTTACTGAAAGCCATTTACGGATTATTCGACCTGCCGGAGGGAACCATTTTTTTCAACGGTAAAAAGGTTGTAGGACCTTCGCGTCAGTTGGTTCCCGGCTATGAAAAAATGAAGTATTTAGCACAAGATTTCGGGCTGATGCCATACCATACTGTTGCTGAGAATGTTGGTAAGTTCCTGTCTAACATTGATTTGGAATATAAAAAGCAACGTGTAAATGAGTTACTTTCGTTGGTGGAAATGGAAAGTTTTGCAAACAGAAAAGCTCTTTTGCTCAGCGGTGGCGAAAAACAACGCATCGGTTTGGTGATGGCTTTGGCACAAGAACCTGAATTACTAATACTTGATGAGCCGTTTAGCCAAATTGACAGCTTTCGCCGTAATAAACTCCAACGAACATTATTTACCCACTTGAAAGAGAAAAAAATAAGCTGTATTGTTGCTACTCACGATGGCAAGGAAGCGTTATCTTTTTCTGATAAAGCCTTGATAATGAGAGATGGAAATTTGCTTATGTTTGGAGATTTATTAGATGTATATAACCAGAAGGATGATTTCTACACGGCTTCACTCTTTGGAGATGTTAGCAAGTATGTTGAAAACGGAAAAACGATTCTTTTAAAACCTTATCAAATTGAAGTTGTTGAAAAATCGGGTTGGGAAACGTTGATTGAAAATTGCTATTTTCAGGGAGAAAATTTTTTGGTAATCGGTATTTCCAACGGAGAAAAAGTTCATTTTTTGAGCAATAATCCATTAGAAATTGGAAAAAAAGTTTATTTATCTAAAAAGAATTAATATCTTTGCCCGAAAAGTAACACTGTTAAAAACAATAAGCTATGAAAGCATTTTTTGAAGCTATACAATATCTTTTTGAAGAAATTTTATTCATTCCGTTGGATTTTTTACGCAATTTGGAACTTGAAAATTGGTGGACAGCCAACCTAATAAGCTGGGTTTTTATACTAATTGCGATTGTGTTTTTTGTGTATTGGTTGGGTCAGCTACGAAAATACGACAAAAAGAACGATGAACGAACAGATGTTGTTTCGCATTCGTTTTGGAAGTAAAGAAAAGAATAAAAAAAGAGCGATTAGATTTTCTAATCGCTCTTTTTTAGTTGTTTAAAGTCCCAACATATTTTTAGGATCTAAAATTTCGTCTAATTTATCTTGTGAAAGCAGTTTGTGTTCTAAAACTAAGTCATAAACTGACTTGCCGGTTTCGAGGGCTTCTTTGGCAATTTTTGTACTATTTTTGTAACCTATGAATGGGTTAAGTGCCGTTACAATTCCGATACTGTTTTTCACCATATTTAAGCAAACTTCACGATTGGCTGTAATTCCATCAATACATTTTTCACGAAGGGTGTCTAAAGCTCTTTCCAAAAAGACAATTGACTCAATAATTGACTGACAAAGAACAGGTTCCATCACGTTTAATTGCAACTGACCTGCTTCGGCAGCAAATGTTACGGTAAGGTCATTTCCGTAAACTTTGAAGCACACTTGGTTCACAACTTCAGGAATTACCGGATTTACCTTACCTGGCATAATTGACGAACCGGGTTGCATTGCCGGAAGATTGATTTCATTCAATCCTGCACGCGGTCCGGAAGAAAGTAAACGCAAATCGTTACATATTTTTGAAAGTTTCACAGCCATACGTTTTAATGCCGATGAGTAAATTACGTACGAACCTGTATCTGGTGTGGCTTCTACCAAATCGGCTGCAGGAACAAAGGCTTCGCCTGTGGCTTTTGCTAATTTTTCAGCACAAATTTTCGGGAAGTTTTTAGGAGCATTTAATCCTGTTCCGATGGCGGTTCCTCCCATATTGATTTCCAAGAACAAATCCGAAAGATTGTTTAAACGCGTGATTTCTTCTTCCAAAGTTGCTGCAAAAGCTTCAAATTCTTGTCCAAGTGTCATCGGAACAGCATCCTGTAATTGTGTGCGTCCCATTTTAATCACATCGGCAAATTCTTTTCCTTTATTTCGGAAAGCATCAACAAGCTGTTTTAAATGTTTTACCAACGAATCATTCATTCGGATGATAGCCAATTTTATGGTAGTTGGGTACGCGTCGTTGGTTGATTGTGAAAGATTTACGTGGTCATTAGGCGAGCAATGCTGATAATCACCGCGTTCGTAGCCCATAATTTCCAAAGCCCGATTGGCAATCACCTCATTGGCGTTCATATTTACAGAGGTTCCTGCCCCACCTTGAATCATATCCACAGGGAATTGGTCGTGCATTTTGCCTTCAATCAATTCGTTACAAGCTTGTGAGATAGATTTTAAAAGTTCGTCAGGAAGTAATCCTAATTCGTGATTGGTTTGTGCGGCTGCTAATTTCACATAAGCAATGGCTCTGACAAATTCAGGAAATTCACTCATTTTGCTTCCCGAAATGTAGAAATTATCAATAGCTCGCTGGGTTTGCACGCCATAGTAGGCTTCAAAAGGCACTTGTAAATCGCCTAATAAATCTGATTCTGTTCTAAATTTTGACATATTGTTAAAATTTTATTGAGTTTCTTCAAATGTTTTGTTGTTATCTGGCAAATTTGCCAATGGTTTAATTTTTGTCATTGAATGAACGGACAAAATTTCTGTAAAGGTATAAAAATATTTTCATATTGAGAAATAAAAAATATTTCTTCATTTGATAAATGTGTAAAAATGGGGGGATTATTTTTCGAAAATGAAAAATATCACCTTCAAAAATCGCTATATCAGAAAAATAAATTGAATTTTTGAAGTGTTGATTAATCTGGTGTTGATAAGTTTGTGCATAACTATTTTTTATTTTAAGATTTATTAGTCTTTTATTTGTATAGCTTCGCAACACGGAAATCTTAAGAAACTTTTTCTTTTAAGCGGTTGAAAAACAAATAGTAATAATTTGTATTGCAACAAAACTCAATCTTGTTTTCTGATAATTTCAGAAACTGAATCACTTCACTAACCATTTTTACATAAGAAAAGTCTTAGACAGAATTCAGCCCAAAGAGGTTACTACTAAATACGAGTATTTTTCATTTTAATAAACCCCAAACTTCACAACTATTGTGGAGCAAAAAACAATTTATTATGTCAAAATTCACAAAATTAACACCCGAACAACTAAAAACGAAGTGTAATTTCATTGAAAATTACCTGAAATCATTAAATGCAGCGAGTGGCTCTTTGTTTGATTCAAATGCGAATGTTTCCAATAAAAACATAGCCACAATGGAAGCTGAGCTTAATAAAGATATTAATATTCAAGTAAATAGAATGTTAGTTTCGCACAAAATAGCTCAACTTTTCGGTCAGGAATTAGCAGATGAATATATCCGCCAGATTGAGGAACACGAAATTTACGTTCACGATGAAACCAGCTTGAAACCTTATTGCGTGAGCGTTTCGATGTATCCGCTTTTGCTTGACGGGCTTTTAAAACTTGGCGGAGAATCCAAAGCTCCAAAACATTTGGCAAGTTTTTGCGGTTCGTTTGTAAATTTCTTATTTTCAGTATCTTCTCAATTTGCCGGAGCGGTAGCAACGGTTGAATTTTTAATGTATTTTGATTATTTTGCTCGAAAAGACTACGGAATCAATTACTTACAAACACACGAAAAAATAGTGGAAAACGAAATGCAACACGTGGTTTATGCTATCAATCAGCCTGCAGCGGCACGTGGGTATCAGTCTGTGTTTTGGAATATTTCGTTGTATGACAAGCCTTATTTCGATTCGATGTTCGGAAATTTTGTTTTTCCTGACGGAAGCAAACCCGTTTATGAATCATTGGACAGGCTTCAGAAATATTTTATGAAGTGGTTCAACAATGAGCGAACTAAAGCCATTTTAACGTTTCCTGTGGTCACAGCAGCAATGTTAACGAAAGACAAGAAAGTTTTTGACCAAAATTTTGCCAATTTCTGTGCTGAAGAACTCAGTGAAGGGAATGCATTTTTCATTTATCAATCCGATAATGCCGATTCATTGGCGAGTTGCTGCCGTTTACGGAATGAAATTTCTGACAATACTTTTAGCTATTCGCTGGGTGCGGGCGGTGTTTCCACAGGGAGCATCAATGTTATTACCATCAATATGAATCGATTGTATCAAAAAGGGCTTCCTTTGGAAGAAATGATTGATAATATCCATAAATATCAAGTGGCGTATCGTGCTATTATTCAGGATTATAAAGATGCTCGAATGCTTCCCGTGTACGACGCCGGATTTATTTCACTTGATAAACAATTTCTTACCATTGGCATAAACGGAATGGTAGAGGCAGCGGAATATCTTGGTGTGAAAATATCTGATAATGAAGAATATAAATCTTTTATCAATAAAAATCTGAAATTGATTTACAACAAGAATAAGGAAGCCAAATCAAAATATGGTTATATGTTTAACACGGAGTTTGTTCCTGCGGAAAATTTGGGTGTTAAGAATGCCAATTGGGATAGAGCAGACGGGCTTTTTGTGCCGAGAGATTGTTACAATTCTTATTTTTATATTGTTGAAGATGAGTCTGTTAATATAATAGATAAATTTTATATGCACGGACACGAATATATTCAGTTTTTGGATGGTGGCTCGGCGTATCATTGTAATTTAGAGGAATATCCAACCAAAGAAGGATTTTTAAAACTGCTGAACGTGGCAGCGAAAACGGGTTGTAATTACTTCTGTTTCAATATAAAGGTAACTTATTGTAACAGTTGTGGTTACATTAATAAACATACTGCTGAACATTGCGTAAAATGCCATTCAACGGACGTTGATTATGCAACGCGAATCATTGGATATTTAAAACGAATAACCAATTTTTCAAAAGACAGACAAAAAGAAGCAAAGAAAAGATATTACGGAAATGCTTCGGTATAGCGAGTATGATATTGTTTTACAGGAAGTTCCGAATGAAATTTCACTTTGTTTCACGATAACGGGCTGTCCGTTAGCTTGTAAAGGTTGCCATTCTGAACATATTTGGAATCCCAATTCAGGAGAATTATTAACAGTGGAATTATTCGAAAAGCTCCTTGACAAGTACGAGGGAGCTATCAGCTGTGTGCTTTTTATGGGAGGGGAATGGGATATTGATGAACTGCTGAAATTTATTACAATTGCAAACGGAAAGGATTTAAAAACAGCTCTTTATACAGGTTTGAACACCAAGCAAATAGCTCGAAAATATCCGCAATTATTTGATTGCTTGGATTATATAAAAACAGGAAAATGGATTCCGTCATTGGGGGGGCTTGATAGCAAAACTACAAACCAACATCTGTTAGAAATCAAAACAGGCAAAGTCCTAAATCATTTCTTTTGGAGAGAATAAATACATTCAAGTTATTTCTTCTTTCCAAAAATAGCAAAAATAACAAACACAACCAGCGAAGGAAGTAACCATTCTAAGTGATAACTGTTTAAAGGTAAGGCTTCTTTTATTCGGAATAGGAACTCTAAATTCCAATTTAAGTTAAGATTTTTTAGTACGGAAATAAGTGATACTAAGGTAGTTGCTACAATGCTGGCAACAAAAGGTGTTTTTGACTGTACAAATCTTCCGAAAAGCAAAATGTACAAAATAAGAGTAAAAACAATCGGATAAATAAACAGAAGTATGTTGATAGCATAATTTATAATGCTGTCAACACTATTTACTGATATGAAAGCAGAAATAATAGTACACAAAGTAACTCCTAATTTGTACGGAATTCTTCCTTTTGACATTTTTTCAAAAATGGAGCCTGTGGCAGAGGTCAAAGCGATGGCTGTTGTTAAGCAAGCAAAGGCGATGGCTATTGCCATAACAAATGTTCCTCCTTTCCCTAATATCGAAGTTGAAATATGAAGCAATAGATTTGTTCTTGAAATTTCAGATGGAGAAACTCCGGTTGCCTCCAAATAATCCGAAGTAGCACCCAAATAAATCAAACCTCCGTAAATAATCAACAGAGCTAAAGTGGATATCATACCTGCTGATATTGTGATTTTTACACGTTCTCTGACGGAAGTATATCCATCACTAACAACCGCTGAAATGATAATTCCTGCAAAAATAACAGAAGCCAAAACGTCCAAAGTTTGGTAACCTTCCGTAAATCCTACGCTGAATGCCCTTGAGCTATGAAATTCTGTTATTCCTTCCTCAATAGGTTTCACGGGGTATAAAACTCCTAAAATGATTAACGCAAATAACGATAATAACAAAACTGGAGTTAGAAATTTCCCAATGATATTCACGATTGTTGTTCGCGAAATTGACAAAACCAAAACAATTGCAAAAAATATGATTGCAAAAACAACATTGCTTAATTCTGGAAAAGAAGGACTTATACCAACCTCAAAGGTAGTTGCTCCCGTGCGAGGAATTGCGACCAAGGGTCCGATACATAAAATTATCAGAACAGCCAGAATGTCAATTAATTTCGGGTGTACTTTTTTTCCTAAGTCTGTAAATGAAGTTCCTGATTTTGTGACCACAAGAATCCCTAAAAAGGGAGCTATAATTGCCGATATAAAAAAACCGATTAATGCCTCTCCCCAATCCTTTCCGGTGCTTAATCCTATGAGTGGAGGCAAGATAAGATTTCCCGCCCCGAAGAACATTGCAAACAATGCAAAACCTACTGTGGTGATTGTAACTATTTTGTTTTTATGAGTTTTCATTAATAATTTAGTTTTGTAGTTAAAAAAGCAACAATTATGTTGAAAAATTTAGATTATTTTTCACATTGATTGAGGCAAAGATAATAGTTTTTATGAAAATTACCCAATTTCTTTTTCTTGTTAATTTTCGTTTTTGTGAAGAAGTACCAATAACTTAATCGATTGCAGTTGAGCTAAATTATTTTTGTGAAATATGGAAGAATTGATTTATAAAAATAAGTTGAAATTTACAGAAAACAAAAAACGCTTTAAAATATTGACCGTCAATATAATAAAGCGTTTCATTTGTGCGGTTGAAGGGACTGACACCCTCTTAATTTTTCGGAGCTTATGATATTTTAAGCGTTTGCGAAACAACCGCCCTAACATTAGGAGAAAACAGGCACACAGAATTAAACGACTGGGAACACGGGCAAGTGTATGGCTCAAACTCGGTACAAATAAAAGAATGTATATCATTTGTCAAACGTTTATTACCTACCTTTGACGTAAAGGATATAATAAAAGGATAACATATAACAAGCCCTAAACCTCAACGGTGGGGCTTTTTTTAATGCTTTTTTGTATGAGGGCAAAGATTTTGATACTTCAACAAAAACAAGGCTCTTAAAAGACTTGTAGCGTATTTATGCGTAATTCTACCGAAAGCCCATACAGGGAAAACCACAACTCCAAGTACAAACCCCAACCGAAAGATAAAAGCAGTTGTTAAGTAATGCTTAACTACTGGTATAAAACCTTGACTTTTTAAGTTGTGATATTTGCTCCAAAAAAATGGTTTTTCTCAATTTTAGGGGAATTTTAGGGGATTGGGAGAAAAATTAAGCCTTAAGATGTTGTTTATCAACATATTAAGGCTTTTAGTTTGTGCGGGTGAAGGGACTCGAACCCCCACGCCGTGAAGCACCAGATCCTAAGTCTGGCGTGTCTACCAATTTCACCACACCCGCAAGTGATGAGCGTTTTGAGGTTGCAAATATACGTAAGTTTTTGTAATAAAAAATATTTTTCAACAAAAAATGAGAAAAAATCTATCATTATTAATTTAATCTATTCAATCATAATAGTTTAAGAAAGATAAATTTTTTTAGGAATAAATATATCGGTCGAAATTATGTGCAAATTTAGTAGGAAGAAACGGCTGTTGATTTTATAGAAAAAGTGTTAAATGTAAAATCTTTCAGAAATGTTAAAAAAACTCGAATATGTTAAATGTGTATAGGAAAATAAAAAAAAAGTAGGAAAAGAGAAAAAAAGTAAAGATATTTGTCGAAATTTTGTGTGTTGCATCACATAGTTGTATATAAAAACAAGATTTATATTTTACATATAACTTTATGACAATGAAGAAAATATTATTAATCCTTACAATTTTTATTTTTGGAGGAAAGTCCTATGCTCAGGAATTACACTTGCCTCAGATGAATCAGTATTTGGCAGATAGTGAGTTTTTAATCACATCTACTTATGCAGGGATTGGTGACTTTGTTAAGTTGCGATTTAGTGGGGTTTCCCAATGGGTGGGGATTAAAGATGCACCTGATTATCAATCGCTTTCTGGAGATATTAGGATAGGAGAACGAAGCGGAGCAGGCTTGATTCTTTACAATGATAAAAATGGAAATACTAAGCAAATGGGAGGGAAGGCAAGTTTTGCTCACCATTTAACGTTAGATCGTTATGAGAATCATTTCGTATCCTTTGGTATTTCGTATGCACTGAATTCTTTCCGAATTGATATTGATAAGTTTGACCAATCAGCAGGGGCAGACCCTTCCGTTACGAACAATCGTTCACAAATAAATCACAACTTTGATGTCGGATTTTTGTATCGTTACAAAGGATGGTTCTTAAGTTTGAATGCGTTAAATATTTTGAATAAAGATATTGATGTTTTTGCAACAAATGAGCCTAAAGCGTTACGTAACTATACTTTATACACTGGGTACAGATATAAAAGAGATCGTAACAGTAGTTTTGAAATAGAACCTTCTATTTTTGCTCAGTTTTACGAAAGTGACAGACGTTCTTCAACAGATGTTAACCTCAAATTCCGATGGAGAGATTTGGAGGATTACTATTGGGTAGGGGTAAATTATCGATTTTTGAATGATAAGGTATTTGTACCATTGAATGCAGGTCCGATGGCAGGAATAAAAAGAGGGCATTTTTATTTTGCATATTCATACCAGCTGATGTTGAACAACATAATAAAATATAATTCAGGAACACACGTTATTACTTTAGGGCTTGATTTGTTCCAAGGAGTAAGTAATTGTAGATGTACTCATCAATAATATGGGGCAAATTATTTTAAAAAACATACGGATTCATACAAATCACGGATGTTTGAACGAGGAAAAGCTGATAGGCAGTGATTATCGTGTGGATTTGAAAGTTAAGCTAAGTCTGGAGAAGTCAATAACCTCAGATGACTTATCGGACACGGTGAATTATGTTCATTTAAACAGAATAGTAAAGGAAGAAATGGCAATTCGCTCAAAGCTTTTGGAGCACGTTGCAGGAAGAATATCTGACAGAATATTTAAGGAACTTATTATTACAGAGAAAGTTACAGTTAAAATTTCAAAACTAAATCCGCCAATCGGAGGAGATGTTGAAGCTGTAAGCATAAAAATAAAACGAAAAAGATTTTGTTAATATTAGAAAAGATTGTACATTTGCGACCTGAGTAAAAAAGGCATCGTGGCCGAGTGGCTAGGCAGAGGTCTGCAAAACCTTGTACAGCGGTTCGAATCCGCTCGATGCCTCTAACTTTTTGGGAGTTTTAGTAATTAGTATAGAAACAACACTAAAAAATAATAAAATGACAAACGTATTGGATAAGTTTATTCAGGATATGAGGAATAATGTTCCTGGATTTATAGCAGTGTCTGTTACAGAGGTAAGATCTGGAGTTTCTTATGGCTCTGAGACAGTTGACCCTAATTTTGACCCTAGTTTGGCTTCTGCCTACCATTTGGAGGTTGTTAAGTCGGAACAAAGTGCACTTCAAGTTTTGGGATTGAAGGACAGAATTGAGGATATTTTGATTACTTTGGCAAATCAAATTCATATTATAGATATCTCTGCAAACGGAAGTTATTTTATTTATCTGGCAGTAGATTCAACAAAAGCTAACCTTGGATTAACAAGAGCATTGCTTGCTAAGTACAAAAAAGATTTAGCAGCTGTTTTCTAAAAAAATATATTTTCAAGATTTTAAAACCTGAGCAATTTTGTTCAGGTTTTTTGTTTTAAATTATGCACAAAACATAAACATTCAAAAACTCAGTAAAGGTACGAAAAAGAAATTTAAAAGCCAATGATTTTGGTCATACTTTCTCACGCATTTTAGGGATAACTTTGCCTTGTAGAAATTATTCAAAATAAAAAACAAAACACTATGAAACAGCGAGTTCCCATATCTCAAATTATGTCGAGGAAGCTGATAACATTAACCCCGACGCAGTCTTTGTACGATGCAGAAAGGCTTTTTAAAAAGCACAAAATTCGTCATATTCCTGTGGTGGAAAGTGATAGGATTATTGGTATTGTTAGTTATTCCGATTTGTTGCGAATCAGTTTTGCGGATATGACCGATAACGAGGACGAAGTGACCTCTGTGGTTTACGATATGTACACCATTCCCCAAATAATGGCAAAAACGCCTCTAACAGTAAATTCTGATGCAACTATTAAGGAAGTAGCTGAAATACTATCAAAACAAAGTTTTCATTCCATTCCTGTGTTGGAAAATGATAAACTGGTGGGAATTGTAACAACAACTGATTTGATTAATTATTTGTTGGAACAATATTGATGTAAACTTAAATATGAAAATAATGAAAAGCTGAGAAAACCCTCAGCTTTTTCGCTTTTTGTAGAATGTTATCCGAGCTTTACCTCTGATTGTTAAACTGATATTTCACAGAGAAAGCCACATAAGGATGATAGCGGGTTTGGGTTTTTAGAGCGAATTTTTCGCCATTTCTTTGTTGAGTTTGTCGGTTTGAATCGAATACATTCCAGCCCGAAAGCGTCAGTTGCCAACGTTTATTTTTTAAACTTTTGGTAAGCGATGCCGAAGCCAAGAAAATCGCATTACTTTCAAATTGTAAGTTTGTAATGGGCGATTGAAACGCACAATTCAATCGGGCAGAAAAATCTTTCGGAAATTGAAACGTATTGTTCATCTTTGCGTTGAAACGCCATTGTGAAAAATCATTTTTAATGTCATCTACGTTCGTTTTTTGTTCGAAATAAAAACCACTCAGCGAAGCATTTACATTCCACCACGAGAAAACATCTACCCCTGTCATCAGTTCGGAACCTACCGACCACGAATCGCCCAGATTTTCCTGTACAATGAGCAATATATTATCGCGAAACGGACGGCGATAATCCCCAAAGAAATCGTGCTGATTCCGTGCAAAAACCTCTGCCGAAACAAAATTCTTGCCCCACGATTTTTTGAAATTCACCTCGTAAGCATCGGTGTAACTGAACCGCAAACGGCTGTTTCCGTTGATATAAGTGTACCTATCTTCCATTTTGAAGACGGAAGTAATTGTCCAATATTCAGGGCGTTGTATGCGGCGACTGTAATTGGCAGCCAATTGCGTATCGTCCGAGAAACTATACAACAAATGCACAGACGGAAACCAATCGGTAAAGTTCTTTTTGTACTCGTCAATTACTCTTTCCGCTGCTGCTTTGGTGTAAGTGTACGAAACATCACGCCGTGTATGCTCCACCCGAAGTCCCAATTTATATTCAAATTTCTTCCAGCTGCTTTTAAAAGTGGCATAGGCAGCGTACTCATTCTGTTCGTATTTAATTTTCTGATTACTCGGGAAATCGGGGGAAGGAATGCCTATTTTATTGCCTTGAAAAATTCCGCTTTCGCTGGTAATTTCAGGAATGAAGTCCGTTTTTATGGCAATTCCTGCTTCCAAATTGCTTTTTTCGGTCAGAGGCAACTCGTAAGCCAATTCCGTAGAAGTAAAGATTTCATTTTTTTCTGCTTCTATGCTTCCAAAAACGATGGTTTCTGATGGACGCGTCCACACGTTTCGAGATTCCGTATCAGAACTTCCTATAAACACATCGTATCCCGAAGTTAGTTTCAGCGAGTGCGATTTATCCTTATTGAAAAAGTGATTGTATTCCAAATTCACGCCCACCATCTGATAATCAAAAGTATAACTATTGTCGCTGGTTGATTTTTCCGAAGTGATTAGGTTTCGGTTTAGGTCGAATATGTTTTCAACGGTTTGGAGGTAGGAAGTTTCTTTTTCGCGGTCGCGTAAAGGTTTCAGATTTATCGAAAAATCAATAAAATCGTTATCGGTTACATCATAATTGAACCCAAACTCAAAAAAATTACTTCTATTTCGCTTTTTGGAATTGCTTATTTCGTGTATCTCAAAGAATTTATTATCAGATTGCAGCTGGTTGAACGTTTCCATATCCGTTTTTGTTCTGGTGGAATGCCCCAAATATGCAGAGGTGTGCCAACCGCCTCGTTTGCCCTTTTTATCCACTGAAAAACTGATTTGATTGGTGCCGAGGGAGTTTCCCAACACGGAGGAATTGATGGCATACCCTTCCAAGCGGTTCTTTTTGAGCAACACACGGATAATTCCTGCCGTTCCTCCCGAACTGTATCGGGCGGACGGATTGGTAATGATTTCTATCTTTTCAATTTGCGAAGCGTCGAGCGTACGCAAACGTTCCTCGCCATTTTTCACAGCAATTCCATTGATATACACGCTAAACGAACCTCCTTCGCGATAGCTTATTTTTCCATCTACGCTGATTTGGATAGATGGCACGTTGGTGAGCAAATCAATCGCATTAGAAGCCTCTGGAAAGGCAGCCGCATTGATAGTTTTTCGGTCAACACTATAAGAAAGTGCTGCACGCTTGCCTTCCACCACTACTTCGGAGAGATTTTCGGAAGTCATTTTTAGAAAAATCACACCTAAATCAGTTTTATTTTGCATAAGTTCAATTTCTTTTGTCTGTTTTTCATATCCCACGAAATGAACTTTCATTAAATACTTCCCTTTTTGTAAGTTTTTTATTTGAAATCGTCCTTTTTCGTCCGAAACTACGCCAATTTCAACCGATTTATGCGATATTCCTTGCAGAGATACTTCTGCAAAGGGCATTTCTTCCTTTGTTTGAGCATCAATTACCTTGCCCAAAAGCGAAAAATGCTGCCCGTAAGAGAGTGTACTTAAAAAACATAGAATAAGAAAGAGTTTTTTCATAAGTGATTATTCTGATTGATATTATTATATGAAATATACAAGCAAGTTTAGTGATCTTTTGAAACCTTCGATTTTATTCAATTTGATATAGCTAACTCACTTTAGATTGTCATTTTACAAAATCCCCTTTGAAGGAGGAAGTCTGCAAAAGCAGAGTATGTGGCGAAGGACGGAGGATGTTTTTTTAAGATTTACATCCCCCTACCCCCCTTCCAAAGGGGGAATTAGTATGACTGAGAAAGGTGTCCGAAGGACGGAGGATGTTTTCTTAAGATTTACATCTCCCTACCCCCCTTCAAAGGGGGAATTAGTATGACAAGCTATCTTAGATTGGCTATAATGTCATATTTTTACTTAAAATGGATTTCTCCGCTTCCTGAAACGTGCGTATCCTGCAATTCAGGATTTCCTTTTACCGAAATATCACCTGAACCAGACACTTTTGCCTTAATTGATTTAGAAGCATATACATCTATATCTCCTGAGCCTGAAAGTTGCACCGTTACACGCTCAGCCCGAATGCTATCAGTGGTAATATCACCCGAACCAACCATTTTTATATCAATTTCAGGGCATTTTCCCGTAACAACAAGGTCACCTGAACCGCTTAATGACAAGTCCAATCGAGTGGCATTAAAATTGACAGAGATATCACCCGAACCTGATAGCGTACACTTCAAATTACCTACTTTTATCTGTTCCTTCATTGAAATATCGCCTGAACCTGACAGTGAAACCTGTTCCAATTGTTCGTTTACAGGTACATACACATTAACCTTATGCTTAAAGTTGTAATTATATCCTTCTTGCAACTCAATGATGATTTCCCCGTTTTTAATGGTGGTTAAAATGTAAGGTTCTATGTTGTCCGAAGCCTCGATGCGTACTTTCCCCACTTCGCCTTTGAGTAAAATCACATCAAGGAAGCATTTCAACTTAACAGAAGTGTAATCCCCCACGTGACGTTCTTTGTTTATAATATTTCCATTATCTCTTATGGTCTTTTTTCCAAACCATTGTCCGTAACTTACCGAAAATGTAACCAAAAATAGAATTGTTGCTAATCGTTTCATATGTTAATTATTTATTTAGTTAATCGTTTTGAATGTTTTTATCAATATTTTAAGTAGATTGAGTGTCTTTTTAGTTGAAAAATGTAGAAAATGAATAAGTTTATATATTCGTTTTGAATAAAATTTGCTTCAATGTTTGATTTTAAGTGTTGTTTTTATTGGATTGCGTATGATTTCCATCGGATGATGCTCCATTTCCATCGGATGATGCTCCATTTCCATTGGATGGTGCTTCATTTCCATTGGATGGCGTTCCATTTCCATTGGATGGTGCTCCATTTCCATCGGATGGCGTATGATTTCTATCAGATGGAGCAAGATTTCATATCATTTGAGCATTAATTCTCATAGACTTTCACTCCTGCGTATTCGCTTGAGATGTTAAATATATTTTTTCCGTTTCCTTTTGTACCGATGATTGTACTTTCCATCATTTGAATGTTCTTTTTGGTGTAGGGGAGGCTCTCCGGCATTGAGATTTTCCCGTAAGAATTGGAAAAATTGTACTGAAACTCCCAATTTGGATGATATCCCACTGAAATTCCCGCATATTCCGTGTCGATTTTTACTGAATTTGCTTGCGGAAGGACTTTTTCTATCTTCACCGAACCATAATCGCAACTGATGTAGATACTTTTAGATACTTCCTTCACCAAAATGCCACAATAATCTGCAATAATCTCGCCTTTTTCCAAATTTTCCACAGCAATTGCGTTATAACTTACGTTTGCATTGAGTTCTTTTACATCGCCAATCTTCACCGCTGTGTAATCACAGTTGGCTTTGATGTAGTTTGCCTTATTTATCGATACGCCCGAGTAATCCGCGTTCAAATTGAGCTTATTTATCTGTTCGATAGAGGAATTTTGGCAATATTCGAGGTTGATATAAGCATCGGAAAGGATTTCCCCCAAGTTGATAGAACCATAATCGGCATCGATTTTCAAAGAACTCATCGTTTTATTCAAAAAAATATTCCCGTACTCGTTTTCCAGCGATATTTTTACCTTTTCCGGAAGAGTGATTTTGTAATTTATCTGAAAACTGATGCTTTTTTTGCGTCCGAAATTCTTAAAAAATGAAGAATTGTCTTCAATAACGGTCTTTGCAGACACTGAATTGCTTCCGGAATTTGAAAAATCCACATAGATTTGCTTTATCCGCTCCTTAACATCGCTCGGATTGTTGCTACTTACCTTAATTTCTACCTCAAAATTGATAGAATTTTTATTGTTTTCATTAGTTATGAGCGTGATTGTCCCATATTTGTTCGCTACGAATAGAGAAGCCGTCTCGTTTACCTTAAATTCCTTGCGGATTGTCTTTGTTTCGGTATGTTTGTATCTTTTAAATAAATCATTTTCACCCATCGGCGAGCTATTTTCTTTTGCTGAAATAACTCCGAAGCACAAAATAATGATGATTGATAGTAACTTTTTCATATTTTTTCAAGTTTATGTGTCGTTTTTATATTTTTTTAAACTGATATTGCTTTCTTTCGTGATGATTTTTGTATTTTTTTTCTTTTTAAAGCATCATTTCGATGATATTATTTGAAAATTTAAGTTGTGTATCAAAATTGATAACCATTGCGTTGATTAATTGCTTGTTTTGCCCTTCTTCTATGATTTTATTTCGGATAGCCAGATAATCGGCGTTCATTTTTTCTAACTGTTTGAGAGCGTCTTCAGTCATTTTTTTGTTTTCCGTATGATTTTTGATAATATTTATATTCTCCTGAATGATAGGCAGATAATACTGTTCCGATTTGTAAGCTGTTTCGGATATATTTTCGAGGTTTGCAGGCTTTTGTGCTACCCAAAACAGTACCGCCACCACCGATGCAGCAACTGATATGCTCCAATAGAGAATTTTTCTAACCGTTTGGCGTTTGGGTTCAGGTCGTTTTTCGGGTTCTGACTGCCGTTTTGCTATTTTTTCAAGGAATCGGGCTTCGTGTCCGTCCGGAAGGTCGTATATGTCAAATATATTTTCTTTCATTTTTGAGTTTTTCTATGGTTTCACGTAATGATTTTTTGGCTCTGGAGAGCGTTGTTCGGCAATTTCCATCGGATATGTGTAAAATTTCACAGATTTCTTCATTATCAAAGCCTTCAATGAGCGAAAGATTCAGGATAACGCGTAATTTTTCGGGGAGCAAGCTCAGTGCGTGCAGTAAAACCTTTATTTCGTCCTCTTGAAAGTCGTATTTTTCTTGTTCGTTGTCGTCAATTTGGTCGATGAAGCTTTCTTCCAAGGAGAGGATTCGTTTTTCCTGCCGAATTATCATCAAAGCCTCATTGATTACGATGCGTTTGAGCCAACTTCCAAAGCTACTCTCTCCCCGAAACTCATCTAGCTTTTGAAACGCTTTTATGAAGGCTTCTTGCGTGGCATCTTCGGCTTTGTCCTGTTGTTGGAGCATACGCAAGGCGGTATTATACATCGCTTTGGCGTACTGTTTGTACAACTCCAATTGAGCTTTGGGGTCGTTTTGGCGACAAGCCTCGATGAGTATGTCGGTTGAAGTGGTCAAAGTCGTTCTTTTTGTTATAAAGATGCACAAAAAAAGGAATTGTTACAAAATTGAGGAATTTTTTTTCAAAAAAAATAGTTTTTTTCTAAAAAAATTCCGCACAAGAATAATTCTTGTACGGAACTTATAGTTTTCACATAGAAAAGCTATTACCATCCTGGGTTCTGCTGTAATTTTCCGTGAAGTTTATCTCTACTGGGAATAGGCCATACAAAGCGGAAATCATCAACTGAACGATTGAGTTCGTGAAATTGTGTCGTGGGCAAAGTTTTGGCTAATGCCTCAATTTTTTGAGGATTTCTTCGTATTACAGGTTCTTTCCATCGTTTCAAATCAAACAAGCGAAATCCCTCAAAGGCAAATTCCCGTAGACGTTCCGTCTTAATTTCCTCCCATAGTGCATTCCCACTGAGATTTACAGTTTGCAAACCTCGAGATTTTTTAATTTCGTTAAGATGGTACAATGCGTTTGCTTGGTCGTTATTTTTGAAAGCAGCTTCACTGGCAATCAAATAAGCTTCGGCGACACGAAAGACTTTCGGTGCGTGTGCATAATCGGGATTCTCTTTACCCGTTTCGAGCTCAGGGTTACCTGGATATTTATTCACAATGTAAATATCAGGCACATCGTCATTAAACCCAACTTCAATAGTTTCCTTTCTGAAATAAATATCTCTTCGATAATCATCATCTCCGTACAAATCTACAATCCATTGAGTGGGAATATAGTATGGCCTTACTTTTCCTCTTGACTCCAAAATGTAAATACCATTTGTTGAAGGAAGTTGGTCTGGTTTTGCTACGTAAAGTTGAGTTATACTTTCTGATTTAGAATCATTATGCCACATCTTTTGTAGCTCTTCTGAGGAAGAAGCCAACGGATATGTACTCAAAATTTCGTTTGCATTTTTGTAGGCTTCACTCCATTGCCCCATAAAAAGCAATACGCGGGCTTTAAGTATTTTTACCGCATCAATCGTAAAGGTATCGGCTCCTTCTTCTCCATTTTTGTTTTCAAGTAGCGTTTCTGCTTTGGTAATATCCGACAGAATTTGATTGTATGTTTCTTGTAAAGAAGCTCTTACATTTTTGGTTTTTGTATTAAAAACCAATTCTAACGGAACACCCAAATCTGACTGAGCTGTTGCTTGATCATAAACCTTGCAAAACGAAGTTACCAAACGCGTGTAGATATACGCTCTCCCTAAATGAAGTTCTCCCGTGTATTGATTGAGTAATTCTCTTTCCTCTTCGTCCCTAACGGAAATTCGTGTAAAACCGCTTAAAGCTTCGTTGATATTACTAATGGTTCTATAACTTTCCCTCCAAAAATCTTCTAAATTTATGTCATCTGGTTTTAAGGTTTCCCATCGATGGAAGGCCTCGTAACGCCCTCCATAAATTGCAGTAGCATTGAGCAAATCACTCTGCACATCATTCGTCATCATATATCCGCCATAAACGCTGGAACGCAACCGAATATACATTCCGTTTACCCAGGCTCGTGCGTCAATTACCTTTTCAAACGCATCTTTTGAGGCAATGGAGTCATACGGTGATTGCTCTAAATTATTACAGCCAACTAAGGTCAATGTTATGATTATAAAAATGTAATTAAGTGTTTTCATTTTGTTGCCCTATTAAAATTTTATTTCTATTCCAAAAGTATATTCTTTCGTTCCGGGATTAGCTCCTGCGGAACCCGCCGATGTGTCAAACTCAGGGTCTAATCCGGAATATTTGGTGAAGGTCAACAAATTACGACCTGTACCAAAAACACGTATATCTTTAAAAAAACCTATTTGATTAAGAACCTTTTGTGGCAAGCTATAACTCAACGTAAGATCTTTCATACGAATGAAAGAGGCATCCTCTATCAAACGACTGTCATACTCGGTAAAAGGCAATCCGTGTTCATAAGCAGGAAACGTTGCAACATCTCCTGGTTTCTTCCAATTGTCAAGCACCCTACGGCTTTGATTGGAGTCAGGAAAGGATATTGTCCCAACAGGATTTTCAGTAAAATAACGATCACTATTTATTGTATATTTTCCAGAAGAAAAAGCAAAAGCAACTCGTAAACTGAGGTTTTTATAAGCCGCGTCTAACCCGAAGCCCCCATTAAATGGCGGATTTCGTTTGATGCCCGTATTTTGCCTTAATGCAATCGCGTCAAATGTGTTAGTTACACTGTTAGCGTCTATATTGGTATGTATCAAGTCTTTACCTGGTAGATACCACTGTGAATATCCATCTTCTGGATTTACACGCCAAAATATTGGATAAAAATACAACAAAGGTTCGCCTACTACAAAACTTACAGGAGTTTGTTCCCCAATAATATAAGGCAGATTATTGTGCAATTCTAAAATTTTTTCTTGATTGTAATTTAACGATAGGAAAGGCGTTACGTAAAAGTCCTTACCCTTGACAACACTTACTGCTAAGGTTGCATCAATTCCTCGATTTTGGAATTTCCCTCCATTTTCCACAATTCCCTCACTTCCCGAAAAAGAAGGGCGTGGTACAAAGCCTAACATATCGTTGATAACTCGGTCATAAACCTCAACAGTCAGATCAGCTCTCTTAAACATTCCCAAAGTTACCGCTAATGTAGTTTTAAGCTGTTTTTGCCATTGAATATCAGGATTTCCAGCCCCCGAAAGCAAATAACCAGGTAAATCTTTATAGGACTGGTTATTCAAAACCAAAGAAAGAGAGGCGTAATCACTAAGAGCATTGGAATTTCCACTTGTTCCGACACTAAATTTCAGGTCTAAATCATCAATCCAAGAGGAATTCTTTAAGAATTTTTCTTCTTTAAGTTTCCACAACATTCCTACCGACCAAAAGTTTGCATAACGATTGTTCTTTCCGAAACGTGATGAGCCATCTCTTCGAGCAGAAATATCAAAGAAGTACTTGTTGTTATGTCCGTAGTCCGCACGAATGAAAAAGGAATTGTACGTACTAACCGAACGCCCATCTCCCACATCTTTGTCAGAAGTGCCGTGAGAAAGCATTGTTGCACGGTCAGACGTTTGTCCTTTGGAAATAGCTAAAAAATGAGAATTATCATAACTTACTGACTCTTGCCCCAATAGGAAAGTAAACCTATTATTCCCATTTATGTTATGTACATACTCTGCGGTATTAGTAAAGGTTTTAATAATGTTTTCTCCTGATGTACGTGAAGTATGGGCTTTTTGTTTTGACGAACTCAAACTTATTTCATTATCTCTCTGAATATACGAAGGATATATGAAATCATAACCAATAGAATTGATATATTCCACTCCTATTTGTGATTTGATTGTCAGGTTCTCTATTGGATTGACAATGAAACTTATCTGAGGAATAAAGTTCATATTTTTTGTCTTTGCAGGATGATTATCTGCAATGTAATTGGGGTGAGGAACTTCCAAACCAGGAATATAATCATATCTTTTTCCGTTTCCGTCAACAGGCGTGTAAATAGGTGGCGAAAGAATGGACAAACTTCCGTAAGAAGCATTCATTCCTCCAACGTAAGGGTTTTGCATATATTCTCCATAATTGGCGGATACGCTTAAATTCAAATCTAACCAATCGGTTAAGGAAGTCCTCAAATTTATTCGACCCGTATATCTCTTGAAACCTGAACGATACATTAGTCCTTCTTGGTTAAAGAAACTACCAGACACATAATAATTGGTTTTTTCACCCCCTCCTGAGGCTGAAACATCAATCTGTTGATTAGGTACATTATTTCTGAAATAAACTCTATCCCACCTTGTACTATAAGGATTTTCTCTCAAAAGTGCATCTACCTCTTCCTGAGTCATATAGCCTTTATCAACCAAATAATACGCATATTCATCAACATTCATTATGTCGTCAAAGAATTTACGACTTGCCAAAGATGAAAAACCGTATTGCGAACTTATTGAAATGACTGGTGTCTGTCTGTTTTTTCCGTTCCGAGTAGTGATATAAATTACCCCGTTGGCAGCACGAGTCCCGTAAATGGAAGTTGCCGAGGCGTCTTTCAGAACGGAAACACTTTCAAAATCAGAAGGATTCATCATAATCACAACTTTTTTGGAAACTGGTGAACCGTCCAGAATAAACAAAGGATCTCCACCCCCATATAACGAGCCAATTCCGTGCAAACGAATACTTCCCATTCCGTAAGGCTCTCCCGAATTAGAGAAGATGGAAAGCCCTGCCACCTTGCCCTGCAAGGCATCAAGAAGATTTGCCGACGGTTTGTTAGAAACTTGTGTCCTATCAATTTTTACTACTGACCCAACCAAAGTGCTCACCTTTTTAGCAGAACCATACCCAACAACAACGACATCTTCTAACTCATTGATTTCTAAAACCATTTCTACATCAATAGTTTGAATACCTGGCTTTACTTTATGTTCTTGCTTTTCCATTCCTAAAATGTAAAAGATTAAAACATCGCCATCTTTCGCCTCTATTCGATACATTCCATTATAATCCGTTTCCACACCACGCATCGTATTCTTTACCGTAACACTTATATTGTGAAGTGGTATTCCAAATTCATCGACCACTTTCCCAGTAATCAGCCTATTTTGTGCCAAAGCAGTTTGTATAAAAACACAAAAGAACAAAACAAGTCCAAACCATTTCAATGTTTTTTTATTGTTGACCTCCATAAACAGATAAATTAACTATAATAACGCCACAAAAATAATATTTTTTCCCATACCAAAAAGATTTGATGATTTTTTTTTACAAAAAACAATGAATCAATATCGTTTTGACATATATTCAAAAAAAGAAGCCCAACCACATTTGGATAGGCTCCTTATCTTCGATTAGAATACTCGTTTCTGTTTAGCTTCTGTACTATTTTTCCCAAACGAAGAAAAAAATTACCACCCAGACACGCTAACGAACATTTCCCGTTTGGTAGCTCCTTTCTTTTTCTGTATCTTACCGTTTACGAGTTCGCCCTGATAGATATCAAAGACGCGTATCGTTTGATTCACTTTTGTTCGAATCAACTCTTTGAGAGTCAAGGAAAGTACTCCTTTTCGGTCAGGATTCAAGCTGTGTACTTCAACTAATTCTTCATTCACATTATCAATAAAAATGTGTTCTTCCTGCTCCATAAAAGTATAGAATTGAAGTTCCGTACTCAAATCATCAAATCCTATATAGTGTGAAAAAGTGTTAGGAAGAGACTGCGACCACCACTCTGTGCTTTTGTAATATGGTGCTGTTTCTCCTACAAATGTAATTTCACCTATTTTTTCTCCTTTTTGGTCATTAACAAGCGAATATACAGGCAACTGTACTGAACCTCCGTTTGCTAATTTTGTAGCATTTATCGCTATTCTGTATTTGGCACCATCACCTTGCTTTTGAACCGCAACCACTTGTACTCCTTCTTGCATCAAATCTTCCAAAAATACAGGACCTAAAAACTCCATATCAATGGCAGCTCTCTTTCCTGTTTCTTTTGTATTCAAAACCCATACGGTTTTTCTATCATCATCTGTGTAAACAAAACTCCCTTCTCTTTCCACCAGATTTTTTACGTCTATGTAAAAGTTAGGAATCACTTTGTCTTGTACGATTTGCAGAACAAAATCATTATACCCTTCTCTCTTAAAAATTACTTTTTCGGAGATTTCGTTAATGTTTCGTCCGTAAAAATCGGCATAAAATTCACGCGGATTTTTTGTTTTGACTTTCAGGAATTCTCCTTTTTGCAACTCCACATCTTCTGAAAAAGAAATACTTACCCGATAATCTTTGCCTTGTTCCAAAGTTATTTTTCCTTCCTTAACAGCATCAGTAATAATGTTTTCTCCTTGTTTTACCACGATTTCTGTCGGGATTAAATCTTTTTTGGAGCCAACTATCGGGGTTTCACCTTTGTTATCGTCGTCCTTAGCACATCCTACAATTAGTAATGCACTTATCAAATATACAATATTTTTCATTTTATTTTCACTTTAAATTAATCTTTGGGTCCGTTATGATACTTTCCTTCGAAAATACATTCTTCTCCGTAAAAAAGTTTGGTTGCTTCGCTTAAAGCGGTGGCAGCCCTACCTCCTTTTATAGTTCTTCCATTTATGTTGAAAATCATCAGCAAGCCCATACAATCTCGAAGATTTTGTTCTGCTCTATATTTGGCGTTGTACGTATTTAACCCTCCTTGTGCAGCTTCTATTGATAGTTTCCCATAACGTTCATCAGGAATTCCAGCAAAAGAGCCGTGATCTTCGCTATAATTCGCCCAACTGTAATCCAAGTAATCCTTAGGTTTTTTGCCTGTTTCATCAACGGAATCATACCTCAGATTGTGTCCGTAATCGTACAATGTCAATAATTTATCAGGCATTACCTCTTTCATTGCTCTCATAAACCATAAAAGAGACTGATTGCCTTTTTCAGGTTTTTCTGGTAGCACATCGTACCTTGCATACTCCTCATCAATATCCCAGCCATCAATACCCAGCTTATCGGTGTAATGCTTGCATTGGCGAGCAAAATCAAGAGCTTCTTCGTAATTTTGGAAGTTGTAATATCCTACTCCTTGATGGTTTGGTAATATGTCAATAAGTACTTTTATACCTCTGTATGTTAAAGGTTTAATATATTTTTCAGGGTCGTTTACAATGGGTTGTAATTTATCGTTGAAATGCAGGACACGTCTTCCCGCCTTTGCATCGTAATTCATATTGGCAGCAAAGAGAATCACTATGTCAAAAACAGGTTTTTTGCTTTCCTTCAAGATAAATTGCCCCATATTGCGGATATCCCAATCATTGGTTTCTACATAAGCTACCATTTTCATAGGCTCTTTGCGATTAGGACAGTTGTAATCCCCAGAAGGCATTGGCTTTTTGTTTGTTTCTGAAATGGCTACATAATCAGCATCTTTGCGGATAAACACAGGGTGCATCATTTTCTTTCCGTCCATATTGACAATTAAAGGCAAAATGTAATCACCTTGCTCCAAGCTCTCGTATTCTTTCAATTTTACTTGAACTTCACCTGAATTATCTCCTTTTTTGAAGGTTCCTTCAACGAACTCATAATGAGTTTCAGGGAAAAGAACATAGTCGAACACTCCTTTAAAATCATTGTAATCTTTTACTAACTTTTGCAAATCGGACTTTGCTAAGGTAATTGTACCATCTTCTTTTGCAGGATGTCCCAATTTAGCAACAAATGTGTATGTTCCGTCTGCTGATAAGTTAGAAGAAGAAGCTTCGGGATTTATTTTGTTAATTAGGGCACTCTCTGAAAATGCACCAAAAGAACTTTCAGGTTTTGGAAGTTCAAATTTTGGGTCTAATTGTGATTCACAGGCAGCCAAAAAAGATACTGCTGCGAGTGCTAAAATTATTTTTTTCATCTTAAATACAAATTAAAATTAATCAACTTTTACAGGAGCATCTTCTTCAAAAACAGTCATTTTGACTATTTGTCCTTCTATCGCTCCTTTTTGTCCTTTCATTACCAAATCTCTGCCGTTACCTGTAGCATCTTTGATTTTATTATCAACGACTTCGTTCATTTTCCAGTAAGCGTACAAGTCCGAATTCTTTTCATCAACTTCGTACATATTTTCGCTTATTTGTGCACCTGAACGAGCTACATTCCAAATTCTGATTTCAGAGAAATGGGCATTAATTCCTCTATTTCCGTTGTAACTTCTTCCTATATAGAACCCGTCTCCGTAAGAATTCAAATCTTTTGTGGAAGCGAATTCTATTATTTTTTTACCATCTACATACATTGTTGTTTTTGAATTATCAACGACCATAGCTATATGATACCATTTTTTAGGTTTGAATTTGATTCCTATGTCTGTACCGCTGGCTTGTAAATGGTCTGGGTCAACTCCTGAGTCACCAAAACGCATTAAGGCATTTCCTTCAATTCCCATAAAGGTACTGATATTTGCTTCTGTCGGAGAAAATTCATCTACATAAATAAGCCCTTCCATAGTAAACGGAGTTCCTACAGCAACTCTTTTTGAAGGTTCAAGATAAGCATCTGATTTTATACGAATAGTTTTATTAATCTGCCCTTTTACTAATTCTACGGTGTAGAACAAGGTTTTGGAAGTTTTCATTACGTTGGCTCCGCTTGCAGAATTCATCGTTACGGCAAACATATACGGAGTATTGTCTTTCAATTCCGGAGAAATAGCCATCTTTACATTTCCTACATCAGAAGTTACGTTTCCTGCTTTGATGTTTAAAGTAGAGGTAAGCTCAATGTTTTTCTCAGGAAAAGGCAAAAACGCAGTTCCGTAAGTTTTGTTGTACTTTTCAACTTCTTGAGGACTAAGGCTTAAATGAACAGAAACGTCTTGCATATTTTCCTTAGCCAAAGCCACAACAAATCGTTCTTCTTTTTTCGTTCCTACATCGCTGATAGACGCAGAAACAGAGGTTTTTTGAGAAAAATCGGCTTGTTTTCGGCTTGTACCTTCTAATTTATATAGAATCGCTTGTTGCTCAAATAATTCGCCTCCTTCTTTTTCCTCATTTGAACAGGATATTACAGAGAGGCAACTCATCGCTATAAATGCTAATTTTGTGAATTTCATTTCGATTAATTTTTAAATATTAATTCTGAGATTGTAGTTTACCGATGGCATTTCGCAGGGTTTTGAAAGTTACATCACCCAACTTGTCATAGTAATTCTTTTCGATGTGATAATATGCCACACCGCCTTTGTTAGAGCCTTTCCAGTTAATCACATCAATGATACGATTCAATCTTCCGCCCGGAACGAAGATTTGCGAATCTCCAAAACCTTCGGCTAAATCTTCCTCAGTAAAATCAGCTGAAGGCAAGTATCTGAAGTTAGACCAACTTTGTGCTTGCTCGTCAAAATTCTTGAATAATTGTTTTCCTAATTTGCGATATACTATCCAATTAGCCGAGTCAATAGGTTTAACCTCTGCTGTTGTTGTATCATTACCGTGCGGATTTTCTGCCACAAAGAGAAGTTTTTTTCCTTTGCCTGCTTCTTTTGTGATTTCTGCTAGAAATTTGTCCAGATTTTCAGTAGAATACACCTCGTTCAAGTTTTGAGGAAATTCAACACTGATTCCGTCAAATCCGTTTGATTTGACAATATTAAGCAATTCAGCAGCTTGTTTTTCTAATTTTTGATTTGCTACGCTTGCCAGATTTTCGGTAACTTCTTGCTCAATTTTTTTGAAAACTTCTTTCTTTTCTTGGCTAGTTAGTCGCTCGTTCGAAATTTTCCATTCTTGCTCTTTTTCAGTTATTTGTGCACCTATTGCCTGTTCTTTTTCGGCTTCATATTGTTGATATGCACTTTCAAAATCAACTCCTAAAAGTACTTTGGTTGCTTTTTTCTCTTGAGCAAATTGCATATCGTTTTTTAAATCTTCGGTTATGTTATCATATCCGCTTTTTATTACAACGATATCCAAGCTATCGGGGGTGTTCATCAAAAAAGCACCGCTTTCTTTTCCCCAATTGTACATCATTCCCATCACGATATTTCTTTTTTCCAATTCGGCTTGGGACTTGTATTTCTTCAATGTTTCGGTATCGATATCTCGCTGAGGAGCAATAACTTCAATTGGCTCAACTTTACTGCACGCCACAGCTAATAATCCGAAAATGATTCCTATTTTTTTCATCATTAAATCTTTATTTATGTGAATAAATTATCTTGCCCACCAAAGGTCAGTGCCTCCGTTGTCCGCTCCTCCTAACAGATTAACAGCTTCTTGAATGTTTTTAAGGTTACTTCCTTCGTATTCTTTGGTAGAGAATGGTAATCTTCGCATTCCTCCAACATCTTTTCCGTTTTGTTGAGAGATGGTTTTTACCGAACCTCCGCTTTTGTTTTCAATAGCCGGAAGTAAATTCGGATAACCTGTTCTACGCCATTCTGCCCAACCTTCGTGTGAACCGTACGGGAACATTGCAATCCATTTCTGTGTGATGATTTTTGCTAATCGTTGCTCATCGTTGTTTGCATTTTCCCAAGCCACTGTAATTGAAGAATTGAAAGAAGCATCATCGTATCCGGCTTCTTTTTCATCAAGGAAAGCTCCTCTTTGGCTGTCGTTGGTCAGATAAGCAGTAGCATCTTCTGCTCCCCATTGTTCAAATGAAAGCTTAACTCCTTGCTTGTACAACTCTTCGGCAGAACCGCCCATATTCCAATTTTTCAAAGCTCCTTCGGCTTTCAAGAAAGCGACTTCCGCAGCCGAGAAAATCATAATCGGAGAGTTTTTTTGAAGATTTGGCAATGAATAATTATCTTTTGTAAAAGCAATGTTTGGAGCTCCACTTCTGCAACCGAAATACTTCTGTCTTCTACCATCTACTTCTGTGAAATATTTCGCACGACGTGGGTCAGAAAAAGCATTCATATACTCGGTAATGTCAGCACTTACGCGTGAATCTCCCCAAGAGGCACTTACTTTAAAGGCTGGATTATCAAGCGTTACCAGCTGAGCGTTGTCGGCATTGGCTGTAATTACTCCTCCACTAACTGCCATTTCAGCATATTTTTTGGCTTCGGCAGGAGCTGCTTTTGACATTCTTACAGAAATACGAAGAAGCAATGAATTTGCATATTTAATCCATTTTTGCATATCTCCTTTGTAAACATTGTCAAACGGAGCGTACTCTCTGTCGGATGCATCTACTTTTTTCAATCCTTCGATAGATTTTACCAATTCCTCACAGAAACTCAAATACAAATCTTTTTGAGAATCATAAGGTACTTGCTGTTGCCCTTCTTTCATCTGCGAATAAGGAAGAGGTCCGTAGGTGTCTGTTAGCCAGTGAGTAATAGCCACCCGATAAATGCTTCCTAATGCAAAATAAGGTTTGTCATAATCTCCTTTTGAAATCTTTTTTAACTCGTTATATGCTTTGTAAATTTTGGGGTACGTATCGTTAAAAGGATAACTGAACCAACCTGCTCTTGGATTATATGTTTGGTAATCTCCTGTAAATTTGGTGGTTGCGTATCCCGAATAACCCGTTGCATATAAGTCAAAACACATTTGGTATGAGTTTTCTTGCTCAGGGAGTATCAACTTTTGCAAGTCAATCAACTGGTTACCACCTTGCGGTATTCTGTCCAGTTCTTTCGCTGTAATCCCATACTGGTCTTGATTCATTTTTTCAAAATCCTTGGTGCAACTTCCTACAATAAGGGCAATTGACGCTATTATAATAGACTTTTTCATTTCGTTCAAATTATAAAATTAAAAATCAGCTTTGATGCTCAACCCGATGCTGCGTTGGCTCGGTATCATAAAATAATCCAACCCTTGTACATAATTTCCTGTTGAAGAAACTGACTCAGGGTCAAACGGTGCTTCGCTGTAAAGCATAGCCAAATTACGTCCGATGACAGAAATGGTAAGTCCCATAGAATCGTTTAGTAATTTTTTAGGCAATTTGTATGAAATGTAGGCTTCTTGCAAGCGAACATTTGTTGCTGAATATGTGTAATATTGAGCTAAGCGATTTTTTCCTCGTTCTTCAAAGTAATTTTTTGCGTTGATAGGGAAACCGTTAACGTAAACTCCGCCTGCGTCACGTGCTTCGGCAGAAGCTTTTGAAACTCCGTAATGGTCTAAAGCGGCTTCTGTCATTGAAATAGCTACACCTCCTAAACGTGCAGAGAGCATCGCACCGAAGCTAAGGTTTTTGTAGCTGAAATCATTTCTCCAACCCATTGTAACATCAGGAAGTACACTTCCTAATTTTTCAAAATGACCGTTGGCAAATTCACTCTTAGTTACATTTCCTTTGGCATCAATGTAGATGTTTCCGTCAGAGTTACGTGTGAAATCAGCATTGGAATACACATCTCCGAGCGAGCCTCCTTTTTTAAGAATGTAACGCAATGAACCGAATGAGTTTTTAACCAAATGTTCTTTGCCTTCTTTCTCTCCGGTTATAGGATTTACATAATCTTCCACTAACGACATAATTTCGTTTTTGTTGTATCCCATTGTAAAGTGGCTATTCCAATTAAAGTCTTTAATTAGTTGGAAATCATAACCTAATCCTAATTCAATACCTCTGTTACGAACATCTCCTGTTTGAAGATAAATTTTGTCATATCCTGTTGAAGGTGAAATTTCGGAACCAATAGTTTGATTTTTAGTATTCGTTTGATAGAAAGTTGCATCCAAAGTCAATTTTCCTTTTAACCATTTTGAAGCAATTCCCACTTCATACGAATTGGTACGTTCAGGGAACAATTCTCCGATTGGGAAGTGTGAAACTGTTTTCCAAGTTTTGCTATCTTGGTCAAAAGTATAAGTTGGAGTTGTTAGGCTTCTGTCGAAAGGAGAACCCACTGAACTGAACGCCAATCGAACTTTCATAAATGACAGAATCGGACTGATTTTCGTTTTTGTATCCACTGAAAGCATATCGGTTACTACCGCTGAAAGCCCAACAGAAGGATAGAAGAATGATGAATTTGGCGAGTTAGCCAATTGCGAAGCCCAGTCGTTACGTCCTGTTAATGTTAAGTACAGATATCCGTTGTATCCGGCTTCCACACTACCGAAGATAGATTGCGTTTGTTCTATCCAACCAACTTGACCGATTCTTGTTTTTTGAGCTCCTTGTTCTACGTTGAAAGTGTTAAATACGTTCGGAATTCCGTTTTCACGAAGCGGACCTGCTATTTGTGAATCGTCGTAGCGAGTGTCTTGCAACGATGCCCCAAGGTTGGCTGTGATTACAACGTCTTTCTCTCCGAATTTGAATCTTTTTGAGAAATTAGTCAAAACGTCGGCATACGTTTGTCTTTCTGTCCCTTTTAGTAACCCGAAATATCCGGTTTTGCTAACATCTAACGTCGGAGCTGTTGTTGCATAACGTTTGTCAGTTGATTTGATGTGTGAATTATCAGTACGAACACGCCCGGCAATGTCCCATTTTTCAGTTTCCGACCATTTTTTCAAATCGTAAGAAATACCAAGAGCAACCATATTACGTTCTCTTTTCACGTCACGTAGGTTGCGGTATGCTACCCAATACGGATTTTGAAGAGTGTAATCGCCTGTTCCGTAACGCCATTCCTGTTCGTATATCTTACGTGCCGGATTATATCTTTCAAACGTGTGTACGCTTTCAAAATTTTCACCACGAGGAAGTAAATACGCTCCAACTAACGGGTTCATATATTCTCCTTGGTTTACCATATTGCGGTGGTCTTGCAAGATGTAATTTACTGAAGCATCAATTTTTAACTTGTCATCAAGCAAATGTGCTGTATTTCTGAAAGTGAAATTGTATCGGTTGTATTGATTATTCGGAACGATACCTTCCGCTTGTGTGCTACTTGCAGAAAAATACGTTTGATTTTTTTGGCTTCCGCCAGATAACGAAACGTTATTGGTTAAAGTGTATCCGGTTCTGAAGAAGTCTTTCGGATTGTATCTTTCAAAATCCGCAGGAAGTTTTGCTCCCCAAGATTCTACTCTTCCGTCATTTCCGTATGTATTTTGGAATTCCGGTAAGATGAAAGGAGTGGAAACTTCCGTGTTTGATGAAAAACTAACCTGAAGTTTGCCTTCTTTCCCTTTTTTAGTAGTGATAAGAATAGCTCCGTTTGCTGCTGCCGAACCATAAAGTGCTGCTGCTGAGGCTCCCGTAAGAACGGTCATACTTTCAATATCCTCAGGGTTTATATCAGCGATACCTTCCGTTGAACCTGATGATTGGAAACGTCCGCTTCCTTGTGCCATCGTTGTAGAAAACAAAGGAACACCATCAATAACGTACAAAGCGTTATTAGATTTTTCAATGGATTTGGCTCCACGCATTACAACCTTGGTAGCACCTCCAATTCCGGAAGAACTTCGTTGGATAGTAACTCCGGCAACTTTACCGTTAAGGCTGTTTACAAAGTTTGCATCTTTTACTTTAGTCAGTTCCTCACTGTTTACTTGTTGTACGTTGTAACTCAAGGCTTTTTCTTGTCGCTTGATACCCAAGGCAGTAACTACTGTACCTTCAAGCTCCATAACTTCCTCTTGCAGAACAATTTTCAAACCTGATTGTGATTTACTAACTTTGATAGTTTGCTCTTTGAACCCGATGTACGAGAATACCAATTCGGTTTTGTCATTCGGTACATTGATTTCAAAATTTCCGTCAAAATCGGATGTAACTCCTACGGAAGTGCCTTTAACAATGATGTTTACTCCGGGCAAAGGCTCTCCGTTAGCGTCTGTTACTACTCCGCTTACTTTTTTAGTCTGTTGTTGAAAAACAGTGGTTTTTCCAAACAAACCATCAGTCTTTCCATAGACTGAATTTGTCCAAAATCCACCTACAAGAATGGTAAGAAATCCTAATCTTACAGCTTCTTGCATAGATTTCATTAAAACACGCATCATATTTCAATTATTTAATTTTTGTTTCCTTATTTTTGATAATCTTCTAAAAAATTACTTTTCTTAGAGTCTCGCAAAGCTACAAAAACGTTTTATTATAGCAAAGAGAAAAGCTAATATTTTTCTAAATAAAAGTGAAAAGAATCTAAAAATCCGAGTATTTAGATTTTTTATAAATAATAAAGATATTTCAAACGTAATTTCCGTATTTCGTAAAAAATATTCAAGTATTGTTCTGAAATAAAATTAAGCATTGTGAAATAAATTTTTCTCTGAAAAACAGTTTTTTGTATATTTGCGGTCTGTCTGTTTGTCAAACAGTAACGGGACGGAAATTGATTGCATAAAACGACGATTATTGCCTTTTGATTTAGCTTGATTGTCTGTCGTTGTTTGTCGATTTGTAGGAAGTTTTGACCGATTTTGTTTCGAAAAGTAACGAAAACGAAATGACTAAAGTAAAGCACACAATTTTTGGTTAATTAAAATTATGAATTTAGTTGTAGATGAGGGAAATACCGCTGTAAAGGTGGCTGTTTTTCAAAATCAAGAAAAAATATTTTTCCAAGTTTTCTCAAAAAATAATTTTCAGGAAGAAATTTTGCAAGTTATTGATTTTGATAAAATTAAATCCTGTATTGTTGCTTCGGTTGTAGAAAAAGTTGAAGAGCGATTTTTCTTTCTGAAAGAAAAAATAAAAAGCGTTTTATTTGTAAATTCACAAACGCCGATGCCTTTTATCAACAAATATGCGACTCCCAATACTTTGGGAATCGACCGATTGGCATTGATGGCGGGAGCTGTAAGTCTTTATCCTAACCAAAACGTACTGGTAATCGATGCGGGAACTTGTATCACTTTCGATATTATGACCGCAGAAGGAGAATATTTGGGAGGTGCGATAGCTCCGGGAATTGCAATGCGATTAAAAGCAATGCACGAATTTACTTCAAAATTGCCATTAATTCCCGAGCAGGAGTTTGATATTGAAAATTTTATCGGAAATTCAACAGAAAGTTGTATGCTTTCAGGGGTTTATCATAATGTAGTTCGCGAAATTGAAGGTGTTATTGCACAATATGAAGAAAAATTCGAGAGTTTAACAACAATTTTAACAGGAGGCAATCATCTTTATTTGGTAAAGAACATAAAAAATTGCATATTTGCAAGCTCGTTTTTTTTATTGGAGGGGTTGAATGCCATTTTGGAGTGGCAAAAAAGAGATAGATAACAAAAGAACATTAGCTTTATTGTATATGAATAAAAAAATATTTTTGTTTGTTTTTGCTTTATTTTCAGTTGTTTATACTGTGTTTTCGCAACAAACAACAGAGTCGCCTTATTCCTACTATGGCATTGGGGAGCTAAATCCCGAAGGGACAGTTGAGGAAAGAGCTATGGGAGGAATAGGAATTTTTGCTGACAGTACACGCGTAAATATGCAAAATCCGGCAACTTTGTCACACCTAAAATTGACTGCTTTTTCAGGAGGAGCTTCTTTTGATTATAAAAAAATTGTTTCAAATGTAACAAAAATAGGAACTAATTCTACTTCAGTGGATTATGTTATGTTAGGTTTTCCTATTGTTGATAAGTTAGGATTTGCGGCAGGATTGATTCCGCTTTCTTCTGTGGGATACAAGTTGGCATCGAGGCAGACGATTGATGGGGTAGCTCAGCTCAATCAATTTGAGGGGAATGGTAATGTAAATCAGTTTTTTATCTCATCGGGATATGAAATTTACAAAGGATTGAGCTTTGGAGCATCACTCAAATTTAATTTCGGAAAGATTGAAATGAAAGATTTGCTAAAAATTTCAAATGTTGATTTTTATACGCAGGAAGATAGCAAATCATCACTAAGAGGTGTTTCTGCAAATTTCGGGCTACATTATACGAAATCCTTGAAGAATAAATTGAGAATTTCATCATCATTGGTGTTTAGGCCTGAAAGTAAATTGAATTCAAACAATGAAAGAGTAGTATCTACCTTTGGAAATGCAAATGCTGGCAATAATTCTAGTTTGATTGTTAAGGAAACTCAAGTAAAGGATTTAGAAGCTATTGGGTTGAAGGAAACAAAACTAACGTTACCTTCACAGTTTGAGGTTGGCTTTGGTGTAGGGAAAGACTTGCAGTGGTTCGCAGGAGTGGAGTATACACACTCAAATACTGAAAAATTCTCAAATCCGTTTCTTTCTGCAACAAATGTAAAGTATGAAAACGGATATAAAATCGCACTTGGAGGATTTTATGTTCCTCAGTACAATTCGATTTCAAGTTATTGGAAAAGAGTTACATACAGAGCTGGATTTCGTTATGAGAAAACAGGAATTATGTTAAATAATCAATCAATTGATGACTTTGGCATATCTTTTGGGTTAAGTTTTCCAGTAAGAGGATTTTCAAACCTAACAACAGGATTTGAATTCGGACAAAAAGGAACATTAAAACAAAATTTAATAAAAGAAAATTACTTTAATTTTAAAATAGGAATCACGTTGAATGACAAATGGTTCCAAAGAACTAAGTATCAATAAGAACAATAAAAAACAACGAAAAATGAAAAAAAGATTTTTATTAGCAGCATTTGTAGTAAGTGTTTTTTACGTGGGCAGTGCACAAGCTCAGGATTGTAAACAAGACCAAGAGCTTCAACAAAATTTATCAATTTTTAATGAGGATGCAAAAGCAAAACGTTATGATGCGGCGTATCCCGTTTGGAAATCTGTTTATGAGAAATGCCCAAGTATCAATGCCGCTGTGTTTGTACGTGGAGAAGCTATCCTAAAACATAAGATAGATAAAAGTACCGGAGCTGAAAAAGAAAATTTCGTGAAGGATTTGCTTAAACTTTACGAAGATTATAATAAATATTTCCCAAGCCGAATGGGAACAACTGAAATGCGTACTAAGCAAGCTTTGTTGATTTCTGACAGAAAAGAAGAAGTTTACGAGCTACTTAGCAAAGCATTTAAAGAAGACAGAGAAAACTTCAAAAATGAAAAAGCATTGTATTTGTATTTTTCAGTTTTAGTTTCTTTGCACGAAGAAGGTAAAAAGCCATTGCAAGATGTTTTTGACACATACGATGACGTTGTTGAGAAAATTCAGGATGAGAAAAACCTTTTATCTGAAACTATCAACAAATACATTGCACAAGAAGAAGCTGGAACAATCAGTGCTAAGGATAAAAAAATATTAGAAGCTTCTCGCCAACGTGTTGATAACTATGAGCTTATAGGAGAAAGCATTGATACAAAATTGGGAAGATTGGCTGATTGTGACAACTTAATTCCGTTGTACAGCAAAAACTTTGATGCGAATAAAACCAACGAAGTTTGGCTAAGAAGAGCTGCCGGAAAAATGTCAGATAAAGACTGTACAAGTGACCCGCTTTTCGTGAAAATAGTTAGCTCTTTGCACGAGTTGTCTCCTTCAGCTTCATCAGCATACTATTTGGGAGTATTGAATGACAGAAATAAAAACTCTGCAAAAGCTGTTGAGTACTATAATGAGTCTGTTCGTTTAGAAAGCGACAATCTTAAAAAATCAAAAATTTTAACCAAGATTGCTTCAAAACATTCAAAATCAGGTGCAGTTAAGTATGCTCAAGATGCTTTGAAATACAATCCTTCAAACTCTGATGCTTATCGTATAATGGCTCAAGCTTATGCAAGCAGTGCTAACGAGTGTGGAAGTACTTCTTTTGAAAAACGTGCAATCTATTGGTTAGCAGCAAGTACAGCACGTAAAGGAGGATTGGAAAGCTTAGCAAAACATTATGATGCGTTGGCTCCGTCAAAAGTTGATGTTTTTGAGTCAGGAATGGCCGGGAAAACAATTACATTCAAATGCTGGGTAGGACAATCAGTGAAAGTTCCTGCACTATAACGATATGAAGTTTTTTGTGTTATCTAAAAATAAATTGAAAAGCATTGCCGTACTTTCTTGTATGGCAATACTTTTTTCGTGTAAAAATGATTTGAAAAGCCTTCAACAGATGAATGTTATTCATAAGTTTCCGCAAGGGGAAGTGTTTGATTTCAGATTGGTTTACACGGATTCTACGAAGGTGGTTGCTATTATCACAAGTCCGCAAAACAAGGATTTTTCCAATCAGCAATTTCCTTATTGGGAATTTCCCAAAGGCGTGAAAGTTGATTTTTTTGATAACAAAAATAATCAGAATACTGTACAAGCTAAATATGGGATTATTTACAATAATTCACAAATGGTAGAGCTCCGCGATAGTGTTGTTTTAACAACTTTTGATGGGAAAAAACTCGAAACTTCTCAACTTTTTTGGGACCAAAAACAAGATTGGGTTTTTACAGAAAAGGAATTTGTTTTCACTGATTCTATTAAAGGAACACTCACAAAGGGCGTTGGAATGGATTTCGATAAAGAATTTTCAACGGTAAAGGCTCACAAAACTACAGGAATTTTGGCTATTGAGGATAAAGAAGAACAAGAATAAATCACAATTTAATTTTTACAACGTTGAACGCAAGAATTTTTTTTGAATACGCTTACTTGGCAGTTTGTGTAATTTCCATTTACTTAGCTATGGGGTATTGGCAAACGGACGAAAAACAGTCTTTTTACCTTTACATTGCCTTCGCGGTGGCTTCCTTAGCAATGTTCTTTCTCAGAAGAAGAAGCAGAAAGCGAGGTAGCGGAAAAGGAGATTCACAATCTTCATAAATTGGTTTCCATTCTTCTGCAAGAAATTTTTATTCTCACCAAAATAATTAAGTAATTGTTAATTGTGTGAGGTTGGTTGCCAATTGTCTTTTTTTTCGTACTTTTGTTGCGTTAAAGGTTGTGTTATGATTGTACACAGACTATCAAGAGATTTTTTAGATGATGATTTCAGGCTGATGGCTATTCATACCACAATGAAGGATTATCGCTTGGTTTATTTTCTGAATAAAATTTTGAAAATCAGGCTATCGAAAGAATCCAAGAAAAAAACTTTTGTGGGAGTTGACGGCAATGCCGATTTTTCATATTACCATTGGTACGATGAGTCATCAAAAATCAATTGGAATTGCATTGCCAATAAAGCGGTTACCGAAACTAAAATGAAAATAACTTCTTTGTTTGAAACTACCACTTCTGTTAGTTATTTGATTGACAATCAGAAAAAAGTTGATTTTTTCCTGAAAATAAATCCGGAAGGAAGATTTGACGAAAAAGAAATTATAAAAAAGATTGCAGCAATCCCTGATATTTCAGCAATTTATAAAATAGATACAGACACATTAAGTTCAAAACATAAATTAATATTTCAAGAATGTTAAATACAAAGAAAACGAAAATTGTAGCTACTTTGGGTCCGGCTACGGATACAAGAGATGTAATTAAAGATATGATGCAGGCAGGAGTGAATGTATTCCGCATCAATTTTTCGCACGCCGATTACGAAGATGTGAAAAAGCGTATAGAAATGATTCGCTCCGTCAATAAAGAATACGGATATAACACAGCAATTTTGGCTGACCTTCAAGGGCCTAAGTTACGTGTGGGGGTTATGGAAGAAGGAATTATCGTAAATCCGGGGGATAAAATAACATTCGCAACAGGAGAGCCTTTTACGGGAAATCAGGACAGAGTGTATATGAATTACAAGGAATTCCCTAAAGATGTGAATCCCGGTGAACGCATTTTGCTTGATGACGGAAAACTCATTTTCAGAGTAGTTTCAACAAACAGAGAAAATGAAGTTGAAGCCGAGGTAATTCAAGGAGGTCCGTTAAAATCCAAAAAAGGAGTAAATCTTCCTAACACAAACGTTTCATTGCCAGCACTTACCGAGAAAGACATAAAAGATGCACTTTTTGCCATTTCGCAGGAAGTAGATTGGTTTGCTCTTTCGTTTGTTCGTAATCCTGCTGATATTCAGGACTTGAAAGATTTGATAAATGAAAATTCAAGCAACAGAATTCCGATTATTGCCAAAATTGAAAAACCGGAGGCTTTGGTGAACATTGATAAAATTATGGCTAACTGTGACGGAATTATGGTTGCTCGAGGTGATTTGGGAGTAGAAATTCCTGCAGAGGAAGTGCCTTTGATTCAAAAAGAGTTAGTGCATAAAGCGAAATTATATCATATTCCCGTAATCATTGCCACACAAATGATGGAAAGTATGATTTCAAGCTTAACTCCAACACGTGCCGAGGTAAATGACGTAGGAAACTCTGTAATGGATGGTGCTGATGCGGTGATGCTTTCAGGAGAAACATCTGTTGGGGCATATCCGGTGCAGGTAATAGAGCAGATGAGTCGTATTATTAAAAGCGTGGAGGAATCGGAATTGATAAAAGTTCCTATGCGTACACCTTTCGTTCGTTCAGGACGTTACGTAACTAATTCGATTTGTTTTCACGCAGCTACAATGGCAAACGAAATGAATGCTAAAGTTATTTCAACTTTGACAAATAGTGGATACACGGCTTATCGCATTTCATCATACCGCCCAAATTCACACATTTTAGTATTTACATCAAGCAAGCGTATTTTGACGCAATTGAGCCTGCTTTGGGGAGTGACAACTTTCTACTATGACAGATTTGTTTCAACTGATGAAACCATCGAGGATGTTAACCATATTGCTAACGAGAAAGGTTACGTAAATATGGGAGATATTATGATTAGCTTGGCAGCGATGCCAATACAAGGCAAAGGAAAAGTGAATACTTTACGCGTTTCTGAGATAGATTCGTGTGCGATTAAAGCAAAATAGAAGCCATATGAATCATTTTTAGGATAGGAGGCAGTAGTGAGTTTTTAAAAAAAATCAGCTACTGCCTTTTTTGTTATTACTTCATATATTTTTGGATGATAGGAGTTAGTTTTTCTCTTCCCCATTTTGCTCCTTCCGTAAGTCCTTTTTGTGTTAAAATAGAAGTTTTTTCAGCCATTTTTTTACCAATCGGAGTTTCGTAGAATTTGAGCAACTCTTTAATTTCACTGTGCGTGAACTCTTCCATATAAATTTTTGCCATAGTTTCGTAAAGTTCAGGCATTAAGGCTTTGATTTCACTCTCAGCAGCATCAACTTTGTCCGCAGGAATGAATTGTTTCAGAGAAGCGGTCACAGCATCAAAAGAATCTTTACTTACGATTGAAATTAGCTTTTGAGTGTCTTTTTTGAAATTCTCATTTTCTTGTGAAAAACCGTAAAATACTGTAAATAAAATTGTTAGTGTTAATAAAAATTTTTTCATTGCAAAATATTTTTTAATTATTCCAGCGAAGATATAAGATTTTTTTCAAAAAATAAAATTAATTGACAGAAATTAATAGATAGAACATTACTTTTCTACACTGAACACTTGCTGTATGAAGTTAAAAATGCATTTGTAAAAAGAAAAATTTTTAGTGTAAAAATTATATATAATTCTTATTTTCAGTTATTTAAATTGATTTTGCTGAAAGATAATATTTACCAAAGTCATTGTTTCTTGCAAAAAGGCACGCTTATTGTATATTTGTAAGAGTATTAACGTTTTAATATTTTCTGAGAGATGAAAAATAATGTATCTATTGCCTTTTTTGCTTTTTTTGCCCTCACAGCGAACGTATTGTTTGCTCAGGCACCCATTTTTACTAATGCAAAAGCCGAAAAAGTACAGCTTTACTTCAATGGTGCCGAAATTCAGCAAGTAGCTAACGTCACTCTTCCTAAAGGAACTTCTGAGGTGGTGGTTGCCAATGTTGCAAATTATTTGGATGAAAATTCCATACAAATAAAATCAACTTCTAAAGTTACTATTTTGTCGGTTCAATTTACAAATCAGGCAATTACGGGATATGAAGACAATTACGTATCGGAATTGGCTCGCCCGATTTATGACAGTATTCAACTTGTTGAAAAAGAAATCGGAAAGAATAAAATTCTTGAGAATTCCGTAGCGAAATCCGTTGAATTGCTGGACAAAAATCAACAATTATCAGGAGCGAATGTGAATACTGCAGAACTCTCAAAACTGCTTGATTTCTACAAAAATAAAAGATACGAACTTGAAAATCAGTTGAAAAATATTGCCGAAAAGAATAAAGAATTACAAAAAAAATTGAATTTATTGAAGTTTCGTTTGGGGGCAGCTTCTTCCCAAAATACGAATAACAGAGGCAAATTGGTACTCAGAGTGATTAACGAAGTTGCGGGAAAAGTTCCTTTTCAACTTAATTATATTTCATACCAAGTTCATTGGAATCCATTTTACGAAGTTCGTTCCGAGAAAATCAACACTCCGATTACATTGAAGTACAATGCAGCTGTAAGTCAGAATACCGGAGTTGATTGGAATAACGTAAAGCTAACTTTATCAAGTGGTTATGTGAATGCATACACACAAGCTCCAACGTTGAATCCTTGGTTTATACACTCCAGAAAAAAAGATTCTGACAAAAAAGTATATCAAGAAATTACAAATGTTAGAAGAGAAAAAGCAGCTTTTCATAAAAATATGCAAACAATGGAACTTGAATCTGTGGAAGTTGCTGATGAAGATATGATTTTGGAAGATAAATCGTTAGATGATGTAGTAGTTGTGGGCGAAACACAATTCAACGTAGTTTTTGATATTGATTTGCCTTACACAATTCTTTCTAACGGAAAAAAACACAGCGTTTCACTCAAAAATTTGGAAATTCCTGCAACTTATCAATATTATTCGGCACCGAAATATGATTTGGGAGCGTATTTGATGGGAAATGTTGAAAATTATGGCAAATATAACCTTCTTTCGGGCGAGGCAAGCCTTATTTTTGAGGGAATGTACGTTGGAAAAACAACGATTAATCCTGAAAATGCCGATAAAAAACTGTTGTTAAGCTTAGGAAAAGACAAAAGAATCATTACTGAAAGAAAATTGATTTCAAAAAATACTGAAAATAAGTCATTAAGTTCTAAAAAAATACAGACATTCACTTATGAAATTAGTGTGCAAAACAACAAAAAAGAAGCGATAACTATTGAAATTGAAGACCAAGTGCCTGTCAGTACAGAAAAAGATATCAAAGTTTCGCTAACAGAAGCTAAAGAAGCTGTTTTCAATAAGGAAAAGGGAAGTTTGAAGTGGAAACTAAACTTAAAACCCAATGAAAACAAAAAAATCAGATTTGTTTACCAAGTAGAATCTGATAAGGATACAATTGTTGAAAACCTCTAAAACAGAGTCAACAAGATTTATTTTCTGAATTTACTTTCAATCTTATTATCTTTTTAAAGCCTGAATTTTGAAAAAACATTATTCAGGCTTTTGTTTTTGGTTTAAATCATCTATATTTGCCCGAACTAAATAATTCGCTATGTACAATACAATTCTTCAACTTCATTCGTGGTTTGCCTACGCAGTGCTTTTGGTGCTTCTTGCGGCAACAGTAAATGCAATCATAGGCTTTTTTGGCAAGAGAAAATATACGGCAAAAGATTTAAGATTAGGTCTTTACGCACTTATTTTTTCGCATATTCAGTTACTTATAGGTATCATTCTTTATGTAACTTCTCCACTTTTTAACGCTTGGAAGGCGGGTGGAGTTATGAAAGATTCATATTTGCGAAGAATGCTTTTGGAACATCCGCTGATGATTGTTGTTGGGGTGGCTTTGATTACCATTGGCTGGTCATTGCACAAAAAACAACCTACGGACAATCGTGCTTTTGGAAAAATAGCCATTTTCTATGCCTTAGGTTTGATATGCTTTCTGTCAAGAATACCTTGGCAGAATTGGTTTTAAGGGATAAAAAAACTCCAAATTGTAAAAGCAATTTGGAGTTTTTTGTTTTATTTAAGTTTATTCAAATATAAATTGACTACGTTTTCCAGTCCCAAATAAAGTGACTCGCTGATGAGTGCGTGTCCGATTGATACTTCCAACAAATTTGGGATATTTTCCTTAAAGAATTTGATGTTTTCCAAACTCAAATCGTGTCCTGCGTTAAGTCCTAAACCTACTTTTTGAGCTTCCAAAGCTGCTTTTATGTACGGCTCAATTCCCTTTTTGTTTCCTTTTTCATATTCGGTGGCATAGCTTTCGGTGTAGAGTTCCACACGGTCTGTTCCTGTTTCCGCAGCGGCTGTTACCATTGCCTCCACAGGGTCAACAAATAATGAAGTTCGGATGCCATTTCGCTTGAATTCAGCAATTATTTCTGTCAAATACGCTTTGTGCTTGATAGTATCCCAGCCTGCATTGGAAGTGATAGCATCATCAGCATCAGGAACAAGCGTTACCTGCGTAGGTTTTACTTTTAGCACCAAATCCATAAATTTCGGAATAGGATTTCCTTCAATGTTATATTCCGTAACCACGACCTCCAGCAAATCAAGAGCATCTTGATAACGAATGTGCCTTTCGTCAGGGCGAGGATGAATTGTAATTCCTTCTGCTCCAAATTTTTGCACATCGGCAGCTACTTTTAGTAAGTTAGGAACATTTCCGCCGCGGGAATTGCGAAGAGTAGCAATTTTGTTGATATTTACACTTAATTTTGTCATTTCTCAATTCAATTATTTGATACAAAGATAAGATTTTCGTACAAAAATAAAAGGCAGAGAGTTGAAAAATTATTTTTTTGAATAATTTGATTAATTTTTATACTTTTTTGTATCTTTACCCGATTCAAATACGCGTATAGACTATGAAGAAAGTAATTTTATTTTCGATTGCTCTTTTAACGCTTTTTGCGTGTAAGAAAGAGGCTACTATTTTCAACAGTAATCCGCTGTTGTACAAGGACTACATTTCAGGATTTACCAGCGGAACGGTTTCTGCTGAAACAAGTTTCAAAGTATTGTTCAATGAGGCAATTTCGCAAGAGAAGATAGCCAAAATCAATGATTTGGATTTGTTTGAAGTTTCGCCTAAAGTGAAGGGTAAGGTGCTGTGCCTGAATCCTTACGAGGTGGAATTTATTCCTGAAAAACGCTTGGAACAGAACACTGACTACAAAATTTCATTCAATTTGAAGAATTTATTTTCAGTTTCTGAAGGCTTGGAAATTTTCAACTTTTCAGTGAAAACTTTACAGCAAGGCTACAGAATTAAGGAAGGAGATTTGCAATCCTACAATGAAAATTTGTATTTTTTGAATGCTGAATTGCTTGCCAGTGACAAAATTTCGTACGAAACGGCTAAAAAATTGGTTTCTGCAACGCTGGGAAGGAAGAAAATTTCTGTAAAATTTCTTTCTCAGGGCAATAGCAATAAATTTCCGATTGTTTTTGACAGTATTCCACGTTCGGATGATGCAGAAACTTTGAAAATTTCGTGGAATGCAGGCGATGTTCCTTCCGAAAATTTGCTTCCTTTTTCAATTTCAATACCCGAAAAAGGGGCTTTTAAAGCTCTTTTTACAAGGACAGAAGATTCATCGAATCAGTCTTTTAGTATCAATTTTTCGGAACCGCTTGAAAAGAATCAGAATTTCAACGGATTAGTAACACTTAGCAACACCGATACAGAGCTGAAATACAGTGTAAACGGAAACGTTTTAAAAGTTTTCCGAGAAGCAACCAATGAGGGTGATTTTCAGGTAACTGTTCACGAAGGAGTGCGTAGCATTTATGGTAAACGTATTAGTAATTCTGAAAATTTTGAGGTTCGTTTTCTGCAACAAAAACCGGAAATCCGACTTGTGAAAAACGGAACGATTTTGCCAAGTTCTCAAAATTTAAAAGTTCATTTTCAGGCAATTAACTTGCGGGCCGTAAATGCTACGGTTTATCGTATTTATGAAAATAATATTCTTCAATTTTTGCAAGAAAATAGCTTAGGTTCAAGTTACGGTTTGCAAAGAGTGGGGAAACCAATTGCCAAAAAGGTTATCCAACTTTCGGAAAGTGCTCTTTCGCCTCTGAGGGAATGGAACACATATTCGCTTGATTTATCGTCAGTTATTACACCGGAACCAGGAGCTATTTATCGAGTGGAATTTACAATGAAGAAAAATTATTCGCTTTACGCTTGTGGCTCGGAGAGCGAACCTCTTGATTTGTCATTTGAAGAAGAACCGCTTGAAAAAGAGTTGGGAGATTATGAAGATGATTACTATTATTGGGGAAGTAGCGACAATCCTTGTGACGATTATTTTTATAATAAAACTGTGGGAACGAATGTTTTAGCCAGTGATTTGGGGGTAATTGTTAAAAAAGGGCAAAATAATAGCTACACGGTAGTTGTAAATAACATTTTAAGCACAGAGTCTGTAAGTGGAGCCGTTGTGGAAGTTTTTGATTATCAGCAACAAAAAATTCAAGAAGGTAAAACAAACAGTGAGGGAATTATTAAATTTGAAATTTCCAGCAGGGCCTTTTTTGCAAAAATCAGAAAGGATAATAACACTACTTATGTTAAAATGGATGATGCAGCACCTCAATCAGTTAGTAAATATGATGTGGACGGATTGCGCTTGCAAAAAGGATTAAACGGATTCATTTATGCGGAAAGAGGTGTTTGGCGTCCGGGTGATAGTATTTACGTGAGTTTTGTACTCAATGATTTTGCTCAAAAATTGCCCGAAAAACTTCCGATAAAACTCAAATTTACAGACCCTTACGGTAAAGTGATTGCTGAGCGTATGCAAAGTAGCAACCCAACAAACCACTATGTTTTCGGGTTGAAAACATCGCCTGAAGCCCCAACAGGAAACTGGAATGTGAGTATTTCGGCAGGAGCAGCAAAATTCCATAAACCAATAAAAATAGAAACTATCAAGCCCAATCGGTTGAAAATTGAGAACAGCTTGAGCGGAAAACTGATTTCAGCCAACGGAGCAAATGCCAATTTACAAGTACTTTGGTTGCACGGTTCGCCTGCGGGAAATACGCAAGTAAACGTTAAAGCGAAGTTCTATCCTATGGAAACAGTTTTTAAAGGTTACGAAAAGTATATTTTCAATAATGAAGCATATCAGTTTGAAAATCAGGAAATTTCTGTATATGAAGGACGAACCGATTCTCAAGGGAGTGCTAATTTCTACTTCAAAGCAGATGAATTACAAGCTCCCGGAATGTTACGAGTGAATTTCCTTACCCAAGCTAATGAAAGTGGGGGGGACTTCAGTACGGATGTAAGTACTGCATCGTTCTCACCTTATGATAGTTACGTAGGTTTGAGATTACCTGAAGCTAACAAATATGACTATTATAACACAGAAGAAAATCACACATTTGAAGCGATTGTTCTTTCTGAAAAAGGAGAGCCTTTACGTGACCAAAATGTTTCGGTAACTGTTTATAAAGTAGGCTGGAATTGGTGGTGGGATGCTTCCAATCAAAATATATCAACGTACAATAGTTCAAGCAGTAACGCCATCTATACGACAAAAACGGTTGAAACGAATAGCAGTGGTAAGGCAAAATTCGATTTGAAAATTCCTGATGGAGATTGGGGTAGATATTTCATTTTACTTTCCGATGAAGATAGCGGTCACAAAAGTGGAACTACGGTTTATTTTGATTGGGGTAGTTGGTCAGGAAAATCGCGAAAAGCATCAAGTGAAGAAGCTGTAATGCTCTCATTAGGAAGCGATAAAAAAGAATATAATGTAGGTGAAAAAGCTAAAATATCGTTCCCTTCTGATGAAGGTGGCAGGGCTTTAATTTCTGTTGAAAATGGAAATGATGTGTTGGAAACCTATTGGGTAGAAACCAAATCGGGCGAAACTAACTATGAAATTTCTATTACAGAAAAAATGACTCCGAATGTGTACTTATACGTAACATCATTGCAGCCTCACGCTAATTCGGTAAATGACGCCCCGATACGACTATACGGAGTTTTACCAATTTCGGTAGTAGATAAAGAAACTCAGTTGAACCCTGTGGTTCAAATGGCTGATGTACTGCGTCCTGAACAGAAAACAACCATCAAAATTAGTGAGAAATCGGGCAAACCGATGACATACACTTTGGCAATTGTAGAAGACGGATTGCTTAACTTAACCCGATTCAAAACGCCAAATCCTTGGAGCAAGTTTTTCTCAAAAACAGCTTTGGGTGTGAAGACTTGGGATGTTTATAATGACATTATCGGAGCTTACGGAGGAACAGTAAATCAAGCATTTAGCATAGGAGGAGACGAAGATTTGGGGGGAGCAGAGGCTCAAAAAGCAAATCGTTTTAAACCTTTTGTGATTGTTAAAGGTCCTTACACTTTGAAAAAAGGAAACACGAATGCTCACGATATTCAAGTTCCAAATTATATGGGCTCAGCAAGGGTGATGGTAGTGGCTTCGGATGTTACCAAAAACGCATTTGGAAGTGCCGAGAAGAAAGATATTCCTGTTATAAGTCCGCTTTCATTGTTGGGTTCTTTACCAAGAAAAGCAGTTCCTGGCGAAAAAATTACGTTGCCGGTTACGGTTTTTGCAATGGAGAAAAGCATCAGAAATGCAACGATTTCTGTGGAAACAAATACTCATTTTAAGGTAGTTGGCAATAAATCGCAATCGTTACAATTTGACGGAACGGGTGAGAAAATGGCATATTTTGAGTTAGAAACTACGCAACAAACGGGCATCGGGAAAGTGAAAATCACAGCAACTTCGGGCAGTGAAAAAGCGGTTTACGAAGTGGAAATGGATGTGTACAACCCGAATCCTGTAACTTATTTTGTTCAGAATGCGGTACTTACAGAAGGAAGTTCGCAAAACTTGAATGCTTCTGTTTTTGGAGAAAAAGCCAAAAATGTGCTTGAAATTTCCAGCTTCCCGGGAGTGAATTTACATCAGAGATTGAATTACTTAATTTCGTATCCTCACGGTTGCGGCGAGCAAATCACCTCTGGAGCTTTTCCGCAATTATTTTTGAGCGATTTTGTCAATTTAACACCTGAAAAGGCAGAAGAAGTACGCCGAAATGTAACCGTAGCAATTAGTAAACTTCACGAAAATCAACTTCCTAACGGGGGATTTGCTTACTGGAAAGGAAACCGATATGCTGACGACTGGACGACTTCTTACATTGGTCAGTTCTTCGTTTTGGCAGAGAAAAAAGGATACGTACTTCCGTCGGGAAGCAAACAAAATTGGCTGAACTATCAAAACAATGAAGCTCGTCAATGGCGTTATAATCCTGAATATCAGAATGATTTCGCTCAGGCATATCGTTTGTACACGTTGGCTTTGGCAGGAAGTCCTAATATGGGAGCAATGAATCGATTGCGTGAAACTAAAGATATTTCATCTAACGCAAAACGCTTGTTAGCAGCGGCTTACGCTTTTTCCGGACAAAAGCAAACAGCAAATAATTTGTTTCAATCGGTTTCAGTAGATGATAATGATGGAAATTATTACTATTACGGTTCCGAAGTTCGTAACAAGGCGATGGCTTTGGAAACAGCTTTGTTGATTGGCAAAAAAGAAGATGCAGCACGTTGGGCTTTAGAAATTGCGGATAGGCTTTCTTCTTCCGATTGGATGAGCACTCAAACCACAGCTTACGCACTTTATGCAATGGCTAAATATGTGGAAATCAACAAAAGTGGAAAATCATTCTCGGCATCGTATTCTTTGGGAGGAAAAACAGAAAACATCAAATCAAGTGAACCGATGGCTTCTGTTGAATTACCTATTAAAGGAGATAAACAATCGTTACAGATTAAAAATACCTCAAAACAAACGCTTTATGTGCGATTAATTTCGAGTGGCGTGCTACCTGTGGGGAAAGAATTGCCAATGCAAAACGGTTTGGCTCTGTCAACTACGTATCGAGATAAAAACGGTAATGTGGTTGATGTAAGCCAAGTACGTCAAAGTACGGAACTGATTGCTTCTATCGAGGTTAAAAATTTGACTAACGAATCTGTTGAAAATGTAGCACTTACGCAAATTATTCCGTCAGGCTGGGAGATTATCAACACGCGTTTCACGGATTACGGGGATACAGAGCAAAGTTCGTATATTGATTATGCGGATTTTAGAGATGACAGAGCTAATTTTTACTTGTCATTGAAAGGAAATCAGACAAAAGTAATAAAACTGAAGTTAAACGCCTCGTACGCAGGACGTTACTATCTTCCGGGAACTTTTGCCGAGGCGATGTACAACAATCGTTACAATACCCGAACCGAAGGCAAATGGGTTGAGGTATATCGGGCAGAGTAAAACGTTTGTCAATTTAAAACTTTTAAAAGAGCTGGGAATTTTTCTTAGCTCTTTTATTTTGCTGATATTCAGATTTAGATTAATAAAACAATAAAAATAATCAAACAATGTTTTTGCATATGAAATATATTTTTTAGATTTGCCGAAAAAAATTATTCAATGAAATTTAATCAAAATATTTTTATGAAAAATTATTTATTAGTATTTCTACTATTTTTGGGGGCAAAAGTCTTTGCTCAAAACGGAACTTTGAAAGGAAATATCTCTTCGGATGGGAATCCCTTGGAGCTAATTTCCGTAGTTTTGGAGAACAAAACGCATAAAAAATGGGTAATTTCTGACAAAAAAGGAAACTTTGAGTTAAGCGTTCCTGAAGGGAATTATAATTTGAAAGTTTCTTCATTAGGATTTGTAACTGTTACAGAGAAAATTACGGTTAAATCTGGTGAAGTTATCGAAAGAAATTTTGAACTAAAAGAAGACGTTTTAGGGATAGATGAAGTGGTGGTAACAGCTACTAAAACAGCGTTGAACAGAAAAGAAGCACCCGTTTTGGTAAGTGTTACAGGACAGAAAGATTTGGTAAATGTAAGAGCAACAACTCTTATGGAAGGCTTGGTTTTTCAGCCTGGTTTGAGAACAGAGGTGAATTGCCAAAACTGTGGATTTTCACAAGTGAGAATCAATGGTTTAGGAGGTGCGTATTCTCAAATTTTGATTGATAGCCGTCCTATTTTTGGTTCACTTAATGGTGTTTACGGACTGGAGCAAATACCGGCAAGTATGATTGACCGAATTGAGGTTATTCGTGGAGGTGGTTCGGCTTTGTTCGGAGCAAATGCCATTGCAGGAACTATTAACGTGATTACTAAAAATCCAACCAAAAATGAGGCTCAAGCAGGCGTTTCGGCGGCTTTAATAGGCGGAAAATCCGAAGATATCGTTTCATCATTTAACGGTTCAATTGTAAATGAGAATCTTACAAGAGGTATTTCTTTCTATGGGATGAATCGTATTCGTGAATCATACGATGCCAATGGTGATGACCTTTCAGAACTTACAAAATTGAGAAACATCAATGCCGGAGCAAAATTCTTTAATGAATTTGATTCTCGTAAAAAATTAGAAGGAGAACTTAACGTAAGTAATGAAAATCGTAGAGGAGGAAATAAATTTGACCTTCCTGAGCACTTGGCAGATATTGCAGAATCTATCCGCACGGATATGGTAGGAGGAAATATCAATTATGATTATTTGTCGCCTTCTTACAATCATAAATTTTCAGTGTTTGCAAGTGGGCAACGCACTAAAGCTAACAACTACTACGGAGCTTTTGATACTGAGAACAATACCTACGATGTTGAAGCATTGAATTACGGTGTTACTCGTGAAAGTATTTGGGTAATTGGAGGGCAACACACAGCTCAAATTTATGCCGGAGAAGGAAGCATCCAATGGACATCAGGAACAGAGTACAAATTTGATGATATCTCAGAAACCAGACGTAATCCGGATATTCTTGCGGTAAATCAAGACCAAAAAATCTTCGGGTTATATACGCAAGCCGATTGGAAAATTCTTCCGAATTTCAAAGTTTTAGCAGGTTTACGTTTGGATAACATCAGTTCCAACTTGCTGAAAAAATCAGTTACGGCACTCAACCCAAGAGCGAGTTTGTTGTATAACATAACTGATGAAGTAATTGCCAGAGCTTCATATGCTCGTGGATTCAGAGCTCCGCTATTTTATTCCGAAGATGTTCATTCTGAATTAATTACGGGAGAAGTTCGCAGGGTGCAGTTGGCTTCAGATTTGAAGAAAGAAACATCGGACAGCTTTACGGCTTCATTGGAGTACAACCACTCACACGAAGACCATCAAATCGTTGCGATGATTGAAGGATTCTACACTGCATTGCATAATCCGTTTGTATATACTTCAATTGGTAGAGAGAAAGATTTGGATATCAAAGAGAAACAAAACGGAGACAAAGCCACTGTAAAAGGTGTGAATTTGGAGTTCAAATACAGTCCTAATCCTAAATTTGCTTTCCAATTAGGAGCTACTTTCCAAAGTTCAAAATATGATAAAAAACAAGTAGTGGCGGAAGACGAACACGGAAATGTTATTGCCGAAACTGACAAACTTTTGCGTTCGCCAAATGCATACGGAAATTTAACAACAACGTACAAACCTCAAGATGAGTGGACTATCAACTTAACAACTGTTTTTACAGGTTCAATGGAAACATTGCACGAAGGCAGAAATGAGCTTTTAACTACGCCGAATATGTTTGATTTTGGGCTTAATACTTCTTACGAATTCAGATTTGATAATTTCTTCACAATGGAAGTAAGTGCTGGTATTAAAAACTTGTTCAATGATTACCAAAAAGATTTTGATAAAGGAATTGACCGCGACCCTACTTACATTTATGGACCTTCACTTCCGAGAACACTTTTTGCAGGTTTAAAAATTAGGATATAGTTTTAGTTTTATAAGTGGAGAATGAAAATGTCTCTACCTTTTTGAAAAAAGCCGAGTTGAATTCAACTCGGCTTTTTTGTTAGAATCTTTTATAATTCATTTTGCTCAATAAGAGGATTTCCTTTAAGTTCAGCATAAGGAATAAGAAACTGCCAATATTTGCTATCAGGAGATGTGGGAACGTTCTCTACTATGTTTCCTGAGTTACGAGAAATAGCCGTTTGCTTCCTAGCGCCTGTTAAATACTGTTGGATATTTTTTGAGTTTAATCGGTTATGAACTTCTTTCAAGCGTTTCATATCAAAGAAACGTTGTCCTTCCATCCAGAGGTCAATACGCTTGTTACGCATTATCTCTTCAATGAGTTTTTCACCAGTAACAGTTGTATTGTATTCTACATCACGAGTTACCATAATTGTGTTAAGCGTAGTTTGTGCTTCATTGTATTTCCCTTGGCGAGCTTGTGCCTCGGCTTTTATGTAATACATTTCTGCCAAACGCATCAAGAATATATCACCACGACTGTCTTTCGCTGCTCTTGACTTGAACTTGATTGACTGTCCTGTGGTTTCCCAATTTGGTTTGCTAGTGCCACCTTTAAAGTATATGGAAAAGGCATCTGCTGGAATTTCATCGTCTCTGTCTAAGCACACCCACCATTTGCGACGTACATCTTTTTCCCCCATCAAATCATAAATATCACGATTTACGGAAAAACGAAGGGCATCGTTCCATCCATCATCAAAATTGTACGAATATGATGAAAAGAATCCACCATAGCCAAGAATTTGATCTACGGACTGTGTATATGCCCACATCCATTCAGTGTCATTCAGATTATTAAACCCACTCACCAAGTTCATTCCCTTTTGCAAAGATGCTCCTGATTCAGCCATTGCTATATCAGCGTATTTTTCAGCATTTTCCCAATCTGATTTGGTTAGTGCGATACGAGCAGCAATTCCGCAAGCTGTAGAGTAACGAATAGCATTTTTTCTTTTCTTGTCCGGAGCGTTTTTCAAATTACTTAATGCAGCAGCCATATCTGAATCAATATAATTGTAAACTTCTGCTACGGTAGAACGAGGCAAAGGCTCTTCAAGTTTGTCTGGAGTACGGATAATCACTCCCAAATGGTTGTTAGCTTCACCTTTTTCATATCGTTTTGCAAAAAGTTGAACTAGATTGTGATATGCCCAAGCACGAAATGCGTGTGCTTCCCCTAAAATAGTTGCCTTGTCAGAAGGAGTAAGGTCAGGTGTTTTGTCTACATTGCCAAGTATTTTATTAGTATGAAGGATTACAGTGTAATAATAATCCCACGCTTTATAGTTAATTCCATTATCAGAGGAGATATCTCTACTTCCTGTGAATCTATATTGCTGCATATGATATCCTGATAATGTATTAATCATATCATCACCCATTATATCCAATTGTGCATTCATCGCTGCTTGCCCGTATGCGAATCTTTGTCCAAAGTTGTACATATACATCATATTATGTATGCCTTCAAGGATTGCGTTGAGCCCTTGTGTTGTATTTTCTGCAATTTTTTCACTTATGGCATTAGAGGGAGCTGTCTCCAAAAAATCTTCAGAACATCCACTTGCCATTACTACTGCTAAAGAAGCTATGGCTAATTTATTTATTATTCTCATCTTTTTATTTTTAATTGATTAGAAAGAAACTGAAAAATTACAAGTTATTATTTTAGCGTAACTATAGCCTGTTGTGCTCACAACTCCACTATAATTACTCATTGGGTTTAAACCTTTTCTTTTTGACCATAAGAATAGGTTTTCCCCCGAAATCCCTACTTGAACGTTGTTAACATTTAGCATTTTTACTACATCACTAGGAAGAGTGTAACTTAAAGACACATTTTTAAGCATCAAAGCTGTTTTAGATATTAAGAATCTATCAGAACGAGAGCTATCGTATTGCCCTCTTGTTCCGGCATCTACTCTTGGAACATCAGTGATATCCCCTGGTTTACGCCAAGCTCTGTACATATCTTTGTGTGCCGCTAATCCTCCATTCAAATCACGTCCCATTAGTCCAGCGTACCCTCCATCATAGGCCTTACCTCCTAACTGATAAGCCATTTGCACATTGAGATTGAATCCTTTCCAGGATACATTGGTTCCGAATCCTCCGTACAAATCAGGGATAGAGCTTCCTGCAAAATGTTTTTTGGCATAGTTTGCATCATATGTATATCCAGCCATTTCGCCATCTTTCTCTACTCCTTTAAAATTAGGGTTTGAAGGGTCAGCCAATTTAGGATATTTTTCTGCATCAAGGCGATACATAGCAAATCCTTCGTTTGTATTTACGCCAATCCATTCAGGTAGATAATAATCATATATGCTAGTTCCTTCCAAATATTTATGATAGCTAAATTCTATTCCATCTTTCTTATTGTGATCAGGAAGACTTACAATTTTATTCTTAAGGATTGTTCCATTGAAGTTTACATTCCATTTTACTTCTGCATTATTGATAATATCGTAAGTAAATTCCATTTCTAATCCGTAATTTCTTACTTTTCCTATATTTTTATCAACATCACCTATACCAGTAGAAGCGGGTAGAGGTACGCTAAAAATAAGGTCATCGGATTCTTTATTGAAAAACTCAATAGTTCCCCTAAGTCTATTGAAGACACCGAATTCTAATGCTATGTCAGAATTACGTTGTTTTTCCCATACCAAACTAGGATCAGCATAAGTTCCAATTCTTAGTCCTAATAATGTATTATTTTTTACTAAAGAATAAGTTGTTTGAGATGCATAGTATGAGCTTAAAGCATCGTTTCCTGTTTCTCCTGTTGAAACACGAAGTTTTAAATTATTTAGCCAATTTACATCTTTTAAGAATTTCTCATTTTTTAGATGCCATCCTGCTCCTATTGACCAGAAATTCCCCCAACGTTGGTTTTTGTGAAAACGTGAAGTTCCATCACGACGATAAGAAGCAGAGACATTATAACGATCACTGTAATTGTAGTTAATTCTACCAAAATATCCTTCCTTGTTGTATTCATCTGTTCTGGAAGAGGCTGATTGTACTTCTGAGTAATTTCCTAATTCATCAATTCCTATAAAACCAGCTCCCTTTTTACTTGCTCCAAGTGTGTAATAATCATACTCATAGCTCTCGTGACCAAGAAGAACGTGTATATGATGAATATCTTTGAATACTTTATCGTAATCTAACAATTGAGTGAATGTGGTTGTTCCTCTTTTGTAATTGTTGATGCCCAGTACTCCTTCTGGTTGTGCTCCTAATACGTTGTTGTATTTTTCTTTTGTCGTGTAACGCAACATATCGTATGAATAGTTTGCACGAAGTTTTAATTCAGGTAGAAGTTTAATCTCAACAAACGAACGTGTAGTTAGGGCGTCGTCATCTGATGAGTATAGGTCTAAATCTGATTCAAGTATGGGGTTGTAATTTCCTCTAAAAGGTCTTCCTTGTCCATAGTCAAAAACTCTATTTCCTTTTTTATCCAGATAGTAGCTTCCATCCTCATTGTGTCTGTGTATTGGATAGATTGGAGCTATACTTCGGATAAAGCTAAATGTATTAGAACTATTTGAACCCGTGGTTCTTGGTGCATTATCGTTGGTTTTGCTATAAGATATATTAGTACCTAAGCTAAGCCATTTGTTTACGTCATAGTTCAAATTGGCTCTTCCGGACATTCTTTTGTAGTTTGTCTTGATACGATATCCTTCTTCGTTAATGTATCCTGCCGAAATGTAACTTTTTAACTTGTCTGTGTTATAGCTGACATTCAAAGTATGTTCATTCCGAATACCTGTTCTGTATAGTTTTCCTTCCCAATCCAAGTCATCTGCCCATAAAAGACCAGTAATTTCCGGATTCAATGACCCATCAGGAAGAATCATAGCCGGAGTTACATCATTTCCTATTGTAGGGTTTTTAGTAAGTGACCACATATTGGTGGCTTTATCAAACTCATAGTAAGATTCGATTCCCGCATATGGTTGATATTTGAAAGCGTTTAACAAGTCATATGAAGCTTGTCCGGCAGCTTGTATATCAGAATGATTTTTTGAGTACTTATTGTCATTAAAGAACTGCTGCCAACGTATTGTATAATAGTCCATAGCACCCACTTTCTCATAATCTTCCTGTCCTCTGCGGGAAAATCCAATATTGCTGGTATATGTGACCATAGGGGTATTTTTCTGAGCTCTTGACCCGGCTTTTGTTGTGATAAGCACAACACCATTTCCTGCACTGGAACCATACAAAGCAGTAGAGGCAGCATCTTTTAAGATTGAAATACTCTCAATATCTTGGGCTGCAATGTTTGAAATGAGACCATTGTAAATTGAACCATCTACCACGTAAATAGGGTCATTCCCAGCATTTACAGAGCCAAATCCACGGATTCGTATCGTGCTCGATGTTCCAGGTTGTCCACTTGAAGTAGTTACTTGAACACCAGGAGCTACGCCACTCAACGCACTGGTAAGGTTTGTGATTGGTCGCATTTCTAACTGCTTTGCTGACACGGTTGATTGTGCACCAACCAAAGATTGTTTCTTAGCAGTACCGTACGCTACAACAACCACCTCTTCAATGGCTTGTGCCTCTTCCATCAGGATTATCTTCATTGTTTTGGATTTGTCCTTCCCTACAACTTTTTCCTGCGTTGAGAATCCCAAAGAACTGAAAACAAGAATATCTCCTTGCTCAGCACGTATTTCAAAATTTCCGTCAAAATCTGTAGAAATTCCGCGATTGCTGTTTTTAATAACAACGCTTACTCCGGGAAGGGGAACCCCTTCTGAATCAGTAACAACTCCCTTTACTGATGAAGTTTGTGCTAACAATGAGTAAGAGAAAACTCCCATCAAAAACACAAACAACGTTAAAACTTTTTCTCTCATTGAAATCTTGTTTTTGTTATTAATTATTGTTGGTAATCCTGATTACAAATTTAGAGTCACTGTTTCAGGTTCTCTGACTTGTTTTGTAGTAGAAAATAAATGTAAAAAAAGCAATAAAAAGTGATTTTAATGTAACAAATAGCCGCAACTCAATGGAATTTCAACAGTAAATTCTTTTGATTAGTTTTTTATTCAAAATTTTCTAAGACAATTCTGCAAAGGTACGGTATTTTTTATTATAATCAATATTTTGAAATACGTTTCAATAATTTTATATATTTTTATGATTAAATATAACATAAAAATATTTTTTGTTTGAAAAATATTACAATAATTTGGAATGGAAATAAGTAAAAACCTTTTTTCCACGGTGTCCTGCAATGCTTTCAAGCTCTTC